>JAODNQ010000090.1 GCA_025464695.1 Frankiales bacterium | reverse complement strand
CGACGTCGGCGCTGCCGGCCACCGCCATCGGCTCGACGGCGAGCACGTGACCGACGACGAGGGTCATCCCCTTGCCCGGCCCCTTCGGCGCGACGTTCGGGACGTGCGGCGGCTCGTGCATCGACGTGCCGATGCCGTGCCCGGTGTAGTCCTCGAGCAGGCCGTAGCCGTGCGGCCGCACCAGCGTCTCGACGGCGTGGCCGATGTCGGACAGGTGACCGCCCGGCCGGCAGGCCGCGATGCCCGCCCACAGCGCCTGCTCGGTCACCCGCGACAGCGCCAGGACGTCGTCGGTGCACGCCCCCACGGGCACGGTGACCGCGGCGTCGCCGTGCCAGCCGTCGAGGATCGCCCCGCAGTCGATGCTGAGCAGCTCGCCCTCGACCAGCGGCCGGTCGTCCGGGATGCCGTGGACCACGGCCGCGCCGGGCGAGGCGCAGATGGACGCCGGGAAGCCCTGGTAGCCGAGGAAGCTCGGGACCGCGTGCTCGCCCCGGATCGACTCCTCGGCGACGCGGTCGAGCTCGCGGGTGGTGACCCCGGGGGCGACCAGGGGCACCAGCCGCTCCAGGGTGCGGGCGACCACCAGGCCCGCCTCGCGCATGAGGGCGACCTGCTCGGCCGTCTTGACCGTCACCCCGCGGGGCTGGCGGCGCTTCACCGCGACCTCAGGACTCGCGGATCGGGCGCAGGGCGTCGATCGCCCGCAGCGTGACGTCGTCGACCGGGCCGGTGGCGTCGATGCCGACCAGCACGCCGCGCTCGGCGTAGTAGGACACGAGCGGAGCCGTCTGCTCGGCGTACACGTTCAGCCGGTTGGCGATCGTCTCGGCCTGGTCGTCGTCGCGCTGGTACAGCTCGCCGCCGTCGACGTCGCAGACGCCCGGGACCGCGGGCGGGTCGAAGTCGACGTGCCAGATCTTGTTGCACGAGCGGCAGGTGCGACGACCCGACAGCCGGCGGATCACCTCGTCGTCGTCGACCACGAGCTCCAGCACGACGTCGAGCTTCGTGTCCGCCGTCTCGCGCAGGATGTCGTCGAGGACGACCGCCTGCGGCACCGTGCGCGGGAAGCCGTCGAGCAGGAAGCCCTGGAGGGCGTCCGGCTCCTGCAGGCGGTCACGGACCATCGCGATGGTGACGTCGTCGGGGACGAGGTCACCGCGGTCCATGTACGCCTTGGCCTGCACCCCGAGGGGGGTGCCGCCGCTGACGTTGGCGCGGAAGATGTCGCCCGTGGAGATCTTCGGGATGCTCGCGTGCTCGGCGATGTACTGGGCCTGCGTCCCCTTGCCCGCTCCGGGTGGCCCGACCAGGACGAGGCGCACTAGCGCAGGAAGCCTTCGTAGTTGCGCAGCATCAGCTGGCTCTCGACCTGCTTCACCGTCTCCAGACCGACGCCGACGATGATCAGCACCGCCGTCCCGCCGAACGGGATCTGGTTGGCCGTGCTGGTGAAGCTGAACAGCAGGTACGGGAGCACGGCGACGAGCCCGAGGTACAGGGCGCCGAAGGCCGTGATGCGCGAGAGGATGTAGTCGAGGTACTCGGCAGTGGCCCGGCCGGGGCGGATGCCGGGGACGAAGCCGCCGTACTTCTTCATGTTGTCGCTGACTTCCACCGGGTTGAACGTGATGGCCACGTAGAAGTACGTGAAGAACACGATCAGGCCGAAGTAGAGCGCCAGGTAGAGCGGGTGGTCGCCGCTGGTGAGGTAGCGGTTGATGAACTGCGTGAAGGTGCGGTTGCTCGTCCAGACGTTGCTGAGCAGCTGGGGCAGGTACAGCAGGGAGCTGGCGAAGATGACCGGGATGACGCCGGCCTGGTTCACCTTGAGCGGGATGTAGGTGCTCGTGCCCCCGTACATGCGGCGGCCGATCTGCCGCTTCGCGTACTGCACGGGGATGCGTCGCTGCGCCTGCTCCACGAAGACGACGAGCGTGATGACGACGAGGGCCAGCACGGCGATCGCGACCAGCACGAACGGGCCGTTCGGGTTCTGCGCGATGCGGGCGCCCTGGCCGGGGATCGACGAGATGATCGAGGCGAAGATCAGGACCGACATGCCGTTGCCGACGCCGCGGTCCGTCACCAGCTCACCCAGCCACATGATCACGGCGGTGCCCGCGGTGAGCGTGACGACGAGGGTGAGGATGCGGAACAGGGAGTCGTCCGGGATGATCGGCTCCTGGCAGGTCGGGAACAGCCGACCTGACCGCGCGAGCGCGATGATGCCGGTGGACTGCAGGACCGCGAGGGCGACGGTCAGGTAGCGCGTGTACTGCGTCAGCTTCGCCTGCCCCGACTGCCCCTCCTCCTTCAGCGTCTCCAGGCGCGGGATCACCACGATGAGCAGCTGCACGATGATCGACGCCGTGATGTACGGCATGATCCCGAGCGCGAAGATGCTCAGCTGGAGCAGCGCTCCACCGCTGAAGAGGTTGACGAGGCCGTACAGGCCCTCCCCCTCCACCTGGTTCAGGCAGCCCTGGATGGCGACGTAGTCGACGCCCGGGCCGGGGATGACCGAGCCCAGCCGGTACAGGCCGATGATCGCGAGCGTGAAGAGCAGCTTGCGGCGCAGGTCGGGCGTCTTGAAGGCCCGGCCGAAGGCGGTGAGCACGGCTCCTCCTGGCATCCGTCCCCCGTGCGGCGGGGACGGGATCGAGGGCGCCGCTGCCGCTCGGGGAGGGGCAGGGCGCGGGTGGTCCGGCGGGTCGGCCACGGGGGCCGGTCCGGCGGGCGGGCGGTGCAGGTGTCGTGCGGGAGGGTCACGGCGTACGGGGCCGTGACCAGTCGTGCGGTGGATCGCGGTGCCTGTCGTGCTGAGCCTGTCCTGCTGGGGCTGGCGTGCTGGGGCTGTCCTGCTGGGCCTGTCGTGCTGGGTCCCGCGCAGGCGCAGGCCGCACCCAGGCGCCTTCCGACTGTAACAGCCGGCCCTGTCCCGTCCGCGGCACGCGCGGACCCCCCGCAGACGCGCGGGCCGCCGGTCGCTGCGGGTGCAGCGGACCGGCGGCCCGGGCGGGACGTGCGGGGTGCAGGCCTGCCCGAGGGTCAGGCCCGCCGGCTACAGCTCGGTGGCGGTACCACCGGCAGCGGCGATCTTCTCCTTGGCCGAGGCCGAGAAGCCGTGCGCGGTGATCTGCAGCGCGACCGAGAGGTCGCCGCCGCCGAGCACCTTGACGAGCTGCTTCGGGCGGACCGCACCGGCGGCGACGAGCTCGTCGACGCCGATGGTGCCGCCCTCGGGGAACAGCTCCGCGACGCGGTCCAGGTTCACGACCTGGTACTCGACGCGGAAGCGGTTCTTGAAGCCCTTGAGCTTCGGCAGGCGCATGTGCAGGGGCATCTGGCCACCCTCGAAGCCCGCGGGCACCGAGTAGCGGGCCTTGGTGCCCTTGGT
>JAODNQ010000069.1 GCA_025464695.1 Frankiales bacterium | reverse complement strand
AGCAGGAGGAGGCAGGGTCGGCTTCGAAGGACGTCAAGACCGCTTGCAGGAGCCCCTGTCCACGGTCCCGGCTCCCGGAAGTCTGTCCCTTGCGTCGTCGTCCTCAGCTCCTGCTCACGACGGGGCTGCTGTCCGTCAGCGCCCTGTCGGCGGGCCTGCTGCCCTCGGCCTCCGCGGCCCCGACCCTGTCCTCCCACCTGCTCCGCCCGGCCGTCGGTCCCGACGCCGGCGGCTTCCCGGGCGCAGAGGTCGCCGTGGGCGACCGCGACGCCCGCGGCCCGGTCCTCGCCCCGCAGGCCGCCGCGCTCCGCGCGGTGGCCGACCTCGGGTCCGGCACCGAGGTCTCCTGGAACCAGTACGGCACGCCCCGCACCCTCGTGCGCTCCGGCGGCTGGCTGGCGCAGGGTCTCGCGGGCACGCCCGCACAGGCCGCCCGTGCCTTCCTCGCGGCCCGCCCCGGCCTGCTGGGCCTGTCCGCGGCCGACGTCGCCGGCCTCACGCTGGTGAGCAGCACCCCGCTGTCCGGGAGCCCGGCCCACGCCGTGCTGTTCCGCCAGAGCACCGGCGGGATCCCGCTGACCGAGGACGGCCTCGTCACGGTCGGCGTCCGCGACGGCGGCGTCGCCAGCGTCACGTCCTCCGCCGTCCCGGCGTCCGTGCTCGGCACCCTGTCCTCGCGCACCCCGCGGCTGTCCGCCCTGCAGGGCGTGCTGGCGGCCGCGAAGGACGCCGGGCTCACCACGCTCTCGCTCGACGACCTCAGCCTCACCAGCAAGGTCGACTCCGCGGGCTTCACGCAGGTCCTCGCCAAGGGCCTGGCCCAGGTGCAGCGCGCCCGCCTGCGGGCCCTGCCCACCACCGACCGGGGCGCCCGGCTGGTGTGGGAGACCGCCGTGCAGGACGTCGCCGGCGGCCGGGCCACCGCGGTGGCCAGCTTCGTCGACGCCGTGACGGGCGACGTCCTGCTGCGGCGCGACGCCGTCGACACGCTCGCCGCGGGCACCCGGAGCACGGCCGGCATGCGCTCGGTCGGCATGACCGCCCAGGCCGCCCCCTCCGGCGGCACGATCACCGGCACCTACACGGCCACCGCCTGCAGCGCCCCCGTCCCCCTGACGGTCCCGGCCGGGACCCGCACCCTGGCCGTCGTGGCCGCGGTGGCGGTCCCCGCCAACGACATCACCATCAAGATCAACAAGAACGGGTCCGTGGCGACCGTCGGCGACAACGCCACGAGCCCGGAGGTCGCCACGCTGACGCTGGAGGCGCCCAGCACGGCCAGCGACACCTTCAGCGCGCAGGTCTGCCCGTTCGACGCGAACCAGCTCGGCCCGCTGACCTTCGTCGGCTCCTACGCCACGACCGACCAGGCGGCCGGCTCGCTGTCCGCGCTGCCGTCGCTGCCCGGCGACCTCACCGGCCAGTCCGGCGTCCAGGGCCCGGCCCTGTTCGACTACTTCCCGTCGAACCCGACCCTGCCGGTCGCGGGCAAGGCCTCCCCGGACGACCGCAAGACGGTCTGCAGCGGCAGCCCCTCGCAGACCTCGAGCAAGGACCTCAAGGCCTGCGACATCTTCACCTACAACGACACCAGCCCGCTGCCGTACGACGCCGACGGCATCACCGGTCTGCCGACCTTCACGACCCTCGGCAACAACGCCGTGACGACGAACGCGCAGCTGTCCACGTCGCTGACCCCCGGGCCGCCCACGGTGTCGCCGCTGAGCCCGACCCGCGACTACGCCCCGGCGTTCACCGACTCCTGGCACACCAGCAACTGCGACCCCGCCTCGCTGGTCGACCCGACCCGCCGCGGCGACGTCGACGCGTCGATCGTGAACCTGTTCACCGGCCACAACCGCATCCACGACTTCGCCTACCGCCTCGGCCTCACCGAGGAGCGGGGTGCGATGCAGACGAGCAACTTCGGCAAGCCCGGTGCGCAGGCCGACCCCGAGCTGGGCAACGCCCAGAACGCGGCCATCACGCAGAGCATCATCACCGCGGCCGAGCCGGCCACCACGCCGGCCGGCGGGCTCCCGGTCACCGGGCGTGACAACGCCAACCAGATCACCCTGCAGGACGGCGTCCCGGGCATCACCAACCAGTACCTGTTCCAGTCGCTGCTCGGCTTCTACGCGCCCTGCGCCGACGGCGACCTCGACGCGACGATCTTCCTGCACGAGTACACCCACGCGATCAGCAACCGCCTCGTCGGCGGCCCCGACACCGGCCTGTCCGGTCACCAGGGCGGCTCGATGGGCGAGAGCTGGAGCGACCTCGTCGCCGTCGAGTACCTCCAGGCGTTCGGCCTGGCCGGCAAGCGCGGCGAGGACCCGTACGCCCTCGGCGCCTACGCCACGGGCAACCGCACCGAGGGCATCCGCGACTACAACCTGCGGCCGAGCAAGAACCCGCTGACCTACGGCGAGATCGGCTTCGACAGCACCGGTCCCGAGGTCCACGCCGACGGCGAGATCTGGAACGCGATCCAGATGACCGTCCGCGAGGCGCTCATGAAGAAGTACGACGCGAGGTTCCCGTCCAGCGACGCCACGCTCCAGGCTGCCTGCGCCCTCGGGCGCACCACGACCGGCGCCGTCGCCCCGACCTTCGACGGCTGCCCCGGCAACCGGCGCTGGGTGACGTACCTGTTCGACGGGATGATCCTGCAGGCCAGCGGCACCCCGTCCATGGTCGACATCAAGAACACGATGCTGGCGGCGGACACCCTCCGCAAGAGCGGCGACCAGGCCGTCCTCGGCTCGGCCTTCGCCTCCCGCGGCCTCGGGGCCAAGAGCGCCAGCAAGACCACCGAGGACACCGACCCGACCCCGAGCTTCGCCAGCCCGGTCGCCTCGGCGAACCAGGCCACCACCTTCGCGCTGGTGGACGCCGTCACCGGCAAGCCGGTCAAGGGCAAGGTGTTCGTCGGGACGTACTCGGCCCGCACCACGCCGATCGCCACCACGCTCGGCGGCAAGAACGCCGGCCCGACCACGGCCCTCGTCGCCGGCACGCACAAGCTCGTCGTCGCCGCCGCGGGCTACGGCATCCAGCGCTTCAGCCTCACGGCCAAGGCCGGGCAGAAGGTCACGCAGAAGCTCACGCTGGCGCAGAACCTCGCGTCGCCGACCCGCGGCGCGAAGGTCAGCGCTCCCGGCGCCGTCCGCGCCAAGGACGTCATCGACGAGGACGAGGGCACCAACCTCGGCTTCGACGGCGCCGAGGCGACCACCAAGGTGGCGGGGCGCTCCGTGGTGGTCGACCTGGCGGGCAGCGGCGCGAGCACCGTGAGGTCCATCGCGGTCAGCGCCCTCGGGCGGCCCGCGAAGGCCGACGACGCCGCGGACGTGCAGGGCCGTCTGATCGGTCTGCGGGCCTTCGACCTGCAGGCCAGCACCGACGGCGGCAAGACCTACACGACGGTCTACAAGAGCCCGAGCGACTACTTCCCGGTGCTCGCTCCCCGGGCGACCGCGCCGACGACGAACCTGCGCACCGTGACGCTGCCGAAGGCGGTGAAGGCCGACCACCTCAAGCTGGTGGTCCGCACGAACCAGTGCACCGGTCAGACCGCCTTCCAGGGCGACAAGGACGCCGACCCGCTGAACGACGCCGACTGCCTCGCCAGCGACAACGCGTACCGGGTGAACATCACCGAGCTCCAGGCCTTCGGCACCGCGCCGAAGGCGGTCGCGGGCGGCACGTCGACCGGCGGCACCACGGCGAGTGGCGGGACCGCAGCCGGTGTCGGCAGCCTGCCGACCACCGGGAGCAACGGTCCGCTGACGGCTCTCGGCCTCGGCCTCGCCGCGGCGGCGGCCGTCGCGGTGCGGCGTCGCCGGGCGCTGACCGTCTAGCACCGCAGGCTCTGCGGCCCGGTCCTGCCCGCGAGGGGGGACCGGGCCGTCGTGCGTCTCAGGCCGGGACGTCGTCGAGCCGGACGTCGTCGAGCCGGGCGAGGTCGCGGACGCCGCGCGACAGCAGCGCCAGCGCCATGACCAGCATCGCGACCAGCCCTCCGGCGAGCAGCACCTCCGGGCCGCCCAGCAGGTCGGCGGCCGGACCGGACAGCACGTAGCCGAGCGGCAGCAGCGCCAGCGAGCCCATCCAGTCCCACGCGGACACGCGGGACAGCAGGTGCGGGGGGATCCGCTGCGCCAGGGCGGTCTCCCACCAGACGGCGAACAGCCCGATGCCGAGCCCCGCCAGCGCCATCAGGCCGAACAGGACGGGCAGCGGCGGTCCGGCCGCGAACACCGCGATGCAGCCCGGCCACGGGACGCTGCACAGCACCGCTGCGCGCATCGGGTGGCGGGGGCGCCAGCGCGACCCGGCGAGGGCGCCGGTGACGGTGCCGACACCCCAGGCGGCGTTCGCCAGGCCGTAGACGGCGTCGGTGCCGTACAGCTCGCGCGACACCGCGGGGCCCAGGACGAAGAACGGTGCCAGGGCGAGCAGCAGCGAGGCGCTGAACACGACGACCACGACCCAGACCCACGGCCGCTCGCGCAGCGCGGTGAACCCCTCGCGCAGCTCGACCACCATGGACGCCGGCACCTGCGCCTCGCCGCGGCGTCGGGCCGAGACCCGCAGGAGCAGCAGGGCCGAGACGGCGAAGGTCGCCGCGTCCAGGGCGAACGCCGCCGCTCCGCCCACGGTGAGGACCAGGGCGGTCGCCAGGGCCGGGCTCAGCACCTCGGCCAGCTCCCGGCTGACGCCGCTCAGGGCCTGCGCGCCCTGGATGTCGGCCTCCGCGACGGTCTGCGGCACCAGCCCCGTGTACGCGGGGCGGAAGAAGGCGTCGGCCGTGCCGAACAGCGCCCCGATCACCACCATGTGCCAGACCTGCACGACGCCGGTGGCGATGAGCAGGGCGAGCGTGCCGTGCAGGAGCCCCCGGACGACGTCGCTGGCGATCATCACGGTCTGCCGGGGCAGCCGGTCGGCCACCACCCCGCCGACCAGCACGAGCAGCACCAGCGGGACGGCGTAGGCGCTGAGGACGAGGCCGACGTCGGACGGGTCGCCGGTCAGCCGGGTGACGAACAGGCCGACGGCGACCAGCACCAGGCCGTCGCCGAGGGTGCTCACGGTCTGCCCCAGCCACAGCAGGCGGAAGTCGCGGGAGCGCAGGGCGAGGAGCACCCCTCGACGCTACGGACGCCGTCACCTGGGTTCCCGGACCGTTCGGCAGACACCGACCTGTGACCTGGTTCACACTGCACGGACCGTGCGGAAACCGTCGCGCGCTCGTTGGACCGCTCGACCCACCGCCCCCTGACGACGACCTGTGAGGCCTCGTGCTCCGAGACCGGTTCCGCTCCGCCCGCCCCTCGCGCCGCGTGCTGGTCGCCGGCACCGCCGGTCTGGCCGTCGTCGCGACGGGCGCCGTCGCCCTTGCGG
>JAODNQ010000138.1 GCA_025464695.1 Frankiales bacterium | reverse complement strand
GCGGCGTCGACGAGCATCACGGCGCTGTCGACGGCGGACAGGACGCGGTAGGTGTCCTCGGAGAAGTCGGCGTGCCCGGGGGTGTCGACGAGGTTGACGACCGCGCCGTCGTAGTCGAACTGCAGGGCGGCCGACGAGATCGAGATGCCGCGGGCCTTCTCCATCTCCATCCAGTCCGACACGGTGCTCTTGCGACCCGCCTTGCCGTGGATCGCCCCGGCCTCCTGGATGACCCGGGCGTGCAGCGCCAGCGCCTCGGTGAGGGTCGACTTGCCGGCGTCGGGGTGGCTGATCACGGCGAACGTGCGGCGTCGGGCGGCCTGCTCGGCGGCGTCGGCGGCCGTCGCGCCCAGTGCCTGCCCCGTCTCCGTCACCTGCCTGATGCTACCGGCGCGGTGCGGTCCGACAGGTCCGCGACAGCGGACGACGAGGACCGTGCTGGCTAGGCTGGGCGCATGACGGTCGAAGGGGTCGCCGTGGACGCCGACCAGGTGTTCCGTGTGCTGCTGGTCGACGACCAGCAGCTCTGGCGGCAGATCGTCACGATGCACCTGTCCGGCGAGCCCGACCTCGAGGTCGTCGGCGAGGCCGCCGACGCGGCCACGGCGCTCGACCTCGCCCGCAGCCTGCAGCCCGACCTCGTGGTCCTCGACCTCGACCTGGGCGGCGAGAGCGGGGCCTCCCTGCTCGAGCCCATGCGCGCGGTGGCGCCCGGCGTGCAGGTCCTCGTCCTGTCGGGCACCGAGGAGGTCGCCGACGTCGTCGCGGCCTTCGGCGCCGGGGCGGTCGGGTACCTGCCGAAGGACCACCCCGCCGAGGAGTTCGCCGACGCGCTGCGCACCGTCGCGCACGGCCGCCCGGTGCTGCCCGAGCAGGCGGTCGGCGCGGTCATGGAGGAGTTCCGGCGGCAGGCCAACCGCGTGAGCGCTCCGGTGGCGGCGCCCGTGCTGTCCGACCGCGAGCTCGAGGTGCTGGCCCAGCTCGGCCTCGGCAAGAGCAACCGTCAGATCGGGTCGCAGCTGTTCATCAGCGAGAACACCGTGAAGAACCACGTGCGCAACATCCTGGCCAAGCTCGAGGTCAGCAGCCGGGTCGAGGCGGTCTCACGCGCCCTCGGGACCGGCCTGCTCTCCACGCTCGAGCTCTAGGTCCGCACGGGTCGGGGGCTGCGCGCCGGCCCGGCCGCACGTCAGGGCCGCGACCCGCGCCGGGAGGTCCAGGACCCCCCGCAGGGCGACGTCGTCCGCTGCCCGCAGCGCCTCCCGGTCGAGCAGGCCGGCGTCGTCCAGTCCCGCCAGCAGGCCGGCCGTGAACGCGTCGCCCGCCCCCACGGTGTCGACGACGTCGACCGGCACCGGCGGCACCCGCAGCACCGCGCCGGCCCCGAGGGCGAGCGCCCCCTCGCCGCCGTCGGTCACCACGACGAGCGCCGGCCCCAGACCGCGCCAGCGCCGCAGCACGTCCTCCAGCGGCACGTCCGGCAGCAGCCAGGCGAGGTCCTCGCTGCTGACCTTGACGACGTCGGACAGCCCGACGACCCGCTCGACCGCCGCCAGCCCCGCCTCGCGCGGGCCGCGGCGGGCCAGCCGCACGTTGGGGTCGTAGGAGACGAGCAGCCGGTCCCGCGACCGCTCGAGGAGGGCGACCAGGCGCGACGCCCCGGGCTCGAGCTCCAGCGCCATCGACCCGGTGTGCAGGGCGGCCACGCCGTCGGGCACCTGCAGCTCGTCGTCGGTCCACTGCCAGTCGGCGGTGCCCTCGACCCAGAAGTCGTACCGGGCGACGCCGGCGTCGTCGAGGGAGGCCACGGCCAGCGTGCTCGGCTCGGCCGCGTCGACGGCCAGGGCGAGGTCGACCCCGGCGTCGGTCAGGTGCTCGCGCAGCAGGCCGCCGAAGACGTCCGAGGACAGCCGGGCGAGCAGGCCGGTGGGGACGCCGAGGCGGGCCAGCCCGACGGCGACGTTGGCGGGGCTGCCCCCCGGGTGGGACGTCCAGGTGCGCCGGCCGGCGGCGACGAGGTCGACCACGCACTCCCCCGCGACGACGACCCTCATGACACCGGCCCGGGCGGCAGGCGCACCGAGCTGGTCGACGCCCGCCGGCACGTCAGGGCGACCGGGTCGGCCCCCGCCAGCGCCGCGACCCGCGACGCCGCCTCGTCGAGGCGCCCCTCGGGCAGGCGGCCCTCGCGGACCGCGGCGACCAGGGCGTCGCGCATCCGCTGCGCCTGGCCGCCGTCGGTGGCGAGCACGGCGTCGGCGCCGGCCACGACGGCGCGCACCGCGGCCTCCGGGAAGTCCCAGCGCAGGTTGACGGCGCCCATCCCCACGCTGTCCGTCATCGCGACCCCCTGGAACCCGAGCGAGCGCAGCAGTGCGTAGGCCTTCGGCGACAGGCTGGCCGGCAGGTCGCGGTCGAGGGCGTCGTACTGCAGGTGGTTGAGCATCACGACCGGCGCCCCGGCGTCGACCGCCTCTGTGAACGGGACGAGGTCGGTCGTGCGCAGCTCCTCGACCGACGCGTCGACGACGCCGCTGGCCTTGTGCGTGTCGGTCTGCGAGCGGCCCTGCCCCGGGAAGTGCTTCACGGCGGGGGCGACGTCGGCGTCGGACAGGCCGGCGGCGAAGGCGAGCGCGTAGCCGGCCGTGGAGCGGGGGTCGCTGCCGAAGGAGCGGTCGCCGACGATGCCGCGGGAGGGGCCGGCGTCCAGGTCCGCCACCGGCGCGAGGTCGAGGTCGACGCCGAGCCGGGCCAGCCGCTCGCCCAGGCCGCGGGCGAAGGTGCGGACCTGCTCCTGCGTGCGCGTCTTCGCCAGGGTCCGGGGAGCCGGGCCCGCCCCGACGACCTTGCGCGTCACCGCGACCCGCCCGGACTCCTCGTCGGTGGACACGAGCAGCGGGTGTCCGGCGCGCGCACGGAGGCCCGCCGTCAGGGCGGTCACCTGGGCGGCGGTGCGGACGTTGGGCTCGGACAGGAACACGCCCCCGACGCCGAGGTCGACGACCTGCCGGGCCAGGGGCGCGTCCGCGGTGGTCACGCCCGGGAGCCCCACGACGAGGACCGAGGCCGCCCGGCGGGCCAGCGGGGCCGGGGTGCAGGAGGGGACCGCCGCGGACGGGCTGGTCGCCGCGCGGGACGGCGGGGCGGCGGCCGGAGG
>JAODNQ010000035.1 GCA_025464695.1 Frankiales bacterium | reverse complement strand
GAGGACCGCGGGCAGCAGGAGCAGCGCGGCGACGAGCAGCGGCGTGCTCTTGAGGAGCGTCGCGCGGACGGGGGCGCGCACGCCGGCGGTGCGGCGCGCGCCGACCTCCCAGGCGAAGGCGAGCAGGCCGATCGCGGCGACGAAGTACAGCCCGCTCCACTTGGTGGCGAGCGCGCAGCCGAGCATGACGCCGGTGGCCAGCAGCCAGGGGCGCAGCCCGAGGCCCGGCCCGCTGCCGGCGAGATCGTCGTCGGGCAGGGCCGCCAGCCGGCGCCGGACGGCGTCGCGGTCGGCGACCAGGCAGGCGAAGGCGGCCGTGGTGAACAGGACCAGGAAGACGTCGAGCATGGCGACGCGGGACTGCACGAACGACAGCCCGTCCAGGCTCAGCAGCAGGCCGGCGAGCACGCCGAGCAGGGTGGAGCCGGTGAGGCGCCGGCCGGTGCGGACGACGAGGACGACGGTCAGCGTCCCGGCGAGGGCGGCGGCGACGCGCCAGCCGACCTCGTCGGTCCCGAAGAGCTTGAGGCCGATGCCGATCAGCCACTTGCCGAGGGGCGGGTGGACGATGAAGGCGCCGGTGCCCTCGGGGATGCAGTCGGGGTTGTTGTCGACGGTGTCGTGCTCGACGCCGAAGCGGAGCAGGTTCTGCGCGTCGCAGGCGTAGTAGATCTCGTCGAAGATGCGGCCCTTGGGCTGGCCGAGCCGGTAGAAGCGCAGCGCCCCGCCGACCAGAGCGACCAGCAGGGTCAGCGCCCAGCCGACCCACGGCACGCCCAGCGCTGCGGGCAGGATCCGCTCGCGCCACGGGGCCGCCGTCGAGGCCGGCGCGGGAGGCGGCGACGGGGCAGCGGCAGGCGGCTTCTCCAGCACGACGCTCATGCGGGCAGCCTAGGTCGGCGGTCCGGCCTGGGAGGATGGCTGCGTGCCCCTCGTCCTCGCCGGTGCCCCCATCGGACAGTCCAGCGACGCGAGCGCGCGCCTGGCGCAGGAGCTCGCGACCGCCGACGTCGTCGCGGCGGAGGACACGCGCCGCCTGCACCGCCTCTGCGCCGACCTCGGGGTCAAGCCCACCGGCAAGGTCGTCAGCTGTTTCGAGGGCAACGAGGAGCAGCGGGTGCCGGAGCTGCTCGACGCCGTCCGTGCCGGCAAGCGCGTGCTCCTGGTGACCGACGCCGGCATGCCGACCGTCAGCGACCCGGGTTACCGGCTCGTCGCGGCCGCCGCCGCCGAGGACCTGCACGTCACCTGCGTCCCCGGACCGTCAGCGGTGACGACCGCGCTGGCGGTCAGCGGACTGCCCAGCGACCGGTTCTGCTTCGAGGGCTTCCTGCCGCGCAAGCAGGGCGAGCGGCGCACCCGGCTGCAGGCGCTGGTCGCCGAGCGGCGGACCGCCGTCCTGTTCGAGGCGCCGCACCGGCTGGCGGCGTCACTGCGCGACATGGCCGAGGTGCTCGGGGCCGACCGCCGGGCCGTCGTCTGCCGGGAGCTGACCAAGACCTACGAGGAGGTCCGTCGCGGGACGCTCCAGGAGCTCGCGGCCTGGGCCGACGGCGGCGTCCTCGGCGAGGTCACCGTCGTCCTGGCCGGTGCGCCGGAGCCGACCGTCGAGCTGACGCCGCAGGAGCTGGTGCGTCTCGTCGGCGTCCGCGAGCAGGCCGGGCTGACCCGCAAGGAGGCGCTGGCCGCCGTCGCCGTCGAGACCGGGGTGCCGCGGCGGGAGGTCTTCGACGCCGTCGTGGCCGCGAAGCCCCGCACCAGGTAGCCCTCGGCTGGCCCTGACGGGTGGTCGTCCACGGCCCGGATGTCCGTTCCGGGTGGAACACTTCGGGAACTCTTGTGCAGCTCCTCGGCGTGGCCGATGGTCCTGGCAACGGCAGGACCTGCCGGACCTGCACGACCGCGACGGAGGCCCACCTGTGCCCCACGGCCTGCTCGACCACGTCTCCGCGCCCCGGCCGCACGACGAGGCGGCACGGCTCGACGTCCTGCGCAGCTTCCAGGTGATGGACACCCCCCGGGAGCAGCGGTACGACGCGATCGTGCGGCTGGCGTCGCAGGTGACCGACATGCCCGTGGCCGGCATCAGCCTCGTCGACGACCAGCGGCAGTGGTTCAAGGCCGCGACGGGCACGGACCTGCTGGGCACCTCGCGCGACGTCGCCTTCTGCGCGCACGCCCTGCTGCAGCCCGACGACCTGCTGGTCGTCCCCGACGCGCTGCTGGACGACCGCTTCGCCACGAACCCGCTGGTGACCGGCCCTCCCGGCCTCCGGGCCTACGCCGGGGCCCCACTCGTCGGCAGCGACGCGCAGCCGCTCGGCACGCTGTGCGTGCTCGACGTCGAGCCGCGGGTGCTGGGTGACCGGCAGCTCGAGGCCCTGCGGACGCTCTCGCAGCAGGTCGTGGCGCAGCTCGAGCGCGAGCGTGCCGAGCGGCGGCTCGCCGAGGCCGAGCGGGCGCGCCGCGATGCCGACGCGCGGTTCCAGGACACGCAGCACCGGCTCAGCGAGGCGCTGCAGTCCGCCGGCGACCAGGTCGAGGCCCACCAGCTCCTGCGCGGGCATCTCCAGCGCACGATCCCCGACAGCGTCGTCCACATCCTCAACCGCAACAACAGCGCTGACCGGCTGGAGGCCTCCACCGCCCTGGCCGACGACTCCCCGCTGGCCGAGGCGCTCGTGACGGCAGAGCCGCGCAGCTGCATCGCCGTCCGCCTCAGCCGGCCGTTCGAGCGCAGCGCCGCCTCACCCGAGGTTCTCGAATGCGAGCTGTGCGGCAAGCTGCCGGGCGAGACGTCGTGTCGCCCGCTGCTGGTCGGCGGCGA
>JAODNQ010000028.1 GCA_025464695.1 Frankiales bacterium | reverse complement strand
TGGCGGCGTGCTCGGCCGCGCGGGCGGCGGCGTCGCGGTCCACGGCCCGGTCCAGGGCGCTCGCGGTGGACCGGTCGGGCGTGCGGCGCGGGGCGGACGGCTTCGGCACGGGCTCTCCTCGAGGTGGTGCGGGACGGGTGGGCGGGTCGCGACCGGCGGACCGGGGCAACGGTCCGTCGTGAGGCGGCTCCCGCGCTGCGTGGGAGACTGCCCGCAGGCAAGCACACCCACGCCGGGTGCGTCCCGGCTGGAGCAGCCCCACCACCACGACCCCGCACCAGCCCTGCACACCCGCTGCCGCGCGACAGCACGCCTGTCGCGCGCACCTCACGGACGGAGCCCTCGTGGCCGACCTCTACGCCACCCTCAACACCACCCTCGGGCCGATCCGCGTCCAGCTGTTCCCGGACCACGCCCCGAAGACCGTGCAGAACTTCGTCGGCCTGGCCGACGGCTCCGGCGAGTGGACCGACCCCCGCACCGGCAGCAAGGGCCAGGGCCCGCTGTACGGCGGCACGGTCTTCCACCGCGTCATCAACGGCTTCATGATCCAGGGCGGCGACCCGCTGGGCACCGGCACCGGCGGCCCGGGCTACCGCTTCAAGGACGAGTTCCACCCCGAGCTCACCTTCAGCAAGCCCTACCTGCTCGCGATGGCCAACGCCGGGCCCGGCACCAACGGCTCGCAGTTCTTCATCACGGTCGGCGCGACGCCGCACCTGAACATGAAGCACACGATCTTCGGCGAGGTCGCCGACCAGGCCGGCCGCGACGTCGTCGACGCGATCGCCACCACGCGGACCGGCAAGATGGACCGCCCCGTCACCGACGTCGTCATCGAGAGCATCACGATCGAGGGCGGCTCCTGACCGAGCCCACCGGCACACCCGGGGTCGGGGTGCCGGTCTGCTACCGGCACCCCGACCGCGAGACCTACGTCCGCTGCACCCGGTGCGACCGGTCGATCTGCCCCGACTGCATGGTCTCGGCGTCCGTCGGGTTCCAGTGCCCGGACGACGCGAAGGCCGGTGCGGCGTCGGTGCGGGAGGGCCGCACCCTCGCCGGCGGCCGGGTGCGTCCGCCGCTGGTCACGCAGGTCCTCATCGGCCTGAACGTCCTCGTCTTCCTGGCCACCGCGTTCGGCGGCAGCAGCCTGGGCTTCGGAGGCGGCACCTCACCGCTCTACGCCCGGCTGGCGATGCAGTCCACGCGGCTGCTCTACCCGGACGGGCTCGTCGACGGCATCGCCCAGGGCCAGTACTGGCGCCTGGTGACCGCCACGTTCCTGCACTACGGGCTGGCCCACGTCGTGCTCAACATGCTGGCGCTGCTGCAGCTGGGCCCCGTCGTGGAGGCCGCCCTCGGGCGCAGCCGCTTCCTCGCGCTCTACCTGCTCGCCGGGGTCGCCGGCACGACGGCGTCGTACGTGCTGGGCCCGCTCGGAGTCCCGTCAGCGGGTGCGTCGGGCGCGATCTTCGGCCTGTTCGCCGCGGCCTACGTGATCGAGCGCAAGCGCGGCAGCGGCGCCGCCTCGCAGTACGCCGTCCTGCTGGCCGTGAACCTGCTGCTGACCTTCTCGATCTCGTTCATCGACAAGCGCGGCCACGTCGGCGGGCTGGTCGGGGGCGCCCTCGCCGCGCTCGTGCTGGTCTACGCGCCCCGCGCGCACCGGACGGCGGTGCAGGTGGCCGGACTCGGAGCGCTGGCCGTGCTGCTGGTCGTCGCGGTGGCCCTGCGGACGGCCGCGCTCACCTAGGGCGCAGCGCCTCGAGCTCGTCGAGGACGTCGCGCGGGTCGCGACCGAGCCGGCCGCGCGACAGCAGCAGCACCTCGTCGTCCTCGAGCTCGAGCTCGAGCAGCACGGCCCGCCGGTCCTGCACGACGCGCAGGCGGACGACGTCGTCCCAGCGGAGCGACCGGACCCCCAGCAGCGGGCGGACCTGCAGCCCGCTGGCGTCGGCCTGCAGCGCCGGGACGACGAGCAGGTCGCGCAGTCCGACCGCCAGCGAGGCGAGGGCCGCGGGGAGGCAGAGCAGGGTGCCGAGAGTGTCACTCGTCACACCGACGACTGCCAACACGCTTGCCAGGGCAAGCAATGAGCAAGCACCAGCGCGGCTGGGGCTCGCGGACAGGGTCACGCCACACAGTGGCACGTACGCTTCTGCTAACGGGCGTTCACAACGTCGCCCTGGTACCCGAGGAGCTCGTCATGCGCGATGCCGTGATCGTCGAGGCAGTCCGCACTCCCACCGGCAAGCGCAACGGCGGCCTGTCGGGCATCCACTCCGCTGACCTGTCGGCCCACGTCCTGCGTGCGCTCGTGGAGCGCAC
Source organism: Frankiales bacterium (assembly GCA_025464695.1). The sequence continues at coordinate 1,814 of JAODNQ010000028.1, read as the reverse complement.
CGGCATCGACCCCGTGCTGGTGGACGACGTCGTGTGGGGCTGCGTGTCGCAGGTCGGTGAGCAGACCTTCGACATCGCCCGTACCGCGGTGCTGTCGGCGGGCTGGCCCGAGTCGGTGCCGGGCACCACGGTCGACCGGCAGTGCGGCAGCAGCCAGCAGGCCGTGCACTTCGCGGCCGCCGGCGTGATCAGCGGTCAGTACGACGTCGCGGTCGCCGGTGGCGTCGAGGTCATGAGCCGCACGCCGATGGGCTCGACGTTCACCGCCAGCCCGCTCGGCGCGGACTACCAGGCGCGCTACGGCAGCGACTTCCCGAACCAGGGTGAGGGCGCCGAGCAGATCGCCGACACGTGGGGCTTCAGCCGCCAGCAGCTCGACGAGTTCGCGCTGCAGAGCCACGAGCGGGCGCAGTCGGCGACCGAGCAGGGCCGCTTCGCCGCGCAGATCGCCCCGGTGACGAACCCCGACGGCGTCACGATCAGCACCGACGAGGGCATCCGTCCCGGCGGGACGCTGGAGAAGCTCGGCAGCCTGAAGCCGGCGTTCCGTCCCGACGGCAAGATCACCGCGGCCAACTCCTCGCAGATCTCCGACGGCGCGGCCGCACTGCTGATCATGACGTCGGAGAAGGCCGCGTCGCTGGGGCTGACGCCGATCGCCCGGTTCCACACCGGCGTGCTCGCCGGCGTCGCGCCGATGCCGATGCTGCACGCGCCGATGCCCGCGACGCTCAAGGCGTTCGCGAAGTCGGGTCTCAAGGTCGACGACATCGGGGCCTACGAGGTCAACGAGGCGTTCGCGTCGGTGACGCTGGCGTGGCTCAAGGACATCGGGGCGGACGAGAAGACCGTCAACCCCCACGGCGGCGCGATCGCGCTCGGCCACCCGCTGGGTGGATCCGGTGCGCGGCTCATGACGACGCTGCTGCACCACATGCGCGACAACGGGATCCGCTACGGCCTGCAGACGATGTGCGAGGGCGGCGGCCAGGCCAACGCCACCATCCTCGAGCTGCTCTAGTCCGGCATCACGAAGGCCCGGTCCCGAGGGGACCGGGCCTTCGTGCTGTCCGAGGCGGGTCGGGTGTACGTGACCGGAGCGTGGGCAGGTCCCGCGATGTCCACAGTGTGGACAACCTCTGGGGAGAACTACACCGGTGTCATCCGGCGGTGCGGCGCGCCCGGGGACGTCCTAGCGCCCCTGCGTGCTGAGAGGTCCTAGCGCCACTGCGTGCTGAGCACGAACCCGCCGACGATGAAGCCGAAGCCGATCAGCAGGTGACCGTTGCCCACGCCCTCGGCCACCGGCATCTCGCCGTTGCTCAGGTAGAAGACGACGAGCCACAGGATGCCGATGGCGAACAGGGTCAGCATCAGCGGCGCCAGCCACACCGGGCTGGGGCCCTTCTTCTTGCGCACGGTCGTGGCAGCGGTCGACGGCGTGCGGGCGGTCTTGCGCTTCTTCGACTCGGGCAAGGGATCTCCAGGGAGCGGGCCGCCAGGGCCGGGGGGAGCAGCGTGCAGGGCGAGCACTCAGCGTAGCGTCGGAGCAGCCAGCGGACGCCGGGTCCGCACGTGCAGGAGCCGGTCGGACGGGAGGTCGCGGGTGCGGGCGCTCGTGCCGGTCGTGGCCCTGCTCGCCGGTCTGCTGTTCGCCACCAGCGCCTCGACCGCCCAGGGCACGGACCTGCGGGCCGGCCGCCGCCTGCAGCTCACCGAGCTGATCGGGCAGGAGCGCGCCGAGGTCGACCGGCAGGAGCAGCTCGCCGCCCGGCTGCGCGCCCAGGTCGAGGGCGCGACGTCGTCGGCGGCGC
>JAODNQ010000014.1 GCA_025464695.1 Frankiales bacterium | reverse complement strand
GCATGAGCCGCGCAGACGTGCTCGTCGACGCCGACTGGGTCGAGAGCCACCTGGACGACCCGAAGGTCGTCCTCGTCGAGGTGGACGAGGACGTGTCCGCCTACGACGGCGGCCACATCAAGGGCGCGGTCCGCCTGGACTGGACCCAGGAGCTCCAGCAGGCCGAGGCCCGCGACCTCATCGACAAGGACGCCTTCTCGGCGCTGCTGTCGAAGAAGGGCATCAGCAACGACGACACCGTCGTGCTGTACGGCGGCAACAACAACTGGTTCGCCGCGTACGCGTACTGGCAGTTCAAGCTCTACGGCCACGCCGACGTCAAGCTGCTCGACGGCGGGCGCAAGAAGTGGGAGCTCGACGGTCGGGAGCTGAGCAAGGACGTGCCCCAGCGGGCCGCCACCAGCTACCAGGCTCAGGACGCCGACCTGTCGATCCGCGCGTTCCGCGACGAGGTCGTCTCCTCGATCGGCAGCAAGAACCTCGTCGACGTCCGCAGCCCTGACGAGTTCAGCGGCAAGATCAAGGCGCCGGCGCACCTGCCGCAGGAGCAGGCGCAGAAGGCCGGCCACGTCCCCACGGCCATCAACATCCCGTGGAGCAAGGCCGCCGCCGACGACGGCACGTTCCGCAGCGATGACGAGCTCACCAAGCTCTACGGCGCCGAGGGCTTCGACGACGGCAAGAGCACCATCGCCTACTGCCGCATCGGCGAGCGCAGCAGCCACACCTGGTTCGTGCTGCACGAGATCCTGGGCAAGACCGACGTGAAGAACTACGACGGGTCCTGGATGGAGTACGGCTCGCTGGTCGGCGTGCCGGTGGAGAACCCCTCGAAGGTGAGTGCCTGATGTGCGGCGCGCCTGACCAGGACACCCTCGAGCCCGTCGTGGCCGGCAAGGAGTCCGTCATCCAGGGCCGCGTCACGCGGGGCGGCAGCCCGGTCGGCGGCGCCTACGTGCGCCTGCTCGACGGCAGCGGCGAGTTCACCGCCGAGGTGCAGTGCAGCGCCACCGGCCAGTTCCGCTTCTTCGCCGCCCCCGGCGCGTGGACGCTGCGGACGCTCGCGCCCGGCACGAGCCCGGTCGACACGACGGTGACGGCCGCGCAGGGCGTCGTCGCCGAGGCCGTGGTGGAGATCCCGGCCTAGCAGTCCCCGTACGACGCGAGGGCCCGGCACCTGGGAGGTGCCGGGCCCTCGTCGTGCCGGGTGCGAGTGTGCGTGCGTCCGGCTCCTGATCAGGAGAGCCGGCCCTGTGGGGATCGGCGGCCTCTCCCCGGGTCTGGAGGGTTCCCGCACGCAGCGAGGCCCGGCCCCCCGAAGGGGACCGGGCCTCGACGAGCGGTGCTGCTAGCAGTTCGTGCCGCCGGTAGCGGTGCCCTTGACGCTGGTGCAGACGCTCGAGAACTTCTCGCTGACGTTGTGGCCGAGGGCGCCGGCGGCGACGACGACGATCGCGGCGATGAGAGCGACCATCAGGCCGTACTCGACGGCGGTGGCGCCGCGGTCGTTCTTGACCTTCTCGACGCGGTCCGTGACCAGGATCTGCAGGGCGACCAGGTAGTGCAGCATGACGTCTCCTCGGGAGGGCTCAGGTCCGCCGGTCGGGTACTCGCCGGGGCTGATTAGTACTTCGTCACGCAGCGTGATGACCTCATGACGAGAAGTGACTATCTGAGGAGGGGGCCGAACGGGCTAGTCACAGCACGTTCTGCACGATGGCGAGCGCACCGGGGCCGATGGTGACCACGAACAGGGCCGGGAAGATGCCCAGGACCACCGGGACCATGATCTTCACGGGCGTCTTGGCAGCCCGCTCCTTGGCCCGCTGGCGCCGCTTGAGCCGCACCTGGGCGGCCTGGGCCTTGAGCACCTCCGACAGCGCCACGCCCATCTGGTCGCTCTGCACGAGGGCGACGACGAACGCCGACAGCTCGGGCACCGACGTGCGGTCCCGCAGCCCGTTGAGCGCCTCGCGCCGGGGGACGCCGAGCTCCACCTCGCGCAGCAGCCGGGCGAACTCGCCGGCGAGCGGCCCGGTGGTGTTGTCGACGACCACCTCGAGGCCCTGCTCGAACCCGAGCCCCGCCTCGACGGTGAGGGCGAGCAGGTCGAGGGCGTCGGGCAGGGCGCGGCCGACGTCGGCCTGGCGCTTGTCGGCCTTGCTGGACAGCAGGACGTCGGGGACGAAGCTGGCCCCGACGGCGAGCGCGGCCGCCCAGACCAGCCGGGGCACGCTGCCCGGTCCGCCCAGCAGCCCGGCCAGCAGGCCCGCGACGGCGGCACCCGCCTTGTACGACAGCACCTTCTCCAGGGTCAGTGTGCCCTCGAGACCGGCGTGCACGATGCGCTCGCGGGCCAGGTCGAGGCGCCGGGTGGGGCTGACCCGGCGGACCAGCTCGACCACGGCCTCCACCACGGGTTCCACCACCCGGTAGACGAGCCCGGCCTCGGTGCCGACCGGGACCGGCTCGTCCACCACGACGAGCGCGCCGTCGGCGAGGACGGCGCGGGAGGCGGCGAGGCCGTAGGCGGCCAGGCCGAGGCCCAGGCCGGCGAACAGGATCGACATCGTCAGGAGCACGTCACACCTCGATCGTGATGATCTTCTTCATCATGCCGAAGCTGATGAGCATGAGGACGGAGGCACCGCAGACCATGGCCAGGCCGGGGCCGGTCGTGAACAGCGGCGTGAGGTAGCCGGGGGAGATCACCGAGATGAGCAGCCCCAGGGCGATCGGCAGGCCGCCGAGCAGGTAGGCGGAGATCCGCCCCTCGGCGGTCAGGGCGGACAGCTCGCGCTTGAGCTCGAACCGGGCCCGCATGAACTCCGCGACGTTGCGCAGGACCTCGGCGAGCCGGCCGCCGGTGCGCTGCTGCACCGCGATGGCCTGGACCGTGTAGACGAGGTCGCGGGAGTCCAGCCGCTCGGCCATCTCCTCGAGCCCCTCGAGCAGGGTGGCCCCGAGCCGGGTGGCCGCCAGGACGCGGCCGAACTCCGACGCCGCCGGCTCGTCCGCCTCGGCAACGACGAGCTCGAGCGCCGCGGCGATGCCGGCGCCCGCCTCGAGGCTGGCACTGAGCAGGTCGAGGACGTCGGGCAGCTGGTCCTCGAAGGCGGCCCGGCGTCGGCTGACCGAGCGCGACACCAGGGCGTACGGCGTGACCGCGCCGACCAGCCCGAGCAGCAGCCCGAGCCCGACGTTCTCCGACAGCACCCCGACGACGATCCCGAGCAGCAGCGCACCCGCGCTGACGGCGAGGAACTCGCCCGGGGTGAGGGTCCAGTCGCTGCGGAGCAGCTGCGCGCGGACCCGGGCGAGCAGGCCGGTGTCGGACAGCGCCCGCTCGGCGAGCCGCCCGGTGCGGGCGAGCGCGGCCCGCAGGTCGTCGGTCTGCTGGACCGGCCCGGTCGACGTCGCGTAGCCGTCGAGGACGGCCCGCAGGTCCGCGACCTGGCGCTGCTCCTTCTGCCGGTACGCCACGAAGGCGCAGCCGAGGCCGACGGCGACGAGCAGCGCCGCCAGGGGCATCACCGCGGCCGCCGCTTGAGGGCGGGAGCGGCGGCCTCGGTGCTGCGGAACAGGGCGGCCGGCACCGCGAGGCCGTGCTCCTCGAGCCGGGTGACGACGCGTGGGCGTAGCCCGGTGCTGGTCAGGGTCGCGCCGGGCCGCAGGAAGACGTCCTGCAGCGTGATGATCTCGCCCTCGCGGCCCTGGACCTCGGTCACGTGGCTGACGACGCGGCTGCCGTCGGGGCGGCGCTGCAGCTGCACGACGACGTCGATGGCGCTGGCGATCTGCTCGCGGATGGCGCGCAGCGGCAGGTCGAACCCGCTCATGAGCACCATGGTCTCGAGCCGCGACAGGGCGTCGCGCGGGGTGTTGGCGTGCACGGTGGTCATCGACCCCTCGTGACCGGTGTTCATCGCCTGCAGCATGTCGAGGGCGGCGGCGTCACGGACCTCACCGACGACGATGCGGTCCGGGCGCATGCGCAGGGCGTTGCGGACCAGGTCGCGGATGCCGACGAAGCCCGAGCCCTCGATGTTGGCCGGGCGGGCCTCGAGCGTCACGACGTGCGGCTGGCCGAGCCGGAGCTCGGCGGCGT
>JAODNQ010000293.1 GCA_025464695.1 Frankiales bacterium | reverse complement strand
GGGCCACCACCGACCGGCGCGTGACGGCGGAGCACGTGCGGGCCGCCGCGCGGGCGGCGAACGGCTCGGCGCTGCAGCGGCTCGCCCGGCGGGTGCGCCCCGGCGTCGGGTGGGACGACCTCGTCCTCGCGCCGGCGCCCCTGGTCTCGCTGCGCGAGGTCGCGGTGCGTGCGCGGCACCGGGAGCAGGTGCTCGGCGACTGGCACATGCGTCCCGGCGGGGGCCGCGGCTACGGCGTCGCGGCGCTGTTCGCCGGCGACTCGGGCACGGGCAAGACCATGAGCGCGGAGGTCATCGCCGCCGACCTCGGGCTGGACCTGTACGTGGTGGACCTCGCGACCGTCGTCGACAAGTACGTCGGCGAGACCGAGAAGAACCTCGAGCGGATCTTCACGGCCGCGGCGAGCGTCAACGGCGTCCTGCTGTTCGACGAGGCCGACGCGGTGTTCGGCAAGCGGTCGGAGGTGAAGGACGCGCACGACCGCTACGCCAACGTCGAGAGCGCGTACCTGCTGCAGCGCATGGAGAGCTTCGACGGGCTGGCGATCCTCGCCACCAACCTGCGGGCGAACATCGACGAGGCGTTCCTGCGGCGGCTCGACGTCCTCGTCGACTTCCCCCTGCCCGACGCCGTCGCGCGGCTCGCCCTCTGGGACACCTGCCTGGGCACCGCCGTCCCCCGCGGCGAGCTGGACCTCGAGTTCTGCGCCCGGTCCTTCGAGCTGGCGGGCGGGGCGATCCGCTCCGCCGCCGTCAGCGCCGCCTACCTGGCCGCGGCCGACCGCGGAGTGGTCACGACCGCGCACCTCGCCCGGGCGGTCCACCGGGAGTACCGCAAGCTGGGCCGGCTCTGCCTGGAGAGCGAGTTCGGGCCGTACTGGGCGCTGCTGTCCTGAGGTCCTGAGGTCCTGCTGCGTGCCCGCACGGGCAGGTGCAGCTGCGCGGACGGACGGCGGCGCGCGCTGGTCGGAGCGGTCCTCGCGGTGCGAGCGTCCGCGCAGGACCGAGGCCACCGGGAGAGCACCATGCGCAGCCACGACCACGACCACGACCACGAGACCGGCGGCTCCGACGCCGCCCGCGCCGACCGGACCGAGCGGGCCGACGCCCCCCTGCTCGCGGCAGCAGCGGCCGGACGACCCGACGTGCTCGGGCCGCGGGGCATGCTCGCGCTGCAGCGGGCCGTCGGGAACGCGGGCTCCCGGGGGCTCGCCGAGCAGGCGGAGTCGCCGGTGCTCGGCGTCGTCGGCAGCGGCGGGCAGGCGCTCGAGGCCCCGGTCCGGCAGGACATGGAGCAGCGGTTCGGCGAGGACTTCGGGTCCGTGCGCGTCCACACCGACGACACCGCGCACGCGTCGGCGCAGTCGGTCGGCGCGCACGCCTACACGGTCGGCAGCGACGTCGTCTTCCAGCGCGACGCCTACGACCCCTCCTCGACCGCCGGGCTCACCACGCTCGCGCACGAGCTGACCCACGTCGTGCAGCAGCGGTCCGGACCGGTCGACGGGACACCGACGGGGGACGGCGTCCAGGTCAGCGACCCGTCGGACAGGTTCGAGCAGGAGGCGGCCGCGAACGCCGAGCGCCTGGTCTCCTCACCCGCTCCGACGACGTCGGCCGCACCCGTGCAGCGGGAGGCCGCGGACGGCGGCCAGGGGGCCGTCGTGCAGCGCGAGGAGGCCGTCGAGGAGGAGGCCGAGGGGGAGTCCGAGCACGTCGACCCGGTCCAGCGCGAGGCCGCGGAGGAGGAGGAGGTGCAGGCCTAGCCGGACCGCCCGATCGGGCAGCCACGGCTTCCCGATGAGCAGGTCCTGCAGGACCTGCTGCGGCCTCTGCCCGCCCGTCAGAGTCGGCTCACCAGCAGCAGAGCGAGGGGGCTAGGACATGCCGACGTATCTCTCACCCGGTGTCTACGTCGAGGAGGTCGAAGCAGGGTCTCGACCGATCGAGGGCGTCGGCACCGCGGTGGCCGCCTTCGTGGGCCTCGCGGACCGAGGACCGGTCAACGTGCCGACCCTCGTGTCGAACTGGACCCAGTTCAGCGAGCGGTTCGGGGACTTCGTCCCGGGCTCCTACCTCGCGCACTCGGTCTACGGCTACTTCCTCAACGGAGGCGGCAACTGCTTCATCGTCCGGGTCGGCGGCGCCAACGGCGGCAACGGCAACGGCAACGGCAACGGGAACGGCAAGGCACTCGGCGGTGCCAAGCCGGCGACCAAGGCCCTCGCGGGACCGGCCACCGCGGCCATCGGCGGCTACCGCGCCGATGCCCTGCCCAGCGCACCGTCCGGCAAGACGGTCGCGCTGGAGGTCGGGGACGCCGGAGCGGAGGGCGCACCCGACGACCAGTTCAAGGTGATCATCAGCGTCGACGGGAAGGTGACCGAGACCTTCGACCCGGTCACCACCAAGCGCGGGCCCGACAACGTCGTGACCAAGGTGAACGCCACCTCGAAGCTCGTCCACCTCGAGGAGGTCGCGAGCGGCAGCGCTCTCATGAAGCCCGACAAGGGGAGCAGCACCCTGGCCCCGCCGCCGGTCGTCGAGGAGGCGCCGACCTCCGACCAGCTCGGCGCCCAGGACTACGTGGGCGACGCCGCCGACCGCACCGGCTTCAGCGGTCTGGAGGCCATCGACGAGGTCACCATGGTCTCGGTGCCCGACCTCATGTCGGCCTACGAGCAGGGCGCCATCGACCTCGAGCAGGTCAAGGCGGTGCAGCTGGCGATGATCGCGCACTGCGAGCTCATGGGCGACCGCATGGCCATCCTCGACACCCCGCCCGGCCTCGGCCCGCAGCAGGTCAAGCAGTGGCGGGTCGAGGACGCCGGGTACGACTCCAAGTACGCCGCCCTGTACTGGCCCTGGGTCAAGGTGCTCGACCCGGTGTCGGGGACCGCGCAGTTCGTCCCGCCGTCGGGCCACATGGCCGGCGTCTGGGCCCGCAACGACGAGACCCGCGGGGTGCACAAGGCTCCGGCCAACGAGATCGTCCGCGGCGCGATCAGCCTGCAGACGGCTCTCACCAAGGCCGAGCACGACCTGCTCAACCCGAGCGGCATCAACTGCATCCGGACCTTCCCGGGCCGGGGCGTGCGCGTCTGGGGCGCCCGGACCCTGTCCAGCGACCCGGCGTGGCGCTACCTCAACGTGCGGCGGCTGTTCAACTACCTGGAGGAGTCGATCCTGCAGGGCACCCAGTGGGTGGTCTTCGAGCCGAACGACCCGGCCCTGTGGGCACGCATCCGCCGCACCATCAGCGCCTTCCTGGTCAACGAGTGGCGCAAGGGCGCGCTCTTCGGGCTCAACCCCGACGAGGCCTACTACGTCAAGTGCGACAGCGAGACCAACCCGGCCGAGGGCATCGACGCCGGACAGGTGCTGTGCCAGATCGGGGTCGCACCGGTCAAGCCCGCGGAGTTCGTCATCTTCCAGCTGTCCCAGTTCTCGGGCGGCACCAGTCTCGTGAACGAATGACCTGAAGGAGTTGAACCATGCCTCTCGCTGACGCACTCGACAGCAGCTCAGCCAACGGCTTCCGCGTCAAGATCGACGGGATCCAGATCCCGAAGGTCATCGAGGTCTCCGGCCTCAAGTCGGAGGTCGACAAGATCGAGCTCAAGCAGCAGACGCAGGACGGCAAGTACGTCGTGCGCCAGATGCCCGGGCGACCGAAGCCGGGGGAGGTCACGGTGACCCGCGGCCTGACCGACAGCAAGACGATGTCGGACTGGCTCAGCACCGTCGTCAAGGGCGACCTCAAGGGGTCGCGCAAGACCGCGTCCGTCGAGCTGCTCGACTACACCGGCACGACGATCCTGACGTACAACTTCACGAACTGCTGGGTACGCAGCATCGAGGTCAACAGCCTCAAGGCCGGCGCGTCGGAGTCGGCCACCGAGAAGTTCATCGTCTGCTTCGACGAAGTAGCGGTCGTCTGATGCAGCGGTCGCGGGCGAACGGGGTGCTGGCGGACCTCCCCGTGCAGCCGACCACCTCGTCGCCCGCGACCGACCCGCGGCCGGTGCTGCGCACCGAGTTCGACTTCGAGCTGCCTCGGGGCTACCTCGACGCCGACGGGGTGCTGCACCGCCGCGGCACCATGCGCCTGGCCACCGCGCGAGACGAGCTGCTCCCGCTCTACGACGCCCGGGTGCAGGAGAACGCGGCCTTCACCACGGTGGTCCTGCTGGGGCGGGTGATCTCGAGCCTCGGGACGCTGCCGGGCGTGACGTCGTCGGTCGTGGAGAACATGTTCGCCTCCGACGTCGCGTTCCTGCAGGACTTCTACCGGCGCATCAACGCCGAGGGCCACACCAAGGTCGCGGTCACCTGCCCGCAGTGCCAGCACCGCTCCACGGTCGACCTCGCCGGTGGCCGCCTGGGGGAATCGTGACGTACGCGGCCGACCGGATCTACGAGGAGGTCGCGTACGTCGCCTACCACTTCCACTGGCCGCTCGACGACATCCTCGACCTCGAGCACGGCCAGCGCCGGCGGTACGCCAGCGAGATCGCCGCCATCAACGTGCGGCTGTCCGAGGGGGACTGACCCGGTGGCCTGGGGGCTGCGCTGGCCGTGGCAGCACGACGACGACGCACCGGCACCGGCCGCGCGGGCAGCCGACGACGGCGCGAGGCCGGCACCCGGCCCGGCGGGCTGGGCGTTCCTGCCCCCGCTGCAGCGCACCGTCGGTGCGATGCCGCTGACGACCGCGCCTGCCGCCTTCCCTGCGCAGCTGTCGCTGTGGGCCGACCCGTCGTCGATGGGGCGTCTCACCCACCTGCTCGACCGCGACGCCCCGGCCGGCACCGTCGACGGCGACGGCGGGGGCGTGCCCGTCGTGCGAGGAGGCGGCCTGGAGCTGCCCCTCGTGCAGGAGCGCACGCCGCTGCAGCGGGTCGTGACCGCGCCGCGCGCCGCCGCCCCTCGGTCCGTCCCGACCGACCTGACGCACGCCGCGCCGCCGCACGAGCTGCCCCTGCTGCACGTCGACGCACTGCCCGAGCGCGACGCACCCGCTGCTGCCCCCGAGGCGCCGTCCCAGGAGCCGCCGTACGCTCCGTCCCCTGAGGCTGACGTGGCGGACGCCTTCGCCTCCTGGAGCGACGACACCGCCACCTGGGTGCCGCTGCCCGGTCCGCCGGCGCCGGTCCAACGCGTCCGGACGCCCGGGTCGGTGCCGACGTCGACAGCCCGGCTGGGCCTCGGCGCCCCACTGCCGACGGGCGTGCTGCGGACCCCGCAGCGGGAGGCGGCTCCGCCGTCCGTGCAGCGCGCCATTGACCGTGCCGTCCCGGCGGGCGACCGCGCGCCCTCGTCCTCGCAGACACCGCCGGCACCGCCGAGCCTGCCGCGTGCCGCCGACGCCCTCGTCCAGCGGACGCCCTCGCCCGCCGCGCCCCGTGGCAGCACAGCCGCCGGCAGTGCTGAGCCTCCGGCAGACGCGGCCCCGTCGCTGCCTGCCGACGGCGGCGCTGCGGCTCCGGCAGCCGTGTTCCCGGCGCTGTCGCCCGCCGACGTCGTCGGTCCCGCAGGGTCGAGCGACTCCTCCCCGGCGCTGCCGCCTGCTCCCGCAGCGTCGAGGGACGCCTCCCCGGCGCCGGCCGAGGCCGTCGGCGCTGCGGCTCCGGCCTCGGCTCCTGCCGTCGACCTGTCGGGCGCCGAGGCCCCGGACGTGTCGCCGGCCGGCGGCTCGCCGCAGCTGCCCGTGCTCTCCCGGCTCCTAGACGTGGCAGCCGCTGACCCTCCGACGCCGGCCCCGCTCGACCCGCCTCCCGGCCTCCCGCTGCCCCTGACGCAGGCAAGTGGTCGCCAGGCGGACGGTCCAGTCGTCGAGGTGGCGGCTGCCGTGCTGCCGGACGGGGAGAGTGTCGCAGCCTCCGGGGACCTGGCACCCGGGCAGGAGGCAGACCCGGCCCCGGTGCGCGACGTGGGGCATCCCGACTCCGACGGAACGTCCCCTTCGGCGACCCCGTCCGTCGCCGACCGGCCCTCGCCGGCTGCCGCAGCGGTCCAGCGGACGGCGGCACCGGACGCGGTCCGTGACCTGCTTCCCACCGGCCGCCTGGAACCGACCGGCCCCGAGGTGGAGACCTTGCCGACGTCGCCGCCCGCGGTCGACCTGCCGGTCACGGCGCGACGGCCAGGTGCCGCGGCAGCACCTCCCGTGCTGCAGCGCAGCACTGCCGCGGCCGTCCAGCTGCCCAGCCCCGCGGACGGCCCGCACGTCCCGCTGCCTCCTGGCGAGGTGCAGGTCCTCCCCGTCACTGCGTCCCCGCTGCCTGGGGGTGCTGCTCCTGCCGCCGAGCTGCTGTCTGCGCGTGCCGGCGCGCCAGCCAGCGCAGGTGCTGTTGCTGCGCCGACGCCGGATCCGGTCGCGCCGCTCGACCTGTCAGTGGTGCAGTCGAGCGGGGCGTCGTCGGCTGCCCTGCCGTTCGAGGAGTCGGTGGCGCAGCGGAGTGCGACGTCGTCGTCCGCCGCGCCGGTAGAGCGGTCGGTACAGAGCAGGGCGGCGTCGTCAGCAGTCACGCCGGTCGACCTGCCGGTGCTGCACACGGGTGCTTCGTCACCGGTCGCCGTGCTGCTCGACCCGGCGGACGTGCACCCGCCGGTCGCAGCGCCGGTCGACCTGTCGGTGGTGCAGCGGAGTACGGCCGCGTCGGTCCCCGTGCCGCAGCACACGCCGGGGCAGCCCCCCGCTGCTGCGCCGCTCGACCGGGCGGCCGTGGAGCCGAGTGGGCCGTCATCAGCGGCCGCGCCCCTCGAGCTGTCCGTGGTGCAGCGGAGCACGACCTCGTCGGCTGCCGCGTCGTCGGACCTGTCCGCGCGGCACGACAGCCCGAGACCGCAGGCGCACCGACAGGCGTCCGAGCTGTCCCCGCCCAACCCGTCCGGTGCCGCGGTCCCGGTCGCGCCCGGTGTGACACCCGTGGTGCAGCGGTCTCCGGACCAGCCCGGACCCGCCCGCCCCCTGCTCCGACCGCGCGAGGGAGCGACCAGCACGCCCCCCCTGCCGACGACCGCGACCGGCCCGTCCGCCGAGCTGCCCCGACCGGTGGCGGCCCTTGCTCACGGACCGGTCCAGCGGACCGTCGAGAGGGCCTCGGAGGACGGCGCGCCCGGGGCACTCGTCCAGCAGCCGGACGTGCCGCTCCTCCAGTCCCGGGCGGACGAGGGCCTCGACCTGCCGCACCCGGGGCCCGCCGCCGCGGGCACGTCCGAGCCGATGGGGCTCGCCCCCGACGAGCTGGTCCGCACCCTCCCGCTGCTGCTCCCCCCGATCTCCGACGCCGACCCCACGCCGCCGACGTCCTCCGGGCCGGCCGGCCTGCCCGTCGCGTCGCTCCCGGGCGCGACGAGAGCCGTCGCCTCGTTGCAACGCCTCAGCAGCGGTCCGGTCAGCCGGGCGGCAGCGAGCCCCACCGGTTCCTCCTCGCCCGGCACGGCGTCCCCGCAGTCCGCCACGAGGAGCGGCACGTCCTCGTGGGGTCTGCCGGTGCCCGGCACCCGGTCGCCCTCGCTGCAGCTGCTCCGCGCCGTCGCTCCCGCTCCGCCCCCGCCCGGTGCGCCCTCCCCGGCAGCCCTCAGCGCAGCACCGGGACGCACCGGGCTGCCCGTCGCCCTGGCCCCACCACGTGACGTCCCCCGGACCGGTGCCGCTCTCGTGCTGTCCCGAGCCGTGGGCCACGCACCGGCCCAGCCCCCGGTCGCCTCCCTGCAGCGCGCGCTGCTCGGCGGGACGCCCGACCACCCGGACGCACCCGGGACCGACGGCCTCGAGCCCGCGAGCCCGCCGTCCGTCGCGCTGCCGCTGCTCGGCGACCCCCCTGCGGCGAGCAGGGCAGTGCGCCTGGACGACACCCTGGAGCAGCCGTCCGACGCCGGTACTCCCTGGGGCAGCGCGGTGCCCGACGAGGGCGGGACGGTCTCGACGACGTCGCCCGGCGCCCTCGCGACCCGTCCGACGCTGGGCGCCACGTCGTCGTCCGGACCCTGGACGGTGCAGCGGCAGCGTGGGTCGGCGTCGCAGCCCGAGGTCGCGCTGCCCGTCGTGGCGCGCGCCCTCAGCTGGCCGAGCGAGCCCGCAGGTGCCGACGTCCCGCGACCGCCAGGTCGAGCACCCGCCGCGCTGCCCCTCGCCTCCGCCCCTCACCCAGCGGACCCGGCCCCGCCCGCTGTCCAGGCGGTGCGTGAGCTGCCCCCGGCGCCGGTCCGCGCGGAGACGCAGGTCGTTCCCGCGGTGTCCCAGCACCCTGCCGAGGGGGGTCACGAGGCGCCGGCCCTGGGGCCCGAGGAGGCCGAGAAGCTCGCGCTCCTGCTCATGCCGACCATCGTGCGCCGCCTGAAGGCCGAGCTGCTGCTCGGCCGCGAGCGGCGCGGCCTGCGCACCGGCGCGGGCTGAGACAGGGGAGGGGCAACTCGTGCTGCAGGACGTCGACACCAGTGTCTCGGTCCGTTACGTCGTGAGGCTCGACGACGTCGACCTCGGCTGGTTCAGCAGCTGTGAAGGGCTCGGCGTCGAGGTGGTCATGGAGACGCGCGAGGAGGGCGGCAACAACGGCCAGGTCTGGCAGCTGCCCACCCGGCTGAAGTACCCGAACATCAAGCTGACCCGGCCGCTGGGCAAGGACACCGAGAAGATCGCGAAGTGGTTCGCGAGCATGACGTCGGGCTACAAGCGCCGCACCGCGACCATCGAGGCGATGCGCGCCGACGGCAAGATCATCGCGCAGTGGGGCCTGCTCGAGGTGGTGCCCGTGCGCTGGACCGGCCCGTCGCTGTCGCCCGACTCGCCGAAGGTCGTCACCGAGACCGTGGAGATCGCGCACCACGGGTTCATCTCGCCCGGCGCGGGCTGAGGGAGGACCGGTGACCAGTCCCGTCTCCATGGAGGCGACCGGCGGTGCGCCCGGCGGCCGCAGCAAGCTCGAGCACGCCTACCTGGAGCTGCACGAGCCGTCACCCGACGGGTCGCTGGCGAAGCCCGGCGCGAAGATCGGTCAGATCGACTTCCAGTTCAACCCGAAGGAGCTCAAGCTCGCGAAGAAGGCCGACTGGGCGCGGCAGACCGCCAAGGGCAACAAGAAGAGCGCGCCGCCCCAGTTCAAGGGCCCGACGCCGTCGAAGCTGACGCTGGAGCTGTTCTTCGACGCGTCCGACACCCAGGACACGAGCGTCGTGAAGCGGGTCGAGCTGCTGTTCTCCTGCTGCACCCCGACCGCGGCGTCGTTCGCGGCGAAGAAGGCGTCACCGCCGTGGGTGCTGTTCCGCTGGGGAGGGCTGACGGGGTTCCTCGCGTACGTCAGCAGCGTCACCGCCAACTACACGCTCTTCACGCCGTCGGGCGTGCCGGTGCGGGCGCTGTGCACCATCGACCTCGAGGAGCTGGCCGGCAGTCCCCCCGGGCAGAACCCGACGTCGGGGGCGCTGGAGCCGCAGCGGGTCCACGTCATGGTCGAGGGCGACACGCTCGCGGGGGTCGCCTACCGCGAGTACGGGGACCCGGCCGCCTGGCGGGCCGTCGCGCGCGCCAACGGCATCGACGACCCGCTGCGGGTGCGCCCCGGGGTGCGGCTGCTCCTGCCCGTCGCCGACGCTCTGCACGGGCCGGTCCCGACGCCGACCGGGGGGCTGGTCCGTGCCGGTCGCTGAGCTGAGCGTCACCTACGACGTCGACGTCCGCGTGAACGGGACGCCCTTGAGCGCCGAGGTCGCGGCGATGCTCACCCGGACGTGGGTGGAGCAGAGCCTGAACGAGCCCAGCATGTTCCTGCTGTCGCTGCACGGGACGCCCGCGACGACCCTCGACAAGGCGGGCGTCAAGGTCGGGGCGGCCGTCACCGTCGGCGTGAAGGCCGGGGCGGCGACCGTGACCCTGTTCCAGGGCGAGGTCACGACCGTCGAGGTCGAGATCGACGGGCACGGCACGACGACGACGGTGCGCGGCATGGACGTCTCGCACCGGCTCTTCGCCCGGTCGTCGTACCGGGCGTTCCTGGAGATGAAGGCCAGCGACGTCGTGCGCCGCGTCGTCTCGGAAGCGGGTATCCGCGCCGCGAACATCCAGAGCCTGGGGCAGGTCGTGCCGCACCAGACGCAGGAGGGGCTGACCGACTGGCAGTTCCTGCGCCGGCTCGCGGCCTCGGTCGGTGCCCAGATGTTCGTGCGCGACGGCGGCTTCCACTTCCAGACCATCGGGCCGAAGGAGCTGAGCGCACCGGTGGCCGAGCTCGGCGTCGGCGGGAACGTGACCCACCTGCGGGCCTCGCTGGGCGGGGCGGGGCAGCGGCCGGAGGTCGAGGTCCGAGGGTGGAGCCCGAAGGACAAGAAGGAGGTGGTGGGCAAGAGCCCGGTCTCCGCGCCCGGCGTGCAGCTCACCGGGTCGGTCACCCCCAAGGCGCTGGCGCAGGGCTTCCGTGCGGGCACGCTGGTCCGGCCGTCGTCCCGGCTGACCGGGCAGGCCGCGTGCACCGACCTGGCGACGTCGTTGTCCCACGAGATCGGCCGCGGCTTCCTCGACCTCGAGGCGACCTTGCACGGCTGCCCGGACATCGCCGCCGGGAAGGCCGTGCGGGTGAAGGACGTCGGCCAGCCCTTCGACGGCACGTACGTGGTCATGACCGCGCGGCACGAGGTGGAGCCGATCCGCGGCTACACGACGTCGATCAGCGTCAGCAGCCGCGCCACCGAGTCGCTGTTCGGGCTCACGGAAGGAGGTGCCGGGAGCCTGGTGGGGCGTCACGCCGGTCCGCACGTCGGCATCGTCACGAACATCAACGACGACGAGCACCTCGGCCGGGTCAAGGTGAAGCTGCCGGTCCAGTCCGACGACTACGAGACGCACTGGGCGCGTGTGGTCCAGGGCGCTGCCGGGGCCGGTCAGTCCACCAACTCGCTCCCCGAGGTGGGCGACGAGGTGCTGGTGCTGTTCGGCATGGGCGACGTCGACGAGCCCTACGTCGTGGGCGGCCTCTACAACGGCAAGGACAAGCCCAAGGGCGACCCCGGCGCCGACAACGGCAAGGTCAGCCGGCGGTCCTTCACCTCGCGGAGCGGCATGGTCGTCGAGATGGTCGAGAAGCCGGGAGAGGAGCGGCTCACCCTCAGCACCACCACCGGCAAGAACAAGGTGTCGCTGGTGCAGAAGGGCGCCGCCAAGATCGAGATCGTGTCCGAGGGCCCGGTCGAGGTGACGGCCAAGCAGGACGTCGTCGTCAAGACGGGCGCCGGCGACGTGACGGTCGAGGGCGTGAACATCACGATCAAGGCCAAGGCGAACCTGGAGCTGAGCGGCGCCGACGTCAAGGTCAAGGGCACCGCCGCCGCGGAGGTGTCCGCCCCCGCCGTGAAGGTCGCGGGCACGGGCACCGCCGAGCTGTCCTCCAGCGGCATGACCACCGTCCGCGGCTCCGTCGTCAAGATCAACTAGGAGGCTGGTGTGCCACCCGCTGCACGCGTCTCGGACATGACGGCCCATCCGGGGATCATCACCGGGCCGGGCGTCGCGGTCGTCCTCATCGGCGGTCTGCCGGCGGCCGTGATGGGTGACCTGCACACCTGCTCGTTCCCGCCCCCCGTCGTCCACCCGCCGACACCGATGGTCGGACCCGGCTCACCGACGGTGATGATCGGCGGTCGCCCTGCCCTCCGCGTCGGCGACATGTCGGGCTGCGGCGCCCCCGTGCTGCCGCCCGGGTGTCCCACCGTGATGATCGGCTGACCGGTGGGACAGGAGTTCGTCGGCGCCGGCTGGGCCTTCCCGCTGCGCACCGACACGACGGGCAGCATCGCCCTGGTCCGCCGTGAGCGCGAGGTCGAGGAGAGCATCCGGCTCGTGCTCGCCACGTCCCCGGGTGAGCGGCCGATGCGGCCGGAGTTCGGCTGCGCCGTCCACGACTACGTCTTCGCGCCGGCCGACGCCTCGACCGCCGGCAGCATCGCCTACGCCGTCCGCGTCGCGCTGGAGCGCTGGGAGCCGCGGATCGACCTCGAGGACGTCGTGGTGCGCTTCGACGACGTCGAGGACGGGACGCTGTACATCGACGTGCAGTACGTCCTGCGCGGCACCAACGACCCGCGCAACCTGGTCTTCCCGTTCTACGTCATCCCGCCCCACGAGAACGAGGCAGCCCGCTGATGGCCCTCCCTGTGCCAGACCTCGACGACCGCCGCTTCCAGGACCTCGTGGACGACGCCAAGCGGATGGTGCAGCAGCGCTGCCCGGAGTGGAGCGACCACAACGTCTCCGACCCGGGCGTCACGTTGATCGAGACGTTCGCGTTCATGGTCGACCAGCTGCTGTACCGCCTGAACCGGGTGCCAGACCGGCTGTACACGACCTTCCTCGAGCTGGTCGGCGTCTCCCTCTACCCCGCGTGCGCGGCCAGCGCGGACCTCACGTTCTGGTTGTCGGCACCCCTCCCGGAACCGGTCACGGTGCCGCAGGCCACCGAGGTCGCGAGCCTGCGCGGTCCCGAGGACGACGCCGTCGTGTTCGCCACCACGGGTCCGCTCGCGCTCGCCCCGAGGCGGCTCGCGCACCTCGCCACCCAGGCGCTCGGCGGTGAACCCGTGCTGCGCGCGGACGAGCTGCGCGAGGACCGGCCCTTCCCGGTCTTCAGCGACCCGCCGGTACCGGGGGACGTCCTGCTCGTCGGTCTCGACGAGGCCGCGCCGGCCCTCGCGGTCGGCCTGACGCTCGAGTGCCGCGTGCAGGGCCGCGGTGTCGACCCGCGCTACCCCCCGCTGGTCTGGGAGGCCTGGAACGGCACCGGTTGGACCGCGTGCGAGGTCGAGCGCGACGGCACCGGAGGCCTCAACCGCCCGGGTGAGGTCGTCGTGCACGTGTCGTCGCGGCACGTCGCCTCGGTGCTGGGCCGGCAGCGGGCGGGCTGGCTGCGGTGCCGGGTGGTCGAGCCCGAACCCGGCTTCCCCGCCTACAGCGCAGCGCCCCTCGTGCAGGCGGCCTCCGCCGCGACCGTCGGGGGCACCGTGCGCGGCGAGCACGCCGAGACGGTGCACGACGAGGTCCTCGGGCTGTCGGAGGGGGTGCCCGGGCAGGTGTTCGTCCTGGCCCGGCACCCGGTGGTCGCGGGCGGTCCGCCGCTGGTGGTCGAGGTCGCCGGCGGGTCGGGCTGGCGCCGCTGGAAGGAGGTCGACAGCTTCGGCGGTCGCGGCCCGGACGAGCGGGTGGTCCGGATCGACCGGGTCACCGGGGAGGTCGCCTTCCCGCCCGCGGTCCGCGAGCAGGACGGGACGCTGCGCACCTACGGCGCCGTCCCGCCGAAGGGTGCGCCGCTGCGGGTCCCCGAGTACCGCACGGGAGGCGGCCCGGCGGGGAACGTCGCCGCGAGGGCGTTGCGGGTGCTGCGCACGACGGTGCCGTTCGTCGACCGCGTGGAGAACCGGCGTCCTGCGGTCGGCGGCGTGGCGGGCGAGAGCGTCGACCAGGCGCGGCAGCGCGGCCCGCTCGCGCTGCGCACGCGTGACCGCGCGGTCACGGCCGAGGACTACGAGCACCTGGCGCGGCAGGCCGTGCCCGGTCTCGCCCGCGTCCGGTGCGTCCCGGCACGCGAGCCCGAGGACGCCGGGGGCGTGCGCCTGCTCGTCGTGCCGTCGGCGGCTCCGGGCGAGGACGGCCGGCTGCGGTTCGAGGACCTCGTCCCCTCCGACGAGGTGCTGGAGACCGTGACCCGCCACCTCGACGAGCGACGGGTGGTCGGGTCGCGGCTGCTGGTCGAGCCGCCGTCCTACCAGGGCGTGACCGTCGTCGCGCGGATCACCGCCCGGGAGGGGGTGCGTGCGGAGGACCTGCGCGCCGACGCCGTCGAGGCGCTGTACGGGTACCTCGACCCGCTCAGCGGTGGGCCCGACCGCGCAGGCTGGCCCTTCGGGAGGCCGGTGCAGTCGGGCGAGGTGCACGCCGTGCTCCAGCAGCTGCCGGGCACCGACGTCGTCGACGACGTCCGGCTGTTCGCCGCCAACCCGCTGACCGGCGAGCGGGGCGAGCCCGTGCAGCGGATCGACCTGGACCGGCAGGCCCTCGTCTTCTCCTTCGGGCACCAGGTCCGCGCCGCGCAGGGCGAGTGACGTGCGCGGCCTGCTGCCGGACCTCGAGCCGGCCCTCCCGATGGTCCTCCAGCTGCCGGCGGTCTACCAGGAGGACGAGTTCACGACGCGCTTCCTGTCCGCCTTCGACGTCGTCCTCGCTCCCGTGGTCGCCACCCTGGACGACCTGCACGCCTACGTCGACCCCGCGCTCGCCCCGGACGACTTCCTCGCCTGGCTGGCCGGCTGGGTGGGCGTGACGCTGGAGGCCGCCGGCAGCCCCGCCGCCCGTCGGGCGGTCGTGGGGCAGGCGGTCTCGCTGCACCGGCAGCGCGGGACGGTCCGCGGCATCGCCGAGCTGGCCCGGCTGGCGGTCGGGGAGGACGTGCAGGTCGACGTCGAGGAGAGCGGTGCCGCCACCTGGTCGCGGGTCCCGCGCGGTGCGCTCCCCGGCACGCCCGACGCGCGGGTCCGGGTGGTGGTCCGCAGCGCCGACCCGGACGCCGTCGACGTCGGCCGGCTCACGCGGCTGGTCACCGCCGCGGCGCCCGCGCACGTCGTGCTCGAGATCGAGGTGCAGCCGCTGTCCTGACCGTGAGGCGTGCCCGTTCAGGCAGGCCTGCCGGACCGGGCGCCTGCCCGCTCCGCCCCTGTGCGGCCCCGGACGCAGGGCAACCGTGGCCGGCACGACGGACCCCAGGAACGGGAACGGAGCGACGGCGGTGACGGTGGACGTGGCGGTGGTCATCTGCGGGGACTGCGGTGCCCGCAACGACGAGGGTTCCGACTTCTGCGGGGACTGCGGTGCCTACCTTGAGTGGGACGGCGAGCGGGTCGGGCCCGTCGAGCCGGAGGTGCCCGCGGCCGAGGCCGAGCCCGAACCGCTGCCCGAGGAGCCCGTGCACACCGGGCTGTTCGACCGCGTGCGCGCGGTCGTGGGTCTCGACGACCACGACGACCCGCCGGCGGTCTCGACCACGGACCTGCAGCCGGACCCGCCGACGCAGCTGCTCCCGACCCTCCCGGACGAGGCCGGTCCGGCCGGGCCGCCCCGTGAGGAGCCGGCCGGTGAGGTCCCCTACCGGGCAGCGCCGGAGACCGGCCCGGCGGCGGGGGCGGCAGCGGCCTCGGCAGGGACACCGGCGCTGGCGCCGGCGCCCGCACCGACCCCGGTGCCAGCACCCCCGTCGACGCCCGAGCCGGCCGCGGCTCCGGACCCCGCGCCGGCTGCGGCGTCACGACCCGTGCCGGCGAACCCGACCCCGGCGTGCTCCGCGGGAGCAGCCACGGCTCCCCGACCCGCGACCGGACCGGACACGGTCGCGGGCGCCGCGACGACC
>JAODNQ010000122.1 GCA_025464695.1 Frankiales bacterium | reverse complement strand
GTGTGCGACGTCGTGACAGGGGAACTGTGATGAAGGGCGACTCGTCGTGACGGAAGGGCTCGCCCCTCGTATCCTCAGTCGTGTGCCGCGGTGTCCCGCGGTACGCCCGCCCCGATCCTCGTGGTCGTCGTCCTCCGGGAGGGAGCGCCGTGCCGCTCTCTGAGCACGAGCAGCGACTGCTCGACCAGATCGAGCGTGCCCTGTACGCCGAGGATCCGAAGTTCGCTTCGACGGTCCGCTCCACCGACCTGCGCAGCCACATGCGGCGCCGGCTCCGGCGGGCGGCTCTGGTGCTCGCCCTCGGCTTCGGGCTCATGCTCGTGGGCGTCGTGGCTCAGCAGTTCGTCGTCGGCGTCGCTGGGTTCGTCGTCATGCTGGGTGCGCTCCTGCTCGCCCTGTCCAGCTGGAAGCGGCTCGGTACCGGGTCCTCGTCCGCCAGTCCGGTGGCCAGCTCCGGCGAGGCGGCCGGTGGTGCCCGTGGGACCACCCGGCCCGCCCGCAGCCGCGCGCCGCGCACGACCGGGAGCTGGAAGGGTCGGCTCGAGGAGCGCTGGAAGCGCCGCTGGGACGAGCGCGGAGGCGGCGGGCGCTAGTTCGCAGGCGGGCGGTAAGGGCGGCCGTCCGAGAGGTCCCTCCTCGTCGAACAAGCCGTCACCGAGCCCGACGACGACGGCGTGCGAGTCCGAGCGCCGGCACTGACCGCTCGGCACGGCCCGCGCCGAGCCCAGCCGTCACCAGGTCGGAAGGCGGCCAGCCGAAATGTGCCCCGCGGGCCTGAGTCGGCCGGCACGCGCACGCTGGCCGACCCGCCGACTGCCGCAGCCGGACGGGCAGGACGGCGAGGCCATCCCGACCTCCGCCCGACCGGCGGACCCGGACCGGCAGGAAGGCGAAGTCGTCCCGACCTCCGCCCGACCGGCGGACCCGGTCCGGCAGGCGGGCTGTCCAGCCCGACCTCCGCCCGCTGACGGGCCGGTCCGGCAGGACGGCCAGCCGGCGGCCCAGCCCGACCCGCTCGGGACCGGCCGACCCGACTACCCGGCGGACCGACCCGGCCGCAGCCGCCGTCCGAGGGCACCCACCGTGTCGTCCACCCGGTCCAGCAGGTCCGCCGTCCACCGCGCGCCGGTCGAGGACACCTGCTGCAGCGTCGACGGCGGTGCCAGCAGCGCTCGGGCCCGTCGTCGTCCCGTCACCGCCCGCAGCAGGGCCCGCCGCACCAGGGCGACGTCGGCCTGCCACGCCCCGCCCGGGGCTCCGCCCGCGCGGGCGTACCGGGCGCGCTCGGCCCCGGCAGCGAGCCGCTGCAGGGCCTCCCGCGCGTCGGTCGGCAGGACGAGCTCCTCCCCGACCCGCAGCGCGGCCGCACGAGGGCTGTCCGCGGGCCGCCACCGGTGCCCGACGTCGGCGGCGTCGTCCTGCAGCTGCGCCCACCCGGCGAGGACGTCGTCGGAGCGGGCCCGCAGGCGGCGTCGGACCAGCGCCAGGGCGGCGGGGACGGCCGCGAGGACGAGGACGAGCAGCAGGGCGAGCACCCGACCCGAGGGCAGTCCGGAGTCGGAG
Organism: Frankiales bacterium; assembly: GCA_025464695.1. The sequence continues at coordinate 6,620 of JAODNQ010000122.1, read as the reverse complement.
CCTGACCCGGCCGAGGGGTCGGCGAGCGGCTCGGCGTCCTGCGGGTCGATCGACCCCGGGTCCTTGCCGGCCGGCGCGGGCGCCCCGGGAGCGGCCGAGGCGGTCGCGGCCGGTGCGGACGGCGCGGGCTGCGCGGCGTCCTGCTCCTGCGTGTACGTCGGCACGATCTCGCGGTCGTCGTCGACGGGCGTCGGCTCGAAGCGGATCCAGCCGGCGCCGGCGAACCAGGCCTCGGGCCAGGCGTGGGCGTCGTCGGTGGTGACGACCCGGCTGCCGTCGGGCTGCTCACGACCGGGGGTGAACCCGACGGCGACCCGGGCGGGGATCCCGAGGACGCGCAGCATCGCAGCCATGGCCGAGGCGTACTGCTCGCAGAAGCCCTGCCGGTTCTCGAGGAAGGCGGCGAGCGCGTCCGGGTTGTCGAACGGGTTGCGGGTCTTCTCGTCGTAGCTGAAGCCCTCCGCCGGGTTGCGGAAGAACCGCTGCAGCGCGACGGCAGCCTCGTACGGCGTGTCGGCGGAGCTGGTGACCTTGCGGGTGAGGGCCTTGACCGGCCCGGTCACCGACGGTGCCTTCGCGTACGCCTGCAGGCCCTTCGGCACGGTCGAGCCGGCGGCCTCGAGGGTGGAGCGGTCGGGCGTGACGCGGGTGCTGGTGGCCGACCACTCCTTGGCCCGGAGCGTGTTGGACCGGGTCGCGAAGACGGTCTGGCTGCGGGCGTTCCAGCGCCACGGGCCGGGCACGTCGACCGAGCTGGCCACCGGCGGCAGCGGCAGCCACTGGGCCTCGAGCGCGGCGACCTCGACGCGGGTGCGCACGGGGTAGCTCGCCGTCGTCTCGGCCACGCCCTCGGGGGCGGGCAGGCCGCCGTCGGTGTCGTCGTCCGGCACGAGCGACGACGAGCGCCACTGCGAGCCGTCGAAGACGTCCAGCGTCGTCATGCGCAGGTAGTCGGGGTCGGTGTCGCTGGTCGTGTACCGCAGCAGGGTGCGGGCATCGGGCAGCGTGAGCTGGCCCTGCAGCTCCGTGATCGGGTTGTAGGTGATGCTCGCGCGGGGGCCGGTCGCAGCGGCGTCGCCGGTCGGGCCCGTGCCGGGCAGCAGGCGGGCGTCGAGCCCGGGCACCAGGGCGGGGACGAAGGCCGCCAGACCGAGGGCGGCGACGCCGACGCGCCGCCCGACCCTGCCGGTGCTGCCGGCCTCCTCGATGCCGTCGCTGCTGCTGGGTCCGGGTCGCAGCGGCACCCCCCAGCGGCTGACCCGGTCACCGCCCTCGACGAGCAGCAGCCCCAGCCAGCCCGCGGCGCCGAGGGTGAACGGCAGCCAGCCGAGCCCGCCGGGCAGCAGCCCCGACGGCACGGCGAGCAGGACCAGCAGCGGCAGCCCGGCGACGGCAGGACGCTGCAGCCCGGCCGCCACGAGGTCGACGGCGAGGGCCACGGCGGCGGCCGCGAGCACCGCGACCAGCACGAGCGGGGTCCGGCCGGGCACCGGCACGGCGAGGGCGTCGATGTCGTCGGAGGCCTGCAGCAGGAGCTCGTTGAGCGCGCGCACGGTGGACGGCGTGGGGAGGCCGGCCGCCAGGGTCGACCGGGCGTAGCCGACCGCGACGTACTCGAGGACGGCGAGCGCCTGCACGACCGGGAGGACGAGCGCGGGCAGGCCGAGCCGGCGCCCCAGCCCGCCGACCAGGGCGACGAGCAGGACGACGCCCAGCGCCGGGGCGGCCCAGCGGTGGTCCTCGTACAGCGGGTCGAGGGCGCTGCAGGCCAGGGCGACGGCGAGCGCGGAGGCGAGGGTGAGGCGGTCGCGGGTGCTCATCGAGCGGGACTCCGGGAGGGGGGAGGTGCGGCGTACCGGGGGTCGGGGGCGCCCGTGCGCGCGGGGCGGGGAGGAGGTGCGGTGGCGGCGCGGCCTCCGGCGACCTGCGCGCCGCCGGCCAGCGGCCACACGGAGGCGAGCGTCGTGCCGTGCGCGACGGGCAGGACCCGCCAGCCCGCGCCGGAGAGCAGCCGCGTCCCTGCCGCGTGCTGGGCGACGGCGGCCGACCTGCTCCGGGGGCTGACCGGTGCCCAGCTGTCGGTGTCGAGCAGCACCGCGATGCAGGTGGTCGACGGGGTGCGCACCCGGGCGAGCACCTCGGCCTGCTCCAGGTCGAGCTGACCGACGACGGCGACGAGGGCGCCGTCCACCCCGCCCCGCCGTAGCCGGGCGGCGGCGTCGTCCAGGCGGGGAGCGCTGTCGGTGCCGGCGGCGGCCAGGACGTCGAGCAGGAGTGCCTCGCCCAGCGGGACGCCGGGCACGCCGAGGTCGGCGCCGTGGTGGTCGACCAGGTGCAGCGCGAAGCCCGCGCGGGCCAGCGACGCGCCGATGCTGGCGACCGCGCTCACCGACCACTCGTACGACGACCCCGGCCCCTCGCCCCGGTGGGCGCCGGCGCGGCCGTCGAGCAGGAGCGTGGCCCGGCTCTGGAACGGCTGCTCCTCGCGGCGGACCATGAGCTCGCCGCGCTTGGCGGTGGACTTCCAGTGGACCTTGCGCAGGTCGTCGCCGTGCCGGTACTCCCGGGTGGCGGTGTCGTCGGAGCCGCTCGCCGCGATCGAGCGCGACGTCGACTCGCCACCGCCGGCCCAGTCGCCCCCGAGCCGCACGGGCGGGAGCGGGCTGACGATCGGGGTGACGACGAGGTCGTCCACCGTGGAGAACGCCCGGGTCAGCTCGACCAGGCCGAAGGGGTCGGTGAGCCGGACCGACAGCGGGCCGATCCGGAAGCGCCCCCGGACGTCGGAGCGGACCGGGTAGACGACCGTGCGCTGGCCCTGCGGCTCGACGCGGTCGAGGACGAAGCGGGGACGCCCGCCGAGCGTGTAGGGCAGTGCGTCCTCCATGAGGAGCACGCCGCTGGGCAGCCGCGAGACGTTGTCGAGCACCAGGCGGACGTCGGCGGGACGCCCGGCCTCGACGCGGGGCGGGTCGAGGGCGCGCGCGCACGACAGCCGGTACCGGGTGCGGGCGACCACGGCGACCGCGGCGAGCGGCAGGGCCAGCAGGAACACGGCGGCCCGGAGCAGGTCGCGCTGCCCGACGACGACGGCGCAGACCGCCAGGGTCAGACCGGCGGCGAGCAGGCAGCGGCCCCGGACGGTCAGCCCGGCGAGCGCGTCGCGGAGCCCCGTCACCCGGTCTCGTCCGCGCGCGTCACGAGCGGCGACGGGCCGGGGCGGCGTCGGACACGGGCACGCGGGCCAGCAGGTCGGCGACGACGTCCTCGGCCGTCCGGCGCGACACCTGCGCCTCCGCGGTGGTCAGCAGCCGGTGGGCGAGCACGGGCAGGGCCAGCGCCTGGACGTCGTCGGGGACGACGTAGTCGCGGCCCTCGAGCGCGGCGGCGGCGCGGGCGGCACGCACGATCTGCAGGCTCGACCGGGGGGAGGCGCCGAGCCGGAGCTCCGGCGTCGACCGGGTGGCACCGACCAGGGCGATGACGTAGCGCTTGACCTCGTCGGAGACGTGGACCCCCCGCACCACCTCGATGAGCTTGCGGACCTCGAGCGCGTCGGCCACCGGCTCGAGCTCGTCGAGCGGGTCGGCCCCGCCGTGGGTGTCCAGCATGTCGAGCTCGGCGGCCGGCGTCGGGTAGCCCATGGACACCCGCGCGGTGAAGCGGTCGCGCTGCGCCTCGGGCAGCGGGTAGGTGCCCTCCATCTCGATCGGGTTCTGGGTCGCGATGACCATGAACGGCGTCTCGAGGACGTAGGTGGCGCCGTCGACCGTGACCTGGCGCTCCTCCATGGCCTCGAGCAGCGCGCTCTGCGTCTTCGGCGAGGCGCGGTTGATCTCGTCGCCCACCAGGAGGTTCGCGAACACCGGGCCCGGCTTGAACTCGAACTCGCGGGCCTCCTGGTCGAACACCGACACGCCCGTGACGTCGGACGGCAGCAGGTCCGGGGTGAACTGGATGCGCCGCACCGAGCAGTCGATGGACCGGGCGAGCGCCTTGGCCAGCATCGTCTTGCCGACGCCGGGGACGTCCTCGATGAGCAGGTGGCCCTCGGCCAGGAGCACGACCAGGGCGAGCCGGACCACCTCCGGCTTGCCCTCGATCACCTGCTCCATGTTCTCGCGCACGCGCGACACGGCCCCGAGCAGGTCGTCGAGGCCGGCGGCGGACGTCGTCGAGCGCGTGCGGCGGACCACCGGGGGGCCTCCAGGGCGGGTGCGGATCAGGGCCGGGACGTGCGGTCGGGCGAGAGAATGGTCCCACCCGCCGCGCCCGACGTCGCCTCGTGCAGGGGACCGTCGAGCGTGCCCAGGCAGGTCGGCACGAGCGTCCCCGGGTGAACGCCGGGGAGCCCCGGGACGTTCCGCCCGACCCCTCCACTCCGCCCCACCGCGGCTCGGCCAGCGCTCCTGACGCCCCAGGACGCGGGGCAGCGGGCGGCCTGACCCCCGCTCGGAAGCGCGCCGGGACACCGCAGGTCGTTGACGGGGGAGCGAAGTGGAGTAGCGTGGAGGACAGCGGAGCACAAGGGCGCCGCAGCGATCGAACAGAGCGTGGAGCAGGGGGATCGGGGCGTGTTCCTCGGCACCCACACCCCGCGCCTCGACGAGAAGGGCCGGCTGTTCCTGCCGGCCCGCTTCCGCGACGAGCTGGCAGGAGGCGTGGTGCTCACCAAGGGCCAGGACCGCTGCCTGTTCGTCTACACGCTCGACGAGTTCGGCCGCCGCGCCGCCGCCGTGCAGAGCGCCAGCCAGGCCACCCGGCCGGCCCGCGACGCCGCCCGCACCTTCTTCTCCAGCGCCTTCGACCAGGTGCCGGACAAGCAGGGGCGCATCACCGTGCCGCAGGGCCTGCGCACCTACGCCGGGCTCGACCGCGACTGCGTCGTCGTCGGCGCCGGCAACCGGCTCGAGGTCTGGGACCTCGCCGCCTGGGAGGCCGAGGAGAGCAACCGCGAGGACGCCTTCTCCGACCTGTCCGAGGAGGTCCTGCCCGGTCTGCTGTGACGTCGCGGCGCCCGCCCGCCCCCGGTGGACGAGGTCTCCGACCGCTCCCTCTCCTGGCGCACCTTCCCCGGTGCCAGGCGCGGGAGCGGGCGGGGACCTGGCCCCCCGGTGGCCTCCCGGCGCGCCCCGCCCGACGCCGCACCGCACCCGGACCGGCCGCTCCACTCCGCACCACCTCCCCGCTCCCCCCGCACCTCCGCCGCGACCGGAGGTGCCTGACGCACGCCCCCGAGGGTCGACATGGACAGCAGCAGCGAGACGCGCGACCGCACCGCCCACCGCGAGGAGCCCGGTCTGGGCAGCGAGCTCCGCTCGAGCGCCCTGCTGCTGGGCCTGTCGTTCGGCTTGACCGCCGTCGTCGTCACGGCCGCGCAGGCTGCCGCCTCCCTGCTCGGGTCGTGACCCCGGAGGCAGGGGAGGCAGGGGACCTGCCCGCGCACGTCCCCGTCCTGCTGGACCGCTGCATCGCGCTGCTCGCGCCCGCGCTCACCAGCCCCGACGACGTCGTCGTCGACTGCACCCTCGGGATGGGCGGTCACGCCGAGGCCCTGCTCGAGCGGACCCCGGCCCGCCTGGTCGCCCTCGACCGCGACCCCGAGGCCCTGCGCCGGAGCGCGCTGCGGCTGGCCCCGCACGCCGACCGCACCACCTTCGTCCACGCCGTCTACGACGAGCTGCCTCAGGTGCTCGCCGACCTCGGCCTCGACCGGGTGCAGGGGGTGCTGTTCGACCTCGGCGTCAGCTCCCTGCAGCTCGACGAGGCCGCCCGCGGCTTCGCCTACGCCCAGGACGGCCCGCTGGACATGCGCATGGACCCCACGCGCGGCATCACCGCCGCCGACATCGTCAACACCTGGCCCGGCAAGGAGATCGCCCGCGTGCTCAAGCAGTACGGAGACGAGCGCTTCGCCTCCCGCATCGCCGACGCCGTGGTGCGGGAGCGCGCCCGGGAGCCGTTCACCGGCACGGCACGCCTGGCCGAGCTCGTCCGCGACGCCGTCCCGGCCGCCACGAGGCGTACCGGAGGACACCCGGCGAAGCGGACGTTCCAGGCGCTCCGCATCGAGGTGAACGACGAGCTCGGCGTGTTGCGCCGCGCAATCCCCTCCAGCATCGATGCTCTCGCTGTGGGCGGACGCGTGGTGGTGATGAGCTACCAGTCACTGGAGGACAAGGTCGTGAAGGCGGAGCTGGTCGCGCGCTCCACGAGCGAGGTGCCCCACGACCTCCCGTTCGTGCCGGAGGGCGCGCAGCCCGAGCTGCGGCTGCTGGTCCGCGGCAGCGAGAAGGCCCCCGAGGCCGAGCAGTCGACCAACCCGCGCTCGCAGTCGGTGCGGCTTCGCGCGGCCGAGCGCGTCCGGGACGCCGCGTGAGCGCCGCCACCGCGCGGGTCCCGCTGACCGCGCCCGACGCCGCTCCCCGCCCCGGTCGCTCCGCCCGCACGACGTCGCGGGCCGCCTCGCTGCGCCTGGTGCCCTCGCGCCGCAGCACCCCCCGCCGCGCCCCGTTCGTCGCGGTCGTCGTCGGGCTGCTGGCCGCCGGGCTCCTCGTGCTGCTCGTGCTGAACACTGTCCTCGCCCAGGACGCCTTCCGGCTGCACGCCCTGCAGGTGCA
>JAODNQ010000252.1 GCA_025464695.1 Frankiales bacterium | reverse complement strand
CGACGACGCTGGCATCCGTCGTCGACATGGCGAACCGCCACCGCAACGACCACATCATGACCGTCGAGGACCCGATCGAGTTCCTCCACGAGCACAAGGGCTGCCTGGTCAACCAGCGCGAGGTGGGAGAGGACACCCACTCGTTCAAGAACGCGCTCAAGCACGTCTTGCGCCAGGACCCCGACATCATCCTGGTCGGTGAGATGCGCGACCTCGAGACGATCGAGATCGCCCTGACCGCGGCGGAGACCGGCCACCTGGTCATGGCGACGCTGCACACGCAGGACGCCGCCCAGACGATCGACCGCGTGATCGACGTGTTCCCGCCGTCGCAGCAGCAGCAGGTCCGCGTGATGCTGTCCGGCGCGCTGCAGGGGGTCGTCTGCCAGCAGCTGGTCAAGACCGCGGACGGCAAGGGACGCGTCGTGGCCTGCGAGGTCATGGTCGCGACCCCAGCCATCCGCAACCTCATCCGCGAGGGGAAGACCCACCAGATCTACTCCGCGCTGCAGGCGGGCGCAAAGCACGGCATGCAGACCATGGACTCGCACCTGGCCGAGCTCGTGAAGAAGGGCAAGATCACCTACGACGCGGCCCTGGAGAAGTGCCACCACGTCGAGGACTTCAACCGCCTCTGCGGCCGCTGAGAGGGCTGACCGACCATGAGCAGTGCCACCCTGACCTTCGAGTACAAGGTCCGCGACAAGGCCGGCAGCATCAAGACCGGCAAGCTCGACGCCGAGTCGCAGGCCCAGGTCGCGACCAAGCTGAAGTCCATGGGCTACGCGCCCATGAGCATCACGCAGGCGAACGCGGGTCTCAACAAAGAGATCAAGATTCCGGGCATGGGGAAGAAGAAGGTCAAGCTCAAGGACCTAGCGGTCTTCTCCCGGCAGTTCGCCACGATGATCAACAGCGGGCTCTCACTCCTGCGCTCGCTGTCGATCCTCACCGAACAGACCGAGAACCCCGAGCTCGCCCGCGTGCTGGGCGAGGTGCGCAACGACATCGAGACTGGCAGCTCGCTGTCGGTCGGGATGGCCAAGCACCCACTCGTGTTCCCGCCGCTCATGGTCAACATGTGTCGGGCTGGAGAGGTCGGCGGGTTCCTGGACATGGTGCTCCTGCAGATCGCGGAGAACTACGAGGCCGAGGTCAAGCTGAAGAACAAGATCAAGGCAGCGATGACCTACCCCGTCGTCGTGTTCGTGATCGCGATCGTGGCGGTGATCGGCATGCTGCTGTTCATCGTGCCGGTCTTCGTGGGCTTGTTCGACGGCTTCGACGCCCAGCTGCCTGCTCCCACCCGTTTCCTGGTCTTCCTGTCGGGCCTCATGAAGTTCATGGCGCCGCTCGGGCTCATCGCCTTCATCGCCTTCATGGTGACTTGGCCGAAGGTCAAGCTGAAGCCCGAGGTCCGCAACGTCGTCGACCCGCTCAAGCTGAAGATGCCCGTCTTCGGCCTGCTCTTCCAGAAGATCGCCCTGGCGCGTTTCGCCCGCAACTTGGGCACTATGATGAAGAGCGGTGTGCCGATCCTCCAGAGCCTGGACATCGTCGCGTCGACCACGGGCAACATCGTGCTCGAGCGCGCGATCCGCGACGTGCAGGAGAGCGTCCGGCAGGGCGAAGCGCTGGCTCAGCCGCTGACCCAGCACCCTGTGTTCCCACCGATGGTGGTGCAGATGATGTCCGTGGGTGAGGACACAGGTGCCCTGGACACGATGCTGCACAAGATCTCGGAGTTCTACGACCAGGAGGTCGAGGCGACGACCGAAGCCCTGACCGCGCTCATCGAGCCGCTCATGATCGTCGTCATCGGAGCCATCATCGGTGCCATGATCGTGGCGCTCTACATGCCCATCTTCAGTCTGATGAACGTCGTGAAGTAGTCCCCTGGACAGTCGGGCCCGGTCGCTGCGGCGGCCGGGCCTTCCGTTGCAGAGGCTTGCACCGGGCCCGAGAAAGTCCTGGGGATTACTGCTCAAGGTCCCCGCCCGTCGCCCCGAAGTAGTCATTGTCATCGAGCCGCACGACCAGCAAGGGCACACCCGCCGCGAGGCGGGGTCGCAAAGCCAGGGGACCCCCAGGGTTCGCCCAGCTGCCTCGGCCGGCACCTCCTCGGAGGAGTCGCGCGAGGGACCTGACAACGCCACCGCGCGGCTCACACACATCCCGTCCTGGAGGACATCGCAATGCTGGCTCGCATCCGCAAGGCCCAGGAGAACAACGAGGGCGGCTTCACCCTCATCGAGCTCCTGGTCGTCATGATCATCATCGGCATCCTTGCCGCGATCGCCATCCCGGCGTTCCTGTCGCAGAAGCAGAAGGCGAAGGACACCTCGGCCAAGTCCGATGTGTCGACCATCGGCAAGGAGGTCGCGGCCTACTACGTCGACGGCACCGGCACCCTCAGCGTCTCTGGCTCGTCCGGCACCTGGACGCTCTCGGGTACGGGGCTGACCACTGCCATCACGGGCAAGCTGAGCGACGGCAACTCTGTCGGGTCCAGCACGATCACCAGCGACGCGGCATGGTGCGTCGCGGTGACCAGCGGTGGTACGTCGCCGAAGACCTACAGCTACTCCGCCACGAACGGCCTCAAGAACAACGGCTGCACCGGCACCGGCAACTAGCACCCACACGACTCCGAAGGGCGGCGGGCTTCGGCCCGCCGCCCTTCACCGTTCCCGGAGGTACGGAGTGACAAGCGGTCCCACGGTTGGACGCCTCGACCGAGCCGAGAGCGACGGCTTCACGCTGGTCGAGCTTCTCGTCGCAATGATCGTGGTCGGGCTTCTGGCGGCGATCGCCGTGCCGGCCTTCACCGCACAGCGCCGGCGTGCCTACGAGGCCTCCGCAAAGTCGGACGTCAAGGCCGTGGTCAAGGAGGCGCTCGCCTACTACGTCGACGGCTCCGGACCACTGACCCTCAGCGGCACCGAGGGGGTCTGGTCGATGACGGCTGCGGGGGCGGTCGTGGCTGGAGGATCGCTCAGCGCGTTCAACTCCATCTCGAGCGCGAGCTACGTCAACAGCGACAACGACTACTGCATCTCCGTCCGCAACAGCAAGGCCGGCGCCCAGTTCTGGACCGGTGACCGGGTGGGTCTGCGCGCCGGTGACTGCTGAACGCCACCTCAAGGCACCGGGAGGGCATGCCGAAGTGTTCATCGTGGAGCGCACCGACTCAGCGGGACTGGACCAGCTCGACGACGGGTTCTCCCTGGTCGAGGTCATGTTGGCCATGACGGTGTTCGTCATCGGCAGCCTGGCACTGCTGGCCAGCTTCGCTTCGAGCCTCAGCGGCTCCTTCGACAACCGGGCCCGGGTCACTGCAGCCAACCTTGCGGCGAGCGACCTTGACGACGCCCGGAGTCAGGACTACTACGCGCTGAGCGGTGCCGCCTACACCCGCACCGTCGACGGCCGCTCCTACACGGTGAGCAGGGCTGTGGCAGCGTCGCTGGCCTCCGGCGCCGACACCAGCGCGTGTGTGAGTTCCGGCAGCGCCAAGCAGCTGTACAAGCGGGTCACCACGAGTGTGACCACGGCCTTCAGGGGCCCGGTCAAGCCGGTGCGGGCGGACACGCTGGTGAAGGCGCCGGTCTTCGACCCCACCGCTGCGCGTGGTGCGATCAGCTTCAAGGTCATCGACCGCGAGGGGCAGCCGGTGCCTGCGGCACCGGTGAGCACGAACGGGAGGAGCGCCACGACGGACGCGAACGGCTGTGTCTTCTTCGATGGTCTGCCTGCTGCGGACTACACGGTGAGCGTGGACCTGGTCGGCTACGTCCTGGCGCCGCCGAAGACGACGACGACCACGACAGTCGGCGTCAACGCGGGTCAGATCACGACCCAGTCGGCCATGGTCGGACGGAAGGCGACCATCACGACCACCGCCAACGTGTACCAGGGCACGTCCACCGTGAGCGGCTACAACCCGCCGGTGCCCCTGAACTTGTCGCTCGTCACCCCGGACCAGGCCACGACGAGCCGCGTCGACCTTCCGACCACGCCGATCAGCGTCGGTAGCTCGGTCGTCTCCGACGTGTTCCCCAGCCGAGGCGGCTACGACGCCTTCTTGGGCACCTGCTCGACGCCCGTCCACACGACCTCCGAGCCGGGGCCGAACCCGCCGACGGTCGCCCTCCGGCTGGTTCCGGTGAAGATCACGCGCGGGGGGCAGAACCCGGGCGGCAGGACGGTGACCGCGGACTGGGCGGGCGGGTCGTGTTCCGAGACGTTGAGCTTCGGCGTGACGACATCCTCGACGGGGGTGATCCAGTTGGCTGTTCCTCCTGGTCGGTGGACGTTCAGGAGCGGCAGCACGCGGGCCGTTGGTCCGGTCGACGTCGTGGCCGGCGTTCCCCTGGTCCTGTCGCTGTGACGGCGCGGGCATGGCATAAGGACGACGGCACCACCCTGGCCGAACTAGCCGTGACCATGGTCGTCTTCAGCATCTTCGCGATCTTCCTCTCGACGACGACGGTCCAGTCCTTCCGGCTCACGTCGCAAGCGACGACGCGAGAGACGGCGGTCCAGCAGGCGAGTCTCGTCATGGCGCAGGTGAGCAAGGACCTCCGGACGGCGCTCCGGGTCGGCCCACCCGGCAGTGACCTCGTGGCCTTCACCAGCGCGACCCCGACGCAGGTCAGCTTCTACTCGAGCGTGGAACCCGGTCCTGTTCTCGAGGTCCTGCGGACCACCCTCGACGGCAAGCTCATGCGGGACGTGACGCTCCCTGACGCGGGGAGCACGTACCCCGACCTCAAGTACTCGATGACCGATCCGAGCCGCACGACCACGCGCTCCGTGGCCGCCAACGGCCTCATCGTCACGGGGATCTTCACCTACCAGCTGCAAGGCAGTCCCACGCCCGTCACGACCGTGGCTGCCGCGCAGCTCAAGAACCTGGTCGCGGTGAACGTCCGTGTCACCGTCGACGGGGACGGCGGCAGCGGTCGCGTCCAGCCGGTCGTGCTCGAGAACACCGTCCGCCCGTACAACCTCTGATCGGACGTCCATGACACTCTCGCGTCGGCTTCGAAGCCGATCGGCACGTGCGCGGGGTGATGACGGCTTCGCCCTCATCACCGCCGTCCTGACGCTCTCGCTCCTGGCGGCGTTCAGCCTGGTGCTCCTCCAGCAGACGATTCGCAACAGCAACCTGTCCAAGAAGGACCAGGACTGGGTGTCGGCGCTCGGCGCGGCGCAGGCGGGGTTGGACGACTACCTCGCGAGGCTGAACGACAGCGACGGCGCGTACTACGTCTACAACTCGACGTCGCCCGACGCGAGCAACGCGGCCATGGGCACGTCAGGCGGTGCCCCCCGCTTCGCGCCCCTCGCGACGGCAGCGGGCGCAGCGGTGCGCGGAGCCTTCCACTACGACGTCGACACGACCAGCTACACCGGGTCGGCCACCGCGACGCCGAACGGCAACATACTCGTCACGTCGACGGGCCGCGTAGGACAGCGCACACGTACGGTCAGCGCCGTCGTGCGCCGCTCAGGCTTCCTCGACTTCGTCTACTTGACGGACTACGAGACTCAGGACCCGAGCAACCTCGCGCGCGAGTCCGGGACGACACCACGCACGGACTGCAGTGACTACTTCGGCGCCCGCTCGAGCACGTGCCAGGCGATCCAGTTCAGCAACGACGTCCTCTCCGGACCGGTCCACAGCAACGACCGCATGTTGATCTGCGACAACGTGACCTTCCGGGACACGGTCACGACGTGGGCGACCGCGCAGAGCGGGCTCTCGTACCGAACGGCAGGGTGCAGCGCCACGTCGGGGACGACCTTCGAGCGGGGCGCCCCCACGAGCGTCAGCAAAGTGTCCTTCCCCTCCACCAACCTGAGCCTCAAGGCTGAGACCGGGCCCGCGGCGTCGCCCCGGGGCTGCCTGTACGTCGGGCCGACCAAGATCGTCCTCAAGGGCACGCAGATGCTCGTGAAGAGCCCCTGGACCAAGTCCCTCACCCCGGGGTGCGCCAAGGACACCTACTTCACCATCCCGCGGCTCGGGGTGATCTACGTCGACATGGTCCCGACCGTGACGACCGACGCGAACTACTGGACCGCCTCGGATCCCGCGCGGCCGGTCTGCGCCGCGGGCGCCAACCCTGTCGGTTATCCCATCACCAGTGAGACTGGCTGGAGCTACCCCTGCCAGGCAGGCGACGTCTTCATCGAGGAGGAGGGGGGCTCGCTGGCGAACGGCCTCAACGGGCGCTTGACCGTCTCCGCGAACAACGACCTGTACATCACCAACAACATCGATTACGCGCCCGGCACCACGTCCTTCCTCGGGCTGATCGCCGAGCAGTGCGTCTACTACTGGCACCCCGTTTCGAACAGCACGAACCTGAACCTGCCCGGGCAGTCCACCCCCTTCCTGAACGCCCGCATCAGTGCAGCTCTGCTGAGCGTCAACCACGCGGTCACGGTGCAGCACTACGCGGTCGGTGGCAGCCTCGGCAACCTCAACGTCACCGGGGCGATCACGCAGAAGTTCCGCGGCGTGGTCCGCCAAGGGACAGCGGGCTACGCGAAGAACTACCAGTACGACCAACGGCTGCGCTACGACGCTCCGCCGCGGTTCCTCAACCCGACGTCCAGCTCTTTCGGCGCGATACGGACTGCCGAGACGGCGCCGCTGTACCGCCCCTGACGCGGCCCGCCCTAGCGTGGACGCATGACCGTGAGCCTGGCCGCCTTCTGCGGTCTGTTCGGACTGCTCATCGGGTCGTTCCTCAACGTCGTCGTGCACCGCGTCCCAGCCGGCCTGTCCGTCGTCAGCCCGCCGTCCGCGTGCCCGCTCTGCAGCACTCCCATCCGGCCGCGGGACAACGTCCCCGTTGTCGGATGGCTGCTGCTCCGGGGCAGGTGCCGCGACTGCCACACGCCGATCAGCCCGCGCTACCCGCTCGTCGAGCTCGGCACGGGTGTGCTGTTCGCCGTCCTCGCCCTGCGGTTCGAGGACGACTGGGCCCTGCCCGCCTACCTCTACCTGGGCGCGGTAGGCCTGGCATTGGCCCTGATCGACCTCGACTGCAAGCGCCTGCCCGACGCCCTCACGCTTCCCAGCTACCCGGTCGGAGCAGTCCTCCTGGGGCTGGCCGCCCTGCTCGGCAGCGACTCCGGCAGCTGGCCGCGCGCGCTCCTGGGCGGCGTCGCCATGTTCGCGGTCTACTTCCTGCTCTGCCTCGCCTATCCCGCCGGCATGGGCTTCGGCGACGTGAAGCTGTCCGGCGTCCTCGGGATGTACCTGGCCTGGCTCAGCTGGGGCGTCCTCGCCGTCGGCCTGTTCCTCGGCTTCCTGCTGGGCGGCGTCTTCGGCGTCGCACTCATGGCGTTCAAGAAGGGCGGCCGCAAGACCGCGGTGCCGTTCGGGCCGTTCATGCTCAGCGCCGCCCTCATCGCGATCCTCGTCGGACAGCGCCTCGCGGACGCGTACGTCGACCTGACGCTCGGCTGACCGGGTCAACCGAAGTCACCCTCAAGGGCCCCTCTCCAGCGTCCGATGGCTCCTCTGACAAAGAGCGAGCATCTCGCCCGAGGGAGACCATGCAGTGGCAGGAAGACCAGTGGTGGGACTGGACATCGGCACGTCCGGTGTCCGCGCCGCCGAGCTGACGACCGGTAAGTCGGGGACGACGCTCGAGCGCTTCGGGCAGGTCGCCCTCCCCGTGGGTGCGGTGCGCGACGGCGAGGTCGTCGACAGCGACGTCGTCGCCGGCGCCATCAAGCAGCTGTGGGCCCAGGCGAAGTTCAGCACCAAGAAGGTCGTCGGGGGGGTGGCGAACCAGAAGGTCGTCGTCCGTCAGGTCGACCTGCCGTGGCTGCCCGCGAAGGAGCTGCGCAGCAGCCTCGCCTTCCAGGTGCAGGACTTCATCCCGATGCCGGTGGAGCAGGCGATCCTTGACTTCCACCCGCTCGAGGAGTTCACGAACGAGTCCGGGGGCCGCATGCTGCGGGTCCTGCTCGTCGCCGCCGCACGCGACATGGTCGGCAGCGCCCTCGAAGCGGTCGAGAAGGCCGGCCTGACGCCGAGCGCCGTCGACCTCACCAGCTTCGCCGTGCTCCGCAGCCTGGTCACACCGGCCAGCGGCCTCGGGTCCATGCAGGCCGAGGCCCTCGTCGACGTCGGCGCCAGCGTCACGAACATCGTCGTCCACCAGGGCGGTGTGCCGCGCTTCGTGCGCATCCTGCTCATGGGTGGCGCCGACATCACCGACGCCGTCTCGGAGCGCCTGGGCGTCCCGCTCGAGCAGGCCGAGTCGGTCAAGCAGACCACTGGCCTCGCCCTCGTGCCCGGCACTGCCGAGCCGCACCCGGCGAACCGCGCCATCGAGAGCACCGGCAGCGCCTTCGTCGAGGAGGTGCGCGGCTCGCTCGACTACTACATGGCTCAGCCAGGCGCCGCTCGGATCGGACGTGTCGTCCTGTCTGGTGGCGGCTCCCGCCTCGCCGGCCTGGCGGAGCGGCTGCAGCAGGCCACCCGACTGACGGTCGAGCCCGCTCGTCCCATGTCCCTGCTCACCGTCGGCAAGACGGGCCTGACCGAGGAGCAGCTCGCGTACGTCGAGCCCATGGTCACGGTCCCGGTCGGCCTGGCCATGGGGGTGGCCTCGTGAACCTCACCCTGACCAAGCAGAAGCAGTCCGTCGATCCCGACGTCGGCCTGCAGACCGTCGTGCTGCCGCGCGTCAACCTGCTGCCGCCGGAGATCGCCGAGAGGCGCGTCGTCCAGCGCGTGCAGATGGGCCTCGGCGGTGCGGTGCTCGCCGCGGTCGGCCTCGTCGCCCTGCTGTACGTCGGAGCCACGGGCGCCGTCGGCGACGCGCAGAGCGACCTGGACACCAAGACGGCCGAGGGGCAGTCGCTGCAGGTGCAGAGCGCGAAGTACAGCGACATCACCGCCACGTACGCACGGGCAGCCGCAGCCCAGGCAATGCTGACCGAGGCCATGGGCCAGGAGGTCCGCTGGTCGCGCTACATGAACGACCTGAGCCTGACAGTGCCGGACAACGTCTGGCTCAAGAACGTCAGCTTCACCCAGACCGCAGGGGCCGCAGCTGCTCCCGCTGCCAGCGCAGCGACGGCCGGTGCCGATCCTGGCATCGGCACCGTGACCTTCACCGGAGTCGGCTTCTCCCACGACGACGTCGCCGTGTGGCTGGAGTCCCTGGCCAAGCAGAAGGGCTACGCGAACCCCTACTTCGCGAACTCGACCGAGGCCCTGCTCGGGTCGCGCAAGGTCGTCAACTTCACCTCGACGACCACCCTCACCCCGGCGGCCCTGTCCGGGCGCTACACCGCACCGGCCGGAGGCTGACGTGGACAAGATGAAGCAGTACGTCGCCCTGACCGTCGTCGGATGCCTTGCCGTGCTGGCTGCGGGCTGGTTCCTGCTCGTGTCGCCGAAGAAGGCCGAGGCGACCGACCTGCAGACGCAGGCGTCGTCCCAGGACAGCACCAACCAGACCCTCCGGACCAAGTTGGCGATGCTGAAGGCCCAGGCCAAGGACCTGCCGAAGCAGCAGGCCAGGCTAGCCGCCGTTGCTGCCAAGATCCCGGAGAACCCAGCACTGCCTGCGCTCATCCGGGCGCTGGACAGCGCAAGCGCCGAGGCGGGCGTGGAGCTGGTCAGCATCGCCCCCGGCCAGCCGACGGCCGCCGCCGCTGGCACGGCTGCTGCCCCCGCGGCGCCCGGGACCACCACGGCTGCCGCGCCGACTGGTTCCGCCGGGGCGCTCACCACCATCCCCGTCGCCATCAACGTCGTCGGCGGCTACTTCGCGGTGCAGCAGTTCGTGAGCGGCCTCGAGGGCCTGAGCCGCGCCTTCCGCTCGACGGCCCTGACGCTCGCACCGGGTGCCAACCCGGTCCTGAAGCCGACCGGCACCGCGGTCACCGCCGAGGACGGCAAGACCGTCACGGCGACGATCACCGGTCAGGTCTTCATGGCAGCCGGCGCCGCGGCCCAGCCTGCCGTCACGACCCCGGTCGCTCCGTCCGGCGCTGCGGCCGGCGTCGCTGCGGCCACCACCCCCGCCGTCGTGGCGAACTAGGAGACGACGATGACCGAGACCAGTGCCTTCCCGTTCACCCCCCTCGACGAGCCCGAGGGCACGGAGGACGCCGGCAACCGCCGCGTCCTGCTCATGGCCGGCGGCGTCGTCGCCGCACTCGCCCTCGCCGGCGCCAGCTACGTCTTCCTGGGCAGCAGCGACCAGGTCGACGACACCGCCTTCACCCCGGTGACCCGGGCGGCGCAGCCGGCCACTGTCGGCAAGAAGGCCACGGCGGCCACCAGGAAGATCGCCACTCCGAAGGTGCCCGTCCCCTTCGACGAAGCACTCGGGCGCAACCCGTTCAAGGCCCTCTACGTCGTCCCTGCCGCCGCTCCGGCTGCAGCCGTGGGAGTCGTCGACCCGACCCTGCCGCAGGGGACGACCGGGACGACCGTCGCCGTGGGTACGGGCACGGGCACCACCACCGGCACGGGCACGAGCACCGGAACCAGCGCAGGCAGCACGACCACGACGGGCAGCACGACCACGGGTACGGCGGCCAAGCCGGCCGCTGCCCCCGCGGCTCCCACCGCCCGGGAGTACGCCCTGATGCTCCAGCGCGTCTACGGCGCCGGCAAGGACCTCACCGCGGAGTTCACGATCGACGGCCGCAAGCAGGTCGCCAAGATCGGCGTCCGGTTCGGGCCGACCAGCGAGATCCGCCTCATCAGCCTGCAGCAGGGGCCGAAGGCCTCGCAGTGGACCGCGGTCCTGCAGGTCGGCGACGGCGAGCCGTTCGACGCCGTCACCGGCGACAAGGTGAGCGTGCGCTAGTACCGCCAGCACGACCCGGAGGGCCCGCGACAGCGTCGTCGCGGGCCCTCCGTCGTGCTGCCTGGGCCGCTTGTCTGGGACACTGTCCGGGTGCTGCGATGGTTGACCGCTGGTGAGTCGCACGGCCCTGCCCTGCTCGCCGTCCTCGAGGGTCTGCCGGCAGGGGTGAGCACGAGCACCACCGAGGTCGCCGACGAGCTCGCCCGACGCCGGCTCGGTCACGGGCGCGGCGCGCGCATGGCGTTCGAGCGCGACGAGGTCGAGTTCCTCGGCGGCGTCCGCCACGGTCTGACGCAGGGCGGGACCGTCGCCGTCCGCGTCGGCAACAGCGAGTGGCCGAAGTGGGGGACGGTCATGAGCGCCGACCCTGTCGACGCCGCCGTCCTCGAGGGTCGGGCGCGCAACGCCCCCCTGACCCGTCCCCGCCCCGGCCACGCCGACCTCGTCGGCATGCAGAAGTACGGCTTCGACGACGCCCGCCCCGTCCTCGAGCGCGCCAGCGCCCGGGAGACCGCGGCTCGGGTCGCGCTCGGCTGCGTCGCCAAGGCGTTCCTGCGCCAGGCGTACGGCGTCGCGGTGATCAGCCACGTCACCGAGATCGGCGGGGTCGCCGTGGCCGCGGGGGCAGCGCTCCCGACCCCCGCGGACCTGCCGACCGTCGACGCCAGCCCGGTCCGGGCCTTCGACGCGGACGCGTCCGCCCGCATGGTCGCCGAGGTCGACACCACCCTCAAGGAGGGCGACACCCTGGGCGGCGTCGTCGAGGTGCTGGCCTACGGCCTGCCGCCGGGCCTCGGCAGCTACGTGCACTGGGACCGCCGGCTCGACGCCCGGCTCGCCGCGGCCCTCATGGGCATCCAGGCCATCAAGGGCGTCGAGGTCGGGGACGGCTTCGAGCTGGCCCGCGTCCGGGGCAGCCAGGCGATGGACGAGATCGTCTACGGCGAGAGCGGGGTCGAGCGGACCAGCGGGCGCCTGGGTGGCACCGAGGGCGGCATGTCGAGCGGCGAGGTCCTGCGGGTCCGCGCTGCCATGAAGCCGATCAGCACCATCCCCAAGGCACTGCGGACGATCGACACCGCCACCGGGGAGGCCGCCGTCGCGCACCACCAGCGCAGCGACGTCTGCGCGGTGCCCGCGGCCGGGGTCGTGGCCGAGTCCATGGTCGCGCTGGTCCTGGCCGACGCCTTCGTGGAGAAGTTCGGCGGCGACAGCGTCGAGGAGACGCGCCGCAACCACGAGGCGTACCTGAAGAGCCTGTCCGTCCGGTGAGCGGAGGCTGGGCGCGGTGCACCGCGACGCAGGAGCGGGCGCGCCGGGCACTGCCGGAGCGAGCGCAGCAGGTGGGGGAGTGACCCGACCCGTGCTCGTCCTCGTCGGCCCCCCCGGAGCGGGCAAGACGACCGTAGGCCGGATGGCCGCCGAGCGGCTCGGCGTCGGGTTCCGCGACACCGACGCCGACGTCGAGGCGACCACCGGCAGCACGATCGCCGACCTGTTCGTGAGCAGCGGCGAGGAGCACTTCCGCGCGCTCGAGCGGGAAGCCGTCGCCGTCGCCCTGCACGAGCACGACGGCGTCCTCAGCCTCGGCGGGGGAGCGGTGCAGTCCCCGGAGACGCGCGAGCACCTGCAGGGCCACGCGGTCGTGTTCCTCAATGTCGGGCTCGGCGACGCCTTCACCCGCACCGGCATGAACCGCGACCGGCCCCTCCTCGCCATCAACCCGCGAGCGGTGCTGCGGGAGATGCTGGCCGCCCGGCTGCCGCTGTACCGCGAGGTCGCGCAGCGCGAGGTCCTCACCGACGGCAAGACCCCGCAGGCAGTGCTCGAGGAGGTCCTCGCGTGAACACGCGCATCACGGTCAAGGGCGACAGCCCGTACGACGTCGTCGTCGGGGAGGGCCTGCTGGGCGAGCTGCCCGGCCTGCTGCCCGGCGCGCAGCGGATCGCCGTCGTCCACCCGGCCGCTCTCACCGCCACGGGGGAGGCGATCCGCGAGGACCTCCTCGCTCAGGGCTACGAGGCGATCGCCGTCGAGGTGCCCGAGGGCGAGGCGAGCAAGGACCTCAAGGTCGCCGCCTACCTGTGGGACGTCCTCGGGCAGGTCGGCTTCACCCGGTCCGACGCGGTCGTCGCCGTCGGGGGAGGGGCGACCACCGACCTCGCCGGCTTCGTCGCCGCGACCTGGCTCCGGGGCGTGCGCGTGGTGCACGTGCCGACGACGCTGCTCGGCATGGTCGACGCCGCGGTGGGCGGCAAGACGGCCATCAACACGACCGCCGGCAAGAACCTGGTCGGTGCGTTCCACCCGCCGGCCGGCGTCCTGTGCGACCTCACCGCGCTGCAGACGGTCCCCCGGCACGACTACGTCGCGGGGCTCGCCGAGACCATCAAGGTCGGGTTCACGCACGACCCCCGGATCCTCGAGCTCGTCGAGGAGGACCCCGCCGGAGCCCAGACCCCGGCCGGCCCGCACACCCGGGAGCTCGTCGAGCGGGCCATCGCCGTGAAGGCCGCCGTCGTCGGCGACGACCTCACCGAGCAGGGTGGCCGCGAGGTCCTCAACTACGGGCACACCCTCGGCCACGCCATCGAGAAGGTCGAGAACTACACGTGGCGCCACGGGGCCGCGGTCAGCGTCGGGCTGGTCTTCGCCGCGGAGCTGGGCCGGCTCGCCGGACGGCTCGACGACGCGACGGCGTCCCGGCACGCCGACGTGCTGAGGTCCGTCGGTCTGCCCGTGCAGTACGACGGCGACTGGCAGCGGCTGCACGCGGCCATGGCGGTCGACAAGAAGAGCCGGGGGAGCCGGCTGCGCTTCGTGGTGCTCGACGGGCTGGCCAAGGCCCGGATGCTCGAGGACCCCGACCCGTCGCTGCTCGTGGCGGCGTACGAGGAGGTCCGCAAGGAGAAGTCGGGCGGGCTGTTCCTGTGAGCGGCAGCAGCGCGGTGGGTCTCGCGTCTCGAGCGGCAAGGCTGGTGTCGCGGTGATCCTCGTCCTCAACGGGCCCAACCTCGGCCGGCTCGGCACCCGTGAGCCCGAGGTCTACGGGCGCACCACCTACGCCGAGCTCGACGCGCTGTGCAGGGAGGCGGGCGCCGACGACGTCCGGCAGACCGACGACGAGGCGACCATGCTCGGCTGGCTGCACGAGGCCGCCGACAGCGGCGCCGACGTCGTGCTGAACCCCGCCGCGTGGAGCCACTACAGCTACGCCCTGCGCGACGCCTGCTCGATGCTGACGGGCCGCCTCGTCGAGGTGCACATCAGCCAGACCCACGCCCGCGAGGCCTTCCGCCAATCCAGCGTCGTCAGCGCCGTGGCGACGGCGACGATCACCGGGCTCGGGGTCGAGGGCTACCGCGCGGCCCTCAGGTACCTGACCGCCTGACCCGTGCCCGGCGGCGCAGCCCCGCGCCGACGAACAGCCAGGCCGCCAGCAGGACGTAGGCCGCCCCCGCGAGGAGACCGGCGGCCCGGCCGACGACGACGTCGAGGATCAGCAGCAGGATCCCGCCGACCGCGAGCACGCCGAGCAGGGTCCCGACCACGGACAGCCGCGCCGAGTGGGTGACGACGTGCTCCTTGTCGCCCTCGTGGAACAGCAGCCGGTGGTACATGACCGGCGTCACGAGTGTCAGGATCGCGGCCGCGGCCAGCAGCAGGCACGCGACGTAGACGCGCTCCTGGAAGGCGTCGATCTCGTCGAACCGGGCGCTGAACGGGACGGTCAGCAGCAGGGAGAACAGGATCTGCACGCCCGTCTGCGACACGCGCAGCTCCTGCAGGAGCTCGACCCAGTTGCGGTCGGCGCGCTCGTCCGGCGTCTCGTCACGGCCGGTGGTGCTCACGGCACAGGGTGTACCCGTGCCGCTCCTCTAGACTCGCTCCCCATGGCGACCTCGAACGACCTCAAGAACGGCATGGTGCTCAAGCAGGACAACGGCCTGTGGGCGGTGGTGGAGTTCCAGCACGTCAAGCCCGGCAAGGGCGGCGCGTTCGTCCGCAGCAAGCTCAAGAACGTCGTCAGCGGCAAGGTCGTCGACCGCACGTTCAACGCGGGCACCAAGGTCGAGGTCGCGCAGGTCGACAAGCGCGACATGACGTTCCTGTACCGCGAGGGCACCGACTTCGTGTTCATGGACAAGAGCAACTTCGACCAGATGTACGTCCCGGCGGAGACGGTCGGCAGCAACGCCGACTTCATGCTGGAGAACACCGACGCCGTCGTCGCCGTGCACGAGGAGGCCGCGCTGTACGTCGAGCTCCCCGCCAGCGTCGAGCTCCTGGTGCAGCACACGGACCCGGGCCTGCAGGGCGACCGCAGCACCGGTGGCACCAAGCCGGCGACCCTCGAGACCGGCGCGGAGATCCAGGTCCCGCTGTTCCTCACCACAGGCGAGAAGATCAAGGTCGACACCCGCGACGGCTCGTACCTGGGCCGAGTCTCGTCGTGACGCAGTCCCCCAGGGGTACCGCCTAGTGGCTGCCCGCTCCAAGGCCCGCAAGCGCGCCGTCGACGTCCTCTACGAGGCCGCCCTGCGCGAGGGCGACGCGATGGCCACCCTCCGCGAGCGCCTGGCGCAGGCCGAGCCGCCCGTGTCGGAGTACGCGGTCGGCCTCGTCGAGGGCGTGGTCGCGCACCGCGAGCGCATCGACGAGCTGCTGGCCACCTACGCAGAGGGCTGGACCCTCGACCGCATGCCGGCGGTCGACCTCGCGGTCCTGCGGGTCGGCGTCTACGAGCTGCTCTGGTGCGACGACGTCCCCGACGAGGTCGCGATCAGCGAGGCCGTCGACCTGGTGTCGAGCCTGTCCACCGACGAGAGCCCGCGCTTCGTCAACGGACTGCTGGGACGACTGCTGCAGCTCAAGCCGTCGTTGGCGGTCTGATGCGGGCCCCGTCCGCCGTCGTGGCGGTGGTCCTGCTGGCGGCCCTGTCGGGCTGCACCGGCAGCGACGACCCGACCGCGGCACCGTCGCCCTCCGACGCGGCGTCGAGCGCGCCGAGCGTGGCTGCCCCCACGGTGGACGTGGCCGCTGAGCAGGCCCGGCTCGCCCGGACCTACCCGACGGCGCTGCGGCCCACGGTCGAGTCGGTCTACGACCAGGTCCAGCCGCTGGTCGACGCGTTCGACGCCTTCGACCGCCCGCGGGTCGAGAACGCCCAGGTTCGTGACGACGTCTTCGCGGCCGGCGGCACGCGGCTGGCCCTCGAGGCGCGGCTGAAGGAGCTCCGGACGGCGGAGGCGCCGACGGCGTTCGGGCCGCGGGTCCGTCAGCTCGACGCCGCCCTGGCGGCCCTCGGCAAGGCCGCCGGCGTGCTGTCGGCCGCGACCCGGGCCACCCCCGGGGCGGGCGGCACCGTGCCGCAGTACCAGCAGGGCGAGAAGGCGCTCGACGCCGCGATCACGACGTGGGCGACCGCGGTGACGGCGGTCTACGGCGGCAAGGGCGTGCCTCTCACCCCGCGGCACGGGCGCACCGGGGTCCGGGCGCCGAGCAGCAAGGGCGCGTGGCTGTACGCGGCGGGACGCACCTGCGGACAGGCTGCCGGCGCGCGCGTCGCGGCCGCCGAGCTCCCTAAGGTGCCGCTGCCCGTGGCCGACGCTGCCCGGCTCAAGGCGAAGGTGCTCGCACCGCTCGCCCAGGTGCGGGCCGGCAAGGGCCGACCCGCGCTCGCGGCCGCGGCCAACGGCCTGGCCGAGTACGGATCCAGCGTCTGCGCGGGGCTCTTCGCGGTACGCGAGGGGTAGCAGAGCGCGGTACGCGAGGGGTAGCAGAGCGCGGTCCGCGAGGGCTAGCAGAGCGCGGTCCGCGTGCGCAAGCCGCAGTCGGCAGCTGACTCGCGGAGCCCACATGATCGACGGGACCTGAAGCAGGTCTCGATGCACCGGGCGCTGCCCCAGGCTCCGTTGATCAAGGACCCGGCTGGCGGGCCGGTAGAGGGAGCAGACGTGCCGGGCGCTACGCCTCGACAGCCCGCCGGGCGTCCGACGACAGCACGCCCCAGCCGATCAGCTGCTCCGTGAGCGCTCCCGGGGAGGCGTCGTAGATCACGGCCAGCGAGCGCAGGTCCTCCTGACGGATGGACAGGACGCGGCCGTTGTAGTCGCCGCGCTGGCTCTGGATCGTGGCGGCGTAGCGGGCCAGCGGCGCCTCCTTCTCGGCGGGCACGGACGACAGCTGCTCGAGGTCGATCACGATGCGGGGAGCCGGCTCGGAGGCGGCCAGCGACGCGCCCTCGGGGAGCAGCTCGCTCACCGGCACGCCGTAGAACTCGGCCAGCTCGGAGAGCCGCTGGACGGTCACCGCGCGGTCACCGCGCTCGTAGGAGCCGACCACGACGGCCTTCCAGCGCCCCTCGGACTTCTCCTCGACGCCGTGCAGGCTCAGCCCCTGCTGGGTGCGGATCGCGCGGAGGCGTGCACCGAGGGACTTCGCGTAGTCGGTCACGGTTCATGGCTCCCGTCGTCGGCACAGGACGGTCCTGTGCTGGCGTCGGTCTCACCACTGGCTCGTCCAGAAGGTCCGTCCGTAGGACGGGGTGACCGTCGCACCCGCTGGAGTCGTCGCCTCGCCGCTTACTGACAGTGACGATAAGCGCCGAGAGTGACGACGGTCAAGCGGGGCGTGACCGGCGCGTCGTCGTCGCTGCGGTAGCGTCGGGCCTGCACCAGAACGTCCCTGCACCTCCACCGCGACCGTCCCGTGAGGCGGACAAGGAGGCTCGAGATGCCGCACGCCCAGGCCCCGGACGGCGAGTCCGCCGGGAAGACCGTCCTCAGCGCCGCCGACGTCGCCCGCGTGGTCGACCGGATGGCCCACGAGCTGCTGGAGAAGACCGGCGGGGGCGAGGACGTCGTCCTGCTCGGCATCCCGACCCGGGGCACGAGCCTGGCCCGCCGGCTCGCCGCACGGGTGAAGGCCTTCGAGGGGCGCGAGATCCCTACGGGCAGCCTCGACACCACCCTCTACCGCGACGACCTCCGCATGAAGGGCCCCCGCGCCCTCGAGGAGACCGACGTCCCCGGAGACGGCGTCGACGGTCGGCTGGTCGTCCTCGTCGACGACGTCCTCATGAGCGGGCGCACCGTCCGGGCCGCTCTCGACGCGCTGGCCGACCTCGGCCGGCCGCGCGCCGTACAGCTCGCCGTCCTGGTCGACCGCGGGCACCGCGAGCTGCCGATCCGGGCGGACTACGTCGGCAAGAACATCCCGACGTCGCTGCAGGAGAGCGTCTCGGTGCTGCTCACCGAGCACGACGGCCGCGACGGCGTCCTCCTCGGGCGGCGCACGTGATGCGCCACCTGCTCAGCACCGCGGACCTCAGCCGCGACGACGCGCTGCTCATCCTCGACACCGCGGAGGAGCTCTCGATGGTGGGGGAGCGGACGGTCAAGAAGCTCCCGACCCTGCGCGGCCGCACTGTGGTCAACCTGTTCTTCGAGGACAGCACGCGCACCAAGACCAGCTTCGAGCTCGCGGCCAAGCGGCTGTCTGCCGACGTCATCTCCTTCGCGGCCAAGGGCAGCAGCGTCAGCAAGGGCGAGACCCTCAAAGACACCGCGATGACGCTGGAGGCGATGGGCACCGATGCCGTCGTCATCCGGCACTCGTGGTCCGGCGCCCCGGTCAACCTCGCCCGGTGGGTGAAGGGCTCGGTCGTGAACGCCGGCGACGGCACCCACGAGCACCCCACGCAGGCCCTGCTCGACGCCTTCACCATGCGCCGCCGGCTCGGCCGGATCGAGGGCCTCAAGGTGACGATCGTGGGCGACATCGTCCACAGCCGGGTGGCCCGCAGCAACGTCCTGCTGCTGCAGACCCTCGGCGCCGACGTCACCCTCGTCGCGCCGCCGACGCTGCTCCCCGTGGGCGTGGAGACCTGGCCCGCCCAGGTGTCCTACGACCTCGACGCGTCGCTCGCCGGCAGCGACGTCGTGATGATGCTGCGTGTCCAGCGCGAGCGCATGGGCGCGGCCTACTTCCCCAGCGTGCGCGAGTACGCCCGCCGCTACGGCCTCGACTCGCGGCGGGCCGCCATGCTCGACGAGAAGGCCCTGGTCATGCACCCCGGCCCGATCGTGCGCGGCATGGAGATCGCCAGCGACGTCGCCGACGGCCTGCGCTCGACCATCGTCGAACAGGTCACCAACGGCGTCAGCGTCCGCATGGCCGTCCTGTACCTGCTGCTCGGAGGAGCGGCCCCAGCGCTCGGAGGCACCCCGTGAGCAGCATGACCAGCCACCTCCTCCAGGGAGTCCTGCTGTACGGCGAGGGCGAGCCCGTCGACGTCCGCCTCGACGGCGGCCGGATCGCCGAGATCGGCCCCGGCCTCCCGGTCGGGGACAGCACCCCGGTGCCCGCCGCCGGCTGCGTGCTCCTGCCGGGCCTGGTCGACCTCCACACTCACCTGCGCGAGCCGGGCCGCGAGGACGCCGAGACCGTGAAGTCGGGCACGCTGGCAGCGGCACTGGGCGGCTTCACCGCCGTGCACGCGATGGCGAACACCGACCCGGTGGCCGACACCGCCGGCGTCGTCGAGCAGGTGTACCGGCTCGGCCAGGAGGCCGGTCACTGCGACGTCGCACCGGTGGGTGCGGTGACGGTCGGGCTCGCCGGCGAGCAGATGGCCGAGCTCGGCGCGATGGCCGACAGCGCCGCACGCGTGCGGGTGTTCAGCGACGACGGCAAGTGCGTCAGCGACGCCAGCCTGATGCGGCGCGCCCTCGAGTACGTGAAGGCGTTCGACGGCGTCATCGCGCAGCACGCGCAGGAGCCCCGGCTCACCGTCGGCGCCCAGATGAACGAGGGGATCGTCAGCAGCCGGCTGGGGCTGACCGGCTGGCCCGCGGTCGCCGAGGAGGCGATCATCGCCCGCGACTGCCTGCTGACCGACCACGTGAAGAGCCGCCTGCACGTCTGCCACGTCAGCACCGCCGGCAGCGTCGAGCTGATCCGCTGGGCCAAGGACCGCGGCGTCGAGGTCACGGCCGAGGTCACGCCGCACCACCTCGTGCTCACCGACGACCTCGCCGAGTCCTACGACCCGGTCTTCAAGGTCAACCCCCCGCTGCGCACCCAGGCCGACGTCGACGCGCTGCGCGCCGGGCTGGCCGACGGCACGATCGACGTCGTCGCCACCGACCACGCGCCGCACGCGCTGGAGGACAAGGAGTCCGAGTGGGGCGCGGCGATGCCCGGCATGACCGGCCTCGAGACCGCGCTGGCCGTCGTCGTCGACGCCATGCAGCTGGATGCAGGGCGCCCGGGCTTCTCCTGGCGCACCCTCGCCACCCGGATGTCGGAGACCCCCGCTCGGATCGGGCGGCTCGAGGGCCACGGCCGGCCGCTCGCCGTGGGGGAGCCGGCCAACCTCACGGTCGTCGACCCGGGCCGCTCCTGGACCGTCGACGCCGCGCAGATGGCCACGCGCAGCAGCAACACCCCGTTCGCGGGACGCACCATGCCCGTGCGGGTCGTGGCGACGTTCCTGCGCGGCACCCCGACCGCGCTGGACGGGCGGCCCGCCTGATGGCCGACCGGATCTGGCTCGTCGCCCTGACCGTCCTGTTCTGCCTGAGCATGTACGCCCTGATGCTCAAGGGCTGGCGCAGCCGGCAGCGCCGCCAGGGCGACCTCCCGCCGCCGCCGCCCGCCCCCGCGCAGCCCGGCGACGTCGTCGTCGGCGCCACCCCCGGCCTGTTCATCGGCACGGTCTACGCCGGCCAGTGGCTGGAGCGTGTCGCCGTCCACCGGCTGTCGGACCGCGCCACCGGTTGGGTCAGCGTCCACACCGACGGCGTCCTCGTCGACCGCGAGCGCACCGGCCCGCTCTGGTTCCCCTGGAGCAGCCTGCGCGACGCCGAGCTGGGCGACGCGCTCGCCGGCAAGGTCGTCGGCCGCGAGGGGATGCTCGTCCTCACCTGGCAGCTCGGCGCCCGCGAGCTGCAGTCGGGCTTCCGCGCCGACGACCACAGCGCCCACCGCCGGCTCGTCGACGCCGTCCGCGCCCACCTGCCTGCGTCCACCCAGACCGACAGCACGAAGGAGTCCACGTGACCACCCCCGTCGCTCCGCCCACCGCACCGCGAGGACCCCGATGACCGCCCCCGCCCTGCTCGTCCTCGAGGACGGGCGCACGTTCCGCGGGCAGGCCTACGGCGCGCTCGGTGAGACGTTCGGTGAGGCCGTGTTCAACACCGGCATGACCGGCTACCAGGAGACGCTCACCGACCCGAGCTACCACAAGCAGGTCGTCGTCATGACGGCCCCGCAGATCGGCAACACCGGCGTCAACGACGAGGACCCGGAGAGCAGCCGGATCTGGGTCAGCGGCTTCGTCGTCCGCGACCCCAGCCGCGTCCCCAGCAGCTGGCGGTCGCAGCGCAGCCTCGACGACGAGCTCGCGGCGCAGGGCGTCGTCGGCATCAGCGGCCTCGACACCCGCGCCCTGACGCGGCACCTGCGCGAGCGGGGCGCGATGCGCGTCGGCGTCTTCGCGGGCGACATCCCGGGCGACGCGCACGAACGGGTCCTCGCGAGCCCGGAGATGGTCGGGGCCGACCTCGCCCACGAGGTGACGACCCCCGAGGCGTACGTCGTGCCGGCGGTCGGGGAGAAGCGCTTCACCGTCGCCGCCGTCGACCTCGGCATCAAGCGGGCGACCCCCCGCTACATGGCGCAGCAGGGCTGCGAGGTGCACGTGCTCCCCGCGACGACGACGGCCTCCGACCTGCTGGCCCTGAAGCCCGACGGCGTCTTCTTCTCCAACGGCCCCGGCGACCCCGCCACGACGGACGGACCGGTCGCGGTCGCGCAGGCGGTGCTGGCAGCCGACATCCCCCTGTTCGGCATCTGCTTCGGCAACCAGATCCTCGGCCG
>JAODNQ010000245.1 GCA_025464695.1 Frankiales bacterium | reverse complement strand
GGCGGTCGCGAGCGGTCAGCCGCTCCCCCCGATCGTGGAGCGGCTGCTGCGCACCGTGCGCGGCGTCGTCGCCGTGCCGCTCAGCGCGCTGGACGACCTCGGCGCGCAGCTGTCGTTCTACGCGCGCTCCCTGGGCTGGACCGGCCGCTCGCTGGTCCGCTACAAGCGGGAGATCATCCGGCTGCTCGCCGAGGTCAGCCTCGGCAGCGGCGCGCTCGCCGTCCTCGGCGGCACGGTCGGCGTCATCGCGTTCATGACCTTCTTCACCGGCACCGAGGTGGGGCTGCAGGGCTACGCCGCCCTCAACCAGCTCGGCACCGCGAACTTCACGGCCTTCCTGTCGGCCTACTTCAACACCCGCGAGATCGCCCCCCTCATCACGGCGCTCGCGCTGTCGGCCACGGTCGGCTGCGGCTTCACGGCCCAGCTCGGCGCCATGCGCATCTCCGAGGAGGTCGACGCGCTCGAGGTCATGGGTGTGCCGTCGCTGCCGTTCCTCGTCACCACGCGCATGATCGCCGGCTTCATCGCCGTCACGCCGCTGTACGTGATCGGTCTGCTGGCCAGCTACTTCGCGGCGCGCACCATCACCACCGGCGTCTACGGACAGTCGCCCGGCACCTACGACCAGTACTTCCACCAGTACCTGCCGGCCGTCGACGTGCTCTACAGCTTCGTCAAGGTGCTCATCTTCGCAGTGATCATCATCCTGATCCACTGCTACTACGGCTACTACGCCAGCGGTGGCCCGGCGGGCGTCGGCGTGGCCGTGGGTCGTGCGGTCCGCACCGCCATCGTGGCCGTGAACCTCGTCGACTTCTTCCTGTCGCTCGCCATCTGGGGGGCCACCACCACCGTCAGGATCGCAGGATGACCAAGGTCCGGCTGCGGCTCACGGGAGTCGTGTTCCTCGCCGTCATCGTGGGCCTGGTGTACCTCACGGTGCTGCTCTACCAGAAGGCCTTCACCCCTGTCGTGGAGGTGACGCTGAAGGCCGACCGCATCGGGAACCAGCTCTCGCCGCCCGCCGACGTCAAGCTGCGCGGCCTCATCGTGGGCAGCGTCCGCGAGGTGTCGTCCACGGGCAGCGGCGCCACGGTCAAGCTCGCCCTCGACCCCGACAAGGTCGACCAGATCCCGCAGGACGTCACGGCCCGGCTGCTGCCGAAGACCCTGTTCGGCGAGAAGTTCGTCGACCTCGTGGCGCCGGCCGCTCCCACGGGGCGGACGCTCCGCGAGGGCGACGTCATCCCGCAGGACCGCAGCTCGACGGCGCTGGAGACCGAGCAGGTGCTCGACGACCTCCTGCCGCTCCTGCAGACCCTGCGCCCGCAGCAGCTGTCCCAGACGCTGAACGCCGTGTCCGGTGCCCTGCGGGGCCGGGGCGACCGCACGGGCGCGAACCTCGCGGCCCTGGACACCTACCTGTCGAAGATCAACCCGGAGATCCCCGCCATCCAGGACAACATCCGGGGGCTCGCCGCCCTCGCCGAGGACTACGACGAGGCCGCCCCCGACGTCCTCGCCCTGCTCGACAACTTCTCTGCGATCAGCCGCAACCTCGTCGACGAGCAGCAGGAGCTGGGGACCTTCCTCGCCAGCACCACGCGGTCCGTCGGCACGATCGACGACGTCCTGCGCGAGAACGAGTCGCGGCTGGTGCAGCTGGCCGAGTCGAGCCGCCCGAGCCTGCAGGTGTACGCCCGGTACAGCCCGGAGTTCCCCTGCCTGCTCGCGGGCCTGACCGACTACGAGCCGATCGTCAGCAGCACCTTCGGCGGCCTGCAGCCCGGCCTCCACATCAAGCTCCAGATCCCCAACCAGGACAACGGGCCGTACGTCCGCGGCGACGAGCCGCAGCTCAAGGACGCCCGCGCCCCGTACTGCGACGGCCTGCCGACGCCGAAGAAGCCCGCGCCGGACGAGGAGTTCAAGGACGGCTACCGCGACACCGAGCGCGCCGGGATCGGCAGCGGGGCCTCCGCGTCCTCCGCGTCGAACGACCCCGCGCTGTACCTGAGCGGGCAGCCGTCCCGGGCGGGCGAGCACGCCGTGCTCGCCGCCGTCACCGCCCCGGTCCTGGGCGTCCCCGCGGACGCCGTGCCGGACCTCGTCGATCTGCTGTTCGGGCCGATGGCCCGTGGGACCAAGGTGGGGCTCGCATGAAGACCACGGCCGCACTCGTCAAGCTCATCATCTTCATGATCGTGACGTCGCTGATGACGTTCGTGCTGGCGGCGACCATCGGCAGCTTCTCGCTCGGCGGGACGACGGGCTACCAGGCCGCGTTCAGCGACGTCACGGGCCTGCTGCCCGGCAACGAGGTCCGCATCGCGGGCGTCAAGGTCGGCAACGTGAAGTCCGTCGAGCTGGCCGACGACGCGAAGACCGCGAAGGTCGGGTTCACCCTCGAGCAGGGGCGCACGATCCCGCAGAGCGCCGTCCTGCGGCTGCGCTACCGCAACATCGTCGGAGAGCGCTACCTGGCCATCACCGAGGGCCCCGGGTCCTCCGAGCCGCTGAAGGAGGGCGCGCTCGTCCCGCTGGCGCAGACCCGCAACGCGCTCGACCTGACGGTGCTGTTCAACGGCTTCAAGCCGCTGTTCCAGGCGCTCGACCCGGGCGCGACCAACCAGGTCGCCTTCGAGCTGATCCAGACCCTGCAGGGCGAGGGCGGCACCGTCGAGAGCCTCATGCAGCGCACCGCGTCCCTGACCACCACGCTCGCCGACCGCGACGCCGTCATCGGCCGCGTCATCAACAACCTCGGCACGGTGCTCGAGACGGTCGACCAGCGCGACACGCAGCTCAACGAGCTCGTGACCCAGCTGCAGCGGCTGTCCTCGGGCTTCGCCCAGGACCGCGTCGCGATCGGCTCCTCGCTCGCGGGGATCAACGACCTCACCAGCGCCACGGCGTCGCTGCTGGAGGACACCCGCGGTCCGCTGCGCGCGGACATCGCCTCCCTGAACACGCTCGCGGGCAACCTCAACGAGGGCAAGGGGACGCTGCACGGCGTCCTCAAGCGCCTGCCCGGCAAGCTGGACAAGATCGTCGCGACCGCCACCTACGGGTCCTGGTTCAACTTCTACCTCTGCGGGGTGGACCTCGACGTCACCCTGCCGAAGGTAGCCGGCTCCACGCTCGTCCCGGCGGGGCCGATCCCGGTCCAGCTGGTCAACACGGCCGCACGGTGCCAGGGCAACGGCGTGAAGGTGGGTGGCTGATGAAGCCGTTCCGCGAGATGAACAAGACGGTCATCGGGACGCTCAGCATCCTGGTGATCCTGCTGGCGCTGCTCGGCGCCTTCACGCTCGACCGGTTCGTGGGCGGCGAGGAGTACAAGGCGGAGTTCAGCGAGGCCGCGGGGCTCAAGCCGAGCGACGAGGTCCGCATCGCCGGGGTCAAGGTCGGCAAGGTCCTGGGCCTGGAGCTGGCCCGCGACCGCGTCGTCGTCCGGTTCCGGATGAAGGGCGCCGACGTCGGCCGTCAGAGCCGCGCCGACATCCGCATCAAGACCGTCCTGGGCCGCAAGTTCATGTCCCTCACCCCCGAGGGCGAGGGGACGCTCGAGCCCGGCGACACCATCCCGATGGACCGCACCAGCTCGCCCTACGACGTCGCGGAGGCCTTCCAGGGCTTGTCGACGACCGTGGGGGAGATCGACGAGCAGCAGCTCGCCCGGGCGTTCACCACGCTGGCCGACACCTTCCGCGACACCCCGGACGAGGTGCGGGCCACGCTGACCGGCCTGTCCCGGCTGTCCAAGACCATCGCCAGCCGCGACACCGAGCTCAAGCGCCTGCTCGCCCGCAGCAAGGGCGTCACCGCGACCCTCGCCGCCCGCGACGAGGACCTCGTGCAGGTCCTGTCCGACAGCTCGCTCGTCCTCGACGAGCTGCGCCGCCGGCGGGCCGCCATCGACGCCCTGCTCACCAGCACCACCGAGCTGTCGAACCAGCTCGTGAGCCTGACCCGCGAGAACCGGGCCACCCTGCAGCCCGCCCTCGCGAAGCTGCGCGGCGTCGTCACGGTGCTCCGGACCAACCAGGCCAACCTGGAGAAGTCGCTCCAGCGCCTGCCGGTGTTCACCCGCCTGTTCGCGAACAACCTCGGCAACGGCCGGTGGTTCGACACGCTCGTCCAGAACTTCACGAACCCGACGGGCTTCGCGCCCGGCACGTTCGGCAACGGCACCAACACCGACAAGGGCAACGGGAGCACCAAGTGAACCGCGCCGCCCCCCGCCTCGCCGTCGGCGTCGTCGGCCTCGCCCTGCTGGGCGGCGTGGCCGGCTGCGGCCTCACCGGCGGGCCCGAGCTGAAGACCCTCACCGCGCACTTCGACAAGACCGTCGGCGTCTACGTGCACAACGACGTCCGCATGCTCGGCGTCAAGATCGGCGAGGTCACGGCGATCGAGCCGGAGGGCCGCTCGGTCCGGATCGACATGACCTACGACAGCCAGTACCGGGTCCCGGCGGAGGCCAAGGCGGTGCTCATCGCGCCGTCGATCGTCTCCGACCGCTACGTCCAGCTGACGCCCGTCTACGAGTCAGGACCGCTGCTCGCGGACGGCGCCGACATCCCGCTGGAGGACACCGCGGTGCCCGTGGAGCTGGACCAGATCTACAGCTCCCTGGACAAGCTCAACATCGCCCTGGGCCCGAAGGGCGCCAACAAGGGCGGGGCGCTCAGCGACCTGCTGAAGGTCGGGCGCGAGAACCTGGAGGGCAACGGCGACCTCCTCGGCAGCACCCTCACCGACCTGTCCACCGCCGTCGGGACGCTGAGCGACCAGCGCGGCGACCTGTTCGACACCGTGCGCAACCTGCAGGACTTCACCACCACGCTGGCCCGCAGCGACAACACCGTGCGGCAGTTCAACGGCGACCTCGCCGACGTCGCCGCGCAGCTGGAGGGCGAGAAGGAGAGCCTGGCCCTCGCGGTCAAGCAGCTCGGCGTGGCGCTGTCGGAGGTGGCCACCTTCGTCCGCGACAACAAGAAGGACCTCACCGCGAACGTGAAGGACCTCGCCTCCGTGACCCGCGTGCTCGTCACCCAGAAGACGGCGCTCGAGGAGTTCCTCGACACCAGCCCGACGGCGCTGTCGAACCTGCAGCTCGCCTACAACCCGCGCTCCGGCACGCTCGACACGCGCGACAACAACAGCAACGGGCAGGCCAACCTGTCGACCCCGCTGTGCGGTCTCCTGCTCGCGGCGGGCCAGCCGCAGTCGGTCTGCGACGCCATCACGTCCCAGCTGCCGAACCTGCCGGCCGTGCCGGCCCTGCCCGCACCGCCCGCCCTGCCGGGCGCGTCCGGGACGACCGGAGCGGCGAAGCCGGGTGCCGCGCCCGCCGTGTCGCGCGACCTCACGCTCGGCGGCCTGCTGGGAGCGGGGCGATGACCTCCCTGCGCCAGATCACCCGGTCCACCGCGCTGCTCGGCGTCGCCGCCGTCGTCCTGACGGGCTGCAAGTTCGAGGGCGCCGCCAGCTTCCCGCTCCCGGGCGGGGAGGCCACCGGCAGCGACGCCTACTCCGTCGTCGTCGAGTTCCCCGACGTCCTCGACCTCGTGAAGCAGAGCTCGGTCAAGGTCAACGACGTCGCGGTCGGCTCCGTCAGCGACATCGAGCTCGGCGGGGACGGCTACACCGCCCTGGTCACGGTCCGGGTCAAGCCCGACGTGAAGCTCCCCGCCAACGCGCACGCCAGCCTGCGCCAGACGTCGCTGCTGGGCGAGAAGTTCGTCAGCCTCGACCGGCCGACCGACGAGGCCGCCACCGGCACGCTGCACGACGGCGACGTCATCCCGCTGGCCCGCACGGCGCGCAGCACCGAGATCGAGGAGGTGCTCGGCGCGCTGTCCCTGGTGCTGAACGGCGGCTCGCTCGAGCAGCTCCAGACGATCAACCGCGAGCTCGTCGCGGCGCTGCAGGGCCGTGAGGGCAAGGTCCGGGACGTCCTGACGCAGCTCGACACCTTCGTCGGCGGCCTGGACGAGCAGAAGGCCCAGATCGTCCGGGCCCTCGACGGCCTCGACCGACTCACGGCCCGGCTCGCCACCCAGCGGGAGACCCTCGCGGTCGCGCTGCGCGACATCCCCAAGGGGTCGGCCGTGCTGACCGCCCAGCGGCAGCAGCTCGTGCAGGTCCTCACCAGCCTCGACCGGCTGGGGACCGTCGCGACCCGGGTCATCTCGGCGACGCAGCAGAACACCGTGGCCGACCTGCGGGCGCTGCAGCCGATCCTGGGCAACCTCGCTCAGGCCGGCAAGGACCTCCCGCAGGCCCTCGAGCTCCTCACGACCTACCCGTTCCCGAAGACCGTCGACACCGGCATCCGCGGCGACTACGCCAACCTGTTCATCACCGCGGACGTCGACCTCACCACGGTAGGCACCGGCCTCGGCCTGCCGATCCCGGGGCTGCCGTCCGTGCCGCTGCCGGTGCCCCTGCCCAGCAGCCTGCCGAGCCTGCCCGGTCTGCCGGGCGTGCCCGCCGTGCCGCTCGTGCCCGGCACCGGCTCGGGGGTGCAGGGCGCTACGCCCGGCCCGACGCCGTCGAAGAAGCCGCTGATCGACCTGCCCGGGGTCGGCGGGCTGCTGTCCGCCGGCCGCAGCGACGACCTGCTGCACCTGCTGCTCGGAGGCCAGTCGTGATCACCCGCTCGGTCAAGCTGCAGCTGCTCGTCTTCGCGCTGCTCAGCATCACGGGCATGGCGTTCGCCGGCGCCCGCTACGCCGACCTCGACCGCTTCTTCGTCAGCCAGGGCTACGAGGTCGCCGCCGACTTCTCCGACTCCGGCGGCATCTTCACGGGCGCCGAGGTCACCTACCGCGGCGTGCCCGTGGGCTCGGTCAAGGAGCTCGAGCTCCGGCCCGACGGCGTCCGGGTCAACATGCTGCTGCGCCCCGGCACGAAGGTCCCCACCGGCGCGAAGGCCCAGGTCGGCAACCGCTCGGCCGTCGGCGAGCAGTTCGTCGACCTCCTGCCGCAGCGCGACGGCGCTCCGTACATGAAGAAGGACGACGTCATCGGGGTCAGCGACACCTCGATCCCGATCCAGCCGACCCAGCTGCTCACCAACCTGGACGAGCTGGTCAAGAGCGTCGACACCGACGACCTCGCCGTTGTCTTGGACGAGCTCGGGGCGGCCTTCGACGACGGCACGGGCGAGAGCCTGCAGCGCCTCGTCGACGCCGGCGACCGGCTCACGGCGGCCGCCACCGACGCCCTGCCCGAGACCATCTCGCTGATCCGCGACGGCAACACGGTGCTCGACACGCAGAACCAGACCTCGGGCCAGTTCAAGAGCTACGCCCGCGACCTGCGTTCGCTGACCGCCCAGCTGCGCGCGAGCGACCCCGACTTCCGCAACCTGTACGCGGGGGGCACCCGCGGGGTGAACGAGCTCCGCGACG
This sequence comes from Frankiales bacterium, assembly GCA_025464695.1. The sequence goes on along the minus strand of JAODNQ010000245.1, from coordinate 1,387 downwards.
TCCTCGAGGCCAACCGCACCGCGCTGCCGGTGCTGCTGGACAACCTGGTGTCGACCGCGCAGGTGCAGCAGGTCCGGCTGCCGCAGCTGCGCTCGATCCTGGTGACCTACCCGAACGTCGTCGCCGGCGGCTTCACGGTCACGCCCGGCGACGGGACGGCGCACTTCGGCTTCGTCAACGGCGAGGCCACGCCCGTGTGCACCGACGGCTACCAGACCACCGACAAGCGCAGCCCCTCGGAGACCAGCAACCCGACCCCGAACCTCGCGGCCTACTGCTCCGACGACGACGGCCCCACCGCCATCCGCGGCGCCCGCAACAGCGACTACCCGGAGGGCAGCGCGCCGTTCCCGGAGAACAAGAGCGTCCAGTCGGACAAGGCCGCCGACCCCAGCAGTGCGGCCGGTGCGTCCAGCTCCTCCGCCCGCGGCAGCGGCAGCAGCACCGCCGGCAGCCGGACCCTCGACCCCGTCACGCTCGGCGACTACGACCCGAAGACCGGGACCGTCATCACGCAGGACGGCAAGACGCTGCGGATCGGCTCCACCGCCGGCGCGAAGAAGCTGTTCGGCGCCCGCTCGTGGGAGTGGCTCCTGCTCGGTCCGCTGTCGGGCTCGTGACCGCGCCCCTCCCGTCCCTGTCCGACGACCGTGACGCCGTCGTCGACGCCCCCTCGCCCGGCGGTCTCGTCGGTGCGCTGGGGCGCGTCGGCACCGGCGTGTGGCTGCTGCTCGTCCTGGCGCTCGTCGTCGTCGGCGTCGTGTACGGCCTGCAGCTGCGGTCAGCGCACGCCACCGAGTCCCGGCGGGCAGACGCCCTGCAGGCCGCGAAGCAGGAGGCCCTGAACCTCACCAGCGTCGACGGCACCGGGATCGAGCAGGACCTGCAGCGCGTGCTCGAGGGCGCCTCCGGGCAGTTCCGCGAGGAGTTCGAGGGGCAGAGCAAGAGCCTCGCGGGCGTGCTGAAGGACAACAAGGTTACGGCCGAGGGCAAGGTCCTCGACGCCGGCCTGTCGCGGTTCGACGACCGCAGCGCCACCGCCGTCGTCATCATCGACAGCGACGTCAGCAACAAGGCCATCCCCAAGGGCCAGACCCGCACCTACCGCATGCAGCTCGAGCTCGAGCGCGTCGGTGACCGCTGGCTGACCTCCTCCCTCCAGTTCGTGAGCTGACCGCCGCCGTGGCGTCGACCCCGTCCCTGGTCCCGAACGTGCAGAGCGAGTCCCCGTGAGCGAGACGACCCCGGGCTCCGTGCCCCTGGGCAGCCCCCGCGTGTCCCTGCGGAAGGACGACGACGTCCTGGAGGCGGCACCCGACGTCGCGCCCGCCCGCGCGCCGGTCGACGTCGACGTCCCCGCCGCTGCCGAGCCTGCTGCGACCGCCGA
>JAODNQ010000232.1 GCA_025464695.1 Frankiales bacterium | reverse complement strand
CGGCCGAGGGCAGCGGAGCCCCCCGCGGTGCCGCGCCGGCCCGCTCCGGTGCCGGGCGGCCCCCGAGCGCAGCGCCAGGCAGGGAGGACCGCGTCTACGACCCCCGACGGGAGGCCCGCCGGCAGCTGAGCCGGGTCGCGCTGCCCGACGACGTCACCCCGGACGAGCTCGACCCCGACGTGCGGAAGTCCCTGCTGACCCTGTCCCGGGAGACGGCGGACCTCGTCGCCCGGCACCTCGTGATGACCGGGCGCCTGCTCGACGAGGACCCGGAGCGCGCGCTCGTCCACGCTCGGGCAGCCGGAGCCCTGGCCGGTCGGGTCGCCGTCGTGCGTGAGGCGGCGGGCCTGGCCGCCTACACGGCAGGGGAGTGGGCGGAGGCCCTGTCCGAGCTCCGTGCCTACCGGCGGATGTCCGGCTCGCCGGAGCACCTCCCCGTGCTCGCCGACTGCGAGCGTGCCCTCGGGCGGCCGGAGCGGGCGCTGACGGCGCTCGACGACCCGGACGTGGCGAAGCTGGAGCAGGCGACCCGCGTCGAGCTCGTCATCGTCGTCGCGGGTGCGCGGCGCGACCTGGACCAGCCGGACGCGGCGGTGCTGCTCCTGCAGGGGCCCGCGCGTGCCACGACGGCTCGCCGTCCCTGGGCGGCCCGGCTCTGGTACGCCTACGCCGACGCGCTGCTGAACGCCGGCCGCGAGGACGAGGCGCGGACGTGGTTCGAGAAGGCGGCCGACGTCGACACCGACGGCGAGACGGACGCGGCCGACCGGCTGCTCGCGCTCGACGGGCTGCTGTTCGAGGACGACGAGGACGACGACGAGCTCGTCGAGGACGTCGACGCGTCCGAGGTCGACGGCGGGGACGAGGGGCCGCTCGACCTGGGGGAGCTCGCGGCCGGCGTCCCCGTGCTCGTCGAGTCGCCGGACGGGGCGCGCGAGGAGGCCGTGGCTGACACCTCCGACGAGGGGGACGGGTCCTCCGCTCCGGAGCCTGCTCCCGAGGAGCCGGTCCGCGCCCAGCCGTCCGCCGTGTCCCCGTTCAGCGACCGGCTGGAGGAGACGCCCGTCGCGGCGCGGCCGGCCGCGGTGCCCGGCGTCGCCTTCGTGGCGGCCGAGCCGGAGGACGACGAGCAGGACTGACCGGCCACCCGGCGGCCGCGCGGTCTGAGCCTCACGACGAGGTACGGCCGCGCGGCTGCGCGGCTGCGCGGAGGCTGGTGCCGGTCAGGGTCAGCCCCGCCCGGTCGTCCTGCTCAGGCCGGGGCCGGTTCCACCTTCTCGAGCCAGCGCAGGATCCCCGACAGGTTCGTCGCGTCCGACGCGAGGGCCTCGTGCTTCTCCCACAGGCCGGGGTCGTCGCGCAGCCGGGCGTAGCGCTCCGCGGTGCGCTCACGGACCGCCGCGACGGCGTGGTCGAGGTCCAGCCCGGCGTCGCGGGTCTCGCGCGCGCGCTCGACCCACAGCTCGAGCTCCTCGGCGCTGCCGGCCAGCGTCGCGTCGACGTCCGACACCGGCCCGTAGTGGCTGAACAGCAGGCGGGTCGGCTGCAGGTCGACGAACGTCTGCAGGCTCGCCAGCGCCAACGACAGGTCGAACTCCGGGGGCGGCGTCGCCGGGCGCAGCAGGTCGGCCTCCGGCACGTAGATGCCGGCGGCGTCGCCGACGTAGAGGTCCCCGGTCAGCGAGTCGAGCAGTCCGACGTGGTGCGACGCGTGGCCCGGCGACCAGGTGCTGGTCAGCCGGCGGCCACCGCCGAGGTCGACCTCGCCGGTGGTCCCGAGCGCGCGGACGCGCTCGGGAGCCGTCGGCAGCAGCTCCCCGAAGACCGTGTCCATCACGTCGCCGAAGACGCTGCGGGCCGACGCCAGCAGCCGGGCCGGGTCGACCAGGTGCCGGGCACCCCGCTCGTGCACGACGACCTCCGCGTTCGGGAAGGCGGCCGCCAGGTCCCCGACGCCGCCGGCGTGGTCGAGGTGGATGTGCGTCACGACGATCGTGGCCAGGTCGTCGGCCCCGACCCCGAGCCCCCGCACCGCGTCGATGACGGCCGCAGCGCTCTTGGCGGCCCCGGTCTCCACGAGGGCGGGCCGCTCGCTCCGGATCAGGTAGGCGGCGGTGATCGTCTCGTAGCCGCCCATGCGGGTGTCGACGAGGTGCACGTCCTCCCCGAGCGGAGTGGGTCCGTCCACAGCTGACCTCCTGGTCCACAGTCCGTGCCGCGCGCCGCCGCCGGCGCCGTCCGGCCGCGACGCTCGTCCTCAGCGCCCGGAGCGGGCGACAGGTCGAGGAGGCAGCGTGGCACGTCAGGCAGCGCAGGAGGACCAGGCACCGTCGCCGAGCCGCAACGAGGTGCTCCTCGTCGGTCGGGTCGCGGCGCCCCCGGAGGAGCGGGAGCTGCCCAGCGGTGACCCGCTCGCGACGTTCCGGCTGGTGGTGGACCGGCCGCCGGGCGTGCGAGGGACCACCGGCGGTCGTCCGGTCACGATCGACACCGTGGACTGCTCCTGCTGGGGCGCCGGCGTCCGCCGCACCGCGCGCGGGCTCGGGCCGGGCGACGTCGTCGAGGTGACCGGGGCGCTGCGGCGCCGCTTCTGGCGGGCGGGCGCGACGGCGGCCAGCCGGACCGAGGTGGAGGTCGCGGGGCTGCGCCGCCTGGTCCGGGCGGCGCCACCCGCGCCGCGGGCCCGGCGGACGGCGGCAGGTCAGTCCGCGGCGGAGGAGACGGCCGAGGAGGTGTCGTCGTCGTAGGCGCGGATGACCAGACCGGTCCGGGGCTTGGGCGTGAACAGGGTCGACTTCCGCGGCATCCGCTCGCCGCCGCCGGCCACCTCCGTCACCGCCGCGACGGGGGTCGGGTTCATCAGCACCGCGGTCCCGCCCGTCCGGGCCGCCAGCGCGAGTGCCTCGTCGACGGAGTGCGCGTAGGCGACGGTGTCCACGGTGTCCTCGAGGTCCCAGAGCGCCTGCACGAGGTAGTGGTGCAGCACGGCGACGTCGAGCGCCCGCCAGGCGTCGGAGCGCTCGGACGGGAGGGCGGCGTCGAGCCGCCGCGGGTCGGGGTCGGTGACCAGGCGGACGGTGCCGCCGTCGCCGCTGAGCAGGAGGAACGCGGGGCCGGCAGCGCCGGCCTGCGCGAGGGCGTCGAGGGCGCTCTCGAGGTCGTTGCCGTCGAGGTCGTGGACCGTGGCGCCGCGGGAGGCCCGGGCGGCCAGCTCGACGGCCTCCCTCCCCACGACGACGCGGTGGATCGCGTGCACCTGGGGCCCGGAGACACGGGTGTCGACGAGCAGCGTCAGCCCGAGGTCCCAGGGCCCCGGGCCGTCCCCTGCGTCGTGGCGGTCGGCCTGGCGCTGCAGGTAGGTCGCGTAGCGGTGGTGCCCGTCCGCGATCACGGCCGTGCGCGGGAGCAGGTCGGCGGCGACGGCGGCCAGCACCGCGGGGTCGGTCAGCGCCCACAGCCGGTGCCGCAGGCCGTCGGGCAGGACGGCGTCGACGAGGGGCTCGGCGCGGTCGGCGCGGGCCACGGCGTCGGTGGCGGCCCCGCCGCCGTCGTAGACGAGGAAGATCGGCTCGAGGTCGGCGCGGACCGCCGAGTACAGGGCGAGCCGGTCGGCGACAGGACCCTTCATCGTGTCCTCGTGCGGCAGGACCACGCCGTCCTCGGCCGGCGTCAGGACGAGTGCGCCGAGCAGCCCGCGCTGGACGTGGCCGCCGTCCGGCTCCGTCTGTTCGTAGACGTAGAGGGCGGGCACGGCGTCCTGCCGCAGCACGCCGTCGCGCCGCCACGCCGCCAGCAGAGCGGCGGCTGCGGCGTAGCGGTCCGGCGTGCCGGGCGTGTCGCGTGGGAGGATGAGGCGCACCACGTTCGACGGACTGAGCTCCTCCAGCGCCGCCACGCCCGCGTCGTCCACGACGTCGTAGGGCGGGGAGGTGACGAGGGCGAGGTCGCGGTCGGGCACGGTGTAGCGCAGAGCCCGGAAGGGCTGCAGGACCAGGCCCTCGGGCCTGCCTGGACGAGTGGAGGAGGACGGGCCCGCGTCGACGGGGCCCGGATCGGGAGTCACGGCAGGACACTGCCACGCCCCCTGCTCCCGCACGCGTCCCGGAGCACCGCCCCGACAGTCCGGTCAGCCGGACTGCGGGACTCGAGAGGAGCGGGCGTGGGAGACAGGTACGCGGGAGACAGGGCAGTGGGAGACAGCAGGTACGACCCCCGGTACGACCCGCGGGCGCCGGAGGCCGAGAAGCCGCGGCCGTTCGCCGAGCTGCCTCCGCCGCCCGAGGACGTCGTCCCCCAGGGCGAGCTGTACGACTGGTACCTGCGCGGTCTCGACCTGCTGCAGGCCGGCGACGCCAACGCCGCGGTGCAGCTGCTGCAGCACACCGCCACCCAGGTACCCGAGTCCCGGGCCGTGCGCGAGGGGCTGGCACGCGCGCAGTTCGACCTCGGCATGTACGAGGAGGCCCGCGCCAACTTCGAGTGGATCATCAGCATCGATCCCGCCGACGACTACTCCCAGTTCGGCCTCGGCCTCGCGACCACCAAGCTCGGCGACCTCGACGCCGCCGTCGAGCACCTGGCCCTGGCCGCGGCCATGCGCCCGGACATCGCCTACTACGGCCAGGCCCTGCGAGGCGCACGGGCGGCCCTGACCGCGTCGCGGCGCTGACCGGCGAACCCGGGGACGCCCGCGGTCAGCGGCTCGGGTCCTGCGACGGACCGCTCGCCGAGGCCTACGATGCCGGGTTGTACGACCTCGACGGCGTGCTCTACCTCGGGCCCGAGCCGGTGGAGCACGCCGCGGCGTCGGTCGCCGGCGCCCGGGCGCGGGGCATGCGCGCCTGCTTCGTCACCAACAACGCCGGACGCCGTCCGTCCGTCGTCGCGGCTCACCTGCGCGAGCTGGGGATCGACGCCGTCGACGAGGACGTCGTCACCAGCGCGCAGGCGGCGGCGCGGCTGCTGGCGGAGCGGTTCCCACGCGGGACCGCGGTCCTCGTGCTGGGCAGCGAGGGGCTGGCGGAGGAGGTCGCGGCTGCCGGCCTGCGGCCCGTGCGGACCGCCGACGAGCAGCCCCAGGCCGTCGTGCAGGGCCTCGCGCCCGAGACCGGGTGGCGCGACCTCGCCGAGGCCGCCGTCGCCCTGCGGGCGGGCGCGTTCTGGGTCGCCGGCAACACCGACAGCACCTACCCGAGCCCCCGGGGGCCGCTCCCCGGCAACGGCGCGTTCGTCGCCGCGCTGGAGGTGGCCACCGGCCTGCACCCGGTGGTCACGGGCAAGCCCGAGCCGGCCCTGCACCGCGAGTCCGTGGAGCGCGTCGGCGCGCAGCGACCGCTGGTCGTGGGCGACCGGCTCGACACCGACGTGCTCGGCGCCGTCCGGGGAGGCGCCGACAGCCTGCTCGTGCTGACCGGCGTCGTCGACCGGGCCGCGCTGCTCGCCGCACCGGCCGGCAGCCGCCCGACCTACGTCGCCCCCGACCTGCGTGCACTGCTGCTGCCGCAGCCCGAGGCCGTGGTCAGAGGCACGACCGCGCGGTGCGCCGGCGCGACCGCGCAGCTCCGGGACGGCGTGGTCGTGCAGGACGACGAGGGCATCGACGGGCTGCGCGCGGCGTGCGCGCTCGCGTGGGCCCTCGCCGACGGCTGAGCCTCCGGGCTACAGCAGGGTCCGCAGCTTCATGAGGTCGCGGGCGCTGGCCTCCACGCGGAGCCGACCCGTCGCCCAGGCGGTGACGACCGCGAGGCGCCCCTCGGCGAGGGCGACGAGGTCGTCGCTCGCCACGCGGAGCCGGACCTGCGCGTTGTCGCACGGCTCGTCGGTGAGGTCGGACAGGCCGTCGTCACCGAGCTGGGCGGTCCAGACGACGTCGAGGTCGGTGACCCGGCAGGACACCGTCCGGTCCAGGACGTGCTTGCCGCGGGTGGCCGGGTCGACCTCGGCCAGGCGCGACACGACGTCGCGAAGGGCGAGCTCGACCTCTGCGGCGCTGGCCACGGCCCTCCTCCGGCGACGTCGTCGACTGTCGAGCGACCCCGCGACGCTACCCGGCAGGCCACGGCTCACGCGGTAGCGTCCTTCGCGGCGTCAGGCTCCGGCGCCGGACGGAGGACCACGGTGCGCGACGCGCTCAAGAGCTACCTGGCGCTCGCCGGCAGCCTCACGGAGGTGACCCGGCAGCGCGCGGCCGCGGCCGCGCGGGCGCTGGTCACGCAGGGGGAGGCCACGGCGGAGCAGGTCGGCGCCCTCGCGGAGGACCTCGTCGAGCAGACGCGGGCCAACCGGGAAGCGGTGACGGCCCTGGTCAAGTACGAGGTCGACCGCACCCTCGGGCGTGTCGGGCTGGCCAGCGCGGACGAGGTCGTCGAGCTGAGCGCGCGCGTGCGCGTGCTGGAGGCCACGGTCCGGGAGCTGTCCGGGCGGCTGAGCGCGGTCGAGCGCAGCGGGAACGCCTGAGCGTGCAGGCTCCACGCCCGGGACCTCCGTCAGGACCGCGACCGGGTCCGCCGGGTGCCGCCGTCCCGGGTCCGCCCGTGTCCGGCCGGCCCGTGCCTGGTCCGTCCCTCCCGGGTCCGCCCGTGCTGAGTCCGCCCGTCCCGGGTCCGTCCGTCCCGGGTCTGCCCGTGCCGAGTCCGCCCGTGCCGGGTCCGCCCGTGCCCAGGCCCCCTGCGGCGGCCTGGGGTCCGCCCCCGTCCGTCGTCGCGGCGCTCGACGCGCTCGAGGGGGTCCTCGACCGGCCGCTCGAGGAGCACGTCCAGGTCTACGACGACGTCCACCGCCGGCTGCAGGACGCCCTCGCCGCCCTCGACCAGCCGTGAGCCCCGCACCCGCCGTCTACGGGGGGCGCTGACCGTGGCGCGCCGCGCCCGCCTGGACGCGGAGCTGGTCCGCCGCGGCCTGGCCCGCAGCCGCGAGCACGCCGCGGACCTGGTGGCGTCCGGCCTGGTGCGCGTCGCCGGGACCGTGGCCACCAAGCCCGCGACAGGGGTCGAGGCGGCGACGCCGCTGCTCGTCGACGAGCAGCCCGGCGAGACGTACGCGAGCCGCGGCGGGCACAAGCTCGTCGGCGCCCTGGACGCCTTCGGCTACGACCCCGCCGGCAGGCGCGCCCTGGACGCCGGGGCCTCGACCGGCGGCTTCACCGACGTCCTGCTCCGGCGGGGCGCGTCGCACGTCGTGGCGGTCGACGTCGGGTACGGGCAGCTGGTCTGGGCGCTGCAGAGCGACGACCGCGTGACGGTGGTCGACCGCACCAACGTCCGGTCCCTGACGCTCGAGCAGGTGGGGGAGCCGGTCGACCTCGTGGTCGCCGACCTGTCCTTCATCCCGCTCGGCCTGGTGCTGCCGGCCCTGCTGTCGGTGTGCCGGCCGGGCGCGGACCTGCTGCCGATGGTCAAGCCGCAGTTCGAGGTCGGCAAGGAGCGGCTGCCCGCGGGCGGCGTCGTGCGCGACCCCGAGCTGCGCGCCGACGCCGTCCGGGGGGTGGCGAGGCAGGCCGCCACCCTCGGGCTGGGCGTCCGCGGCGTGGTCGCCAGCCCGCTGCCCGGGCCGAGCGGCAACGTGGAGTTCTTCCTGTGGCTGCAGCAGGGCGCTCCGCCGCTGGACGACGCCGACCTGGCGCGGGCGGTCGCCGAGGGTCCGGTCTAGGACGACGGCGCACCGCTGTCCGGTCTGACAGGCTGGCCGCGTGCGCTCCGTCCTGCTGCTCGCCCACACGGGCCGCCCCTCGATCGCGGACGCCGCGCGGCGGGTGGTCCGACGCCTGCAGGAGGCCGGCGTCGAGGTGCGGGTCGCGGCGGACGAGGCGGCCGACATCGGGCTGACGGGCGTCGCGGTCGGCGGCTCGGCCGAGGGCGCGGAGCTGGTCCTCGTGCTGGGCGGCGACGGCTCGATCCTGCGCGCCGCCGAGACCGCCCGCGACTGCGGCGTCCCCCTGCTCGGCGTCAACCTCGGGCACGTCGGCTTCCTGGCCGCGGCGGAGTCCCAGGACCTGGACGCGACGGTCGAGCGGGTGCTGGCGCGCGACTACTCCGTCGAGGAGCGCACGACGCTCGACGTGACGGTCACCCTCGACGGCGCGGTCGTCGGCACCGGCTGGGCGCTGAACGAGGCGTCGGTCGAGAAGGCCGCGCGGGAGCGGATGCTGGAGCTCGTGGTCGAGGTCGACGGCCGGCCGCTGTCGCGCTGGGGCTGCGACGGCGTCGTCTGCGCCACCCCGACCGGCTCCACCGCCTACGCCTTCTCCGCCGGCGGCCCGGTGGTCTGGCCGACGCTCGACGCGCTGCTGGTGGTGCCGATCAGCGCGCACGCGCTGTTCGCCCGGCCGGTCGTGGTCGGCCCGACGTCGGTGGTCGCGCTCGAGGTGCTGGCGACAGGGGCGGAGGCGGTCCTGGCCTGCGACGGCCGGCGCACCCTGCCGCTGCCGCACCACAGTCGTGTCGAGGTGCGCAAGGGCGTCGCGCCCGTGCTGCTGGCCCGGACGCAGACCGAGCCGTTCACCGACACGCTGGTCCGCAAGTTCGACCTGCCCGTGGCGGGTTGGCGGGGACGCGCCGAGCAGGGCTGACCTGTGGACGGCCCCGACGTCCCCAGGACTGTCGGTCGCGGCGGCTAGGTTCGAACACGTGCTCGAAGAGATGCGGATCAGCGGGCTCGGCGTGATCGAGGACGCCGTGCTCGAGCTGTCGCCCGGGCTGACCGTGGTGACCGGCGAGACCGGCGCCGGGAAGACCATGGTCGTGCAGGGCGTGAACCTGCTGTTCGGGGCGCGCGGCGACGGCGGCCGGGTTCGTCCCGGCAGCGCGAAGGCGGTCGTCGAGGGCCGGCTGGTGCTGCCGGAGGCGCACGCGGCACTGGTCCGCGCCGCCGAGGCCGGGGCCGAGCTCGACGACGGCGTCCTGCTGCTCACCCGCACGGTGAACCCGGACGGGCGCAGCCGCGCGCACGTCGGGGGGCGGGGCGTCCCTGCGGGCGTGCTGAGCGAGCTCGGGGAGCACGTCGTCGCCGTGCACGGCCAGTCCGACCAGCAGCGGCTGCTCAAGCCGGCCGCCCAGCGCGGCGCCCTCGACCGGTACGCCGGTGAGCCCGTGGTGGCCCGGCGGGAGCGGTTCCGCGAGGCCTACGACGCCTGGCGGCAGGTGCGCCGCACGGTCCAGGAGCTGCAGGCGGCGGCCGAGGAGCGGGTCCGCGAGGCCGAGCTGCTGCGCCTGGGCGTGGCCGAGGTCGAGGCCGTCGCGCCGGAGGCCGGCGAGGACGCCGCGCTGAAGGTCGAGGTCGACCGGCTCGCCAACGCCGACGACCTGCGCGGGGCCGCCGCGACCGCGCAAGGAGCGCTCACGGGGGACGAGGCCGGCGAGGACGTCGACGCGCTGGGTCTGCTCACCACGGCCCGGCGTGCGCTCGAGGGGGCGGGCGGCCTGGACCCGGCGCTCGCCGCCATGGCCGGGCGGGTCGCGGAGGCGGCGTTCCTGGTGGCCGACGTCGCGGGGGACCTCGCCAGCTGGGCCGCCGGCGTCGACGCCGACCCGCTCCGGCTGTCCGCCGCGCAGGACCGCCTCGCTGCTCTGACCACCCTGGTCCGGCGGCACGGGACCGAGGACGTCGACGGCGTCCTCGCGTGGGCGCAGGCGGCGTCGGTGCGGCTGCACGACCTCGACGGCGCGGACGACCGCATCGCGGAGCTCACCGCGCAGGAGCAGGACCTGCGGGCGCAGCTGGCGGAGCTGGCCGCGGAGCTGACCGCCGCGCGCGTCGAGGCCGCGGCGCGCTTCGGTGAGGCGGTCGGGGACGAGCTGGCCGCGCTCGCCATGCCGCACGCCGCCGTGACGGCGACCGTCAGCGCCGCCGACGACCCGCAGGGGCTGCCCGTGGGCGACCGCGTCCTGGCCGTCGGGCCGGACGGCGTCGACGTCGTGGAGCTGCTGCTCGTGCCGCACCCGGGCGCGCCGCCGCGGCCGCTGCACAAGGGCGCCTCGGGCGGTGAGCTCAGCCGCGTCATGCTCGCGGTCGAGGTCGTGCTCGCGGGCACGGACCCGGTGCCGGTGATGGTGTTCGACGAGGTCGACGCCGGGGTCGGCGGTCGGGCGGCCGTCGAGATCGGCCGCCGGCTGGCCCGGCTGGCCCGCGACCACCAGGTCCTCGTGGTCACGCACCTGCCGCAGGTGGCGGCGTTCGCCGACCAGCACCTGCAGGTGGTCAAGGCCGACGACGGCTCCGTGACCCGCAGCGGGGTGGTGGCCCTCGACGACGCCGCCCGGGTGGTCGAGCTCAGCCGGATGATGGCCGGGCACGACAGCGGCCTGGCCCGCGGGCACGCGGAGGAGCTGCTCGCCGCGGCCGCGCAGGACCGCGCGCTGCCCTGAGCGGGCCTGCCGTGCACAGCC
>JAODNQ010000218.1 GCA_025464695.1 Frankiales bacterium | reverse complement strand
CCTGGGAGATCGACGCCTACCGGTTCGAGCTGCCCCTGGTGGCGAGCGCGATGGACGGCGTCGTCTCGCCCGAGACGGCGATCGAGATCGGCCGGCTCGGCGGCCTCGGCGTCCTCGACCTCGAGGGCCTGTGGACCCGCTACGACGACCCCGCGCCGCTGCTGGTCGAGATCGCGGAGCTGCCGGCCGACCGTGCGCTGGCGCGCATGCGCGAGGTCTACGCCGAGCCGGTGAAGGCCGACCTCATCACGGCGCGGGTCAAGCAGATGCGCGACGCCGGCGTCACCACGGCCGCCTCCCTGACCCCGCAGCGGACGGTCCAGTTCGCCCAGACGGTGCTCGACAGCGGCGTCGACCTGTTCGTCATCCAGGGCACCGTGGTCTCGGCCGAGCACGTCTCCAGCCGGCACGAGCCGCTCAACCTCAAGCGGTTCATCGCCGACCTCGACGTGCCCGTGCTCGTCGGCGGCTGCGCGACCTACCAGTCCGCGCTGCACCTGATGCGCACCGGTGCGGCCGGGATCATGGTCGGCGTCGGGCCGGGCCAGGCCAACACCACCCGGGGCGTGCTCGGCATCGGCGTGCCGATGGCCACCGCCATCGCCGACGCCGCCGGGGCCCGCCGCGACTACCTCGACGAGTCGGGCGGCCGCTACGTCCACGTCATCGCCGACGGCGGCATGCGCACCGGCGGCGACGTCGCCAAGGCCATCGCCTGCGGCGCCGACGCCGTGATGATGGGCAGCCCGCTGGCCCGCGCCACCGAGGCCCCCGGCCGCGGCTGGCACTGGGGCCACGGCAGCCACCACCCGGAGGTGCCCCGCGGGACCCGGGTGAGGGTCGAGCAGGTCGGCACCCTCGAGCAGGTCCTGCTCGGCCCCGCCCTGACCGACGACGGCACCACCGGCATCTTCGGGGCGCTGCGCCGCTCGATGGCCCTGACCGGCTACTCCTCCATCAAGGAGTTCCAGCGGGTCGAGGTCATGGTCGCGCCGGCCAACCGCACCGAGGGCAAGTCCCTGCAGCACGCCCAGGGCCGCGGCATGGGGGCCTGACCCGACGGGTCAGCCGACCCCGACCAGCCGGCGCAGGTCCTCGGACACCGACGACGGCGCCGTGCCCTCGGGGAAGACGTAGGTGGCCCCGGCGTCGCGCAGCAGGAGCTCCCGCGCGCCGCGCTCGGCCTGGGCGACCACCAGCGTCGCGGGACAGCCGGCCAGCACCTCCTCGACGACGCCGGTGCCGTCCGGCAGCCCGTCCTGCAGCACCAGCAGGTCAGGCTGCTCGGCCAGGCACACCCCGACGGTCTGGGCGCCGTCGGAGGTGCAGGACACCACCTGCAGGCCGCGCTCGTGCAGGGCCTCGGCGAGCAGGCCGCGGAACCCGGCGTCGGCGTGCGCGAGCACCACGCGCGGCTTGTGGGCGACGAGCAGCTGCGCCGTCAGGACGAGGTGCTCCGCCGCGTGCGCCTGCAGCGCCGCGTTCTGGCTGAGCAGGACCCCCTGCCGGCGCGCGGTGGCCTCGCGCTGGGTCCGGCTGCGGGTCGCGGACTGCTGCGCCGCGGCGGTGGTCCGCTGCAGCGCGTGCAGGCGGTCGATGGCGCCGAGGCGCTGCGTCTCGAGGGTGAGCTCGTCGCGCTGCCGGAACCCGAGCGGGGCGGCCGGCGCAGGCAGGCAGCGGGTGCGGGCCAGCCGCTTGTCGGCGTACATCGCACAGTCCGCGGCCCGCAGCACCTGGACCGGGTCGCTGCCGGCCTGCACCAGGGTGGCGCCGACGCTGACCGACAGGCGGACCGGCAGGCCGTCGACCCGGAAGGGCGCGGCCACCGCCGCCTGGACCCGGCGGCCGACCTCGGCGACGGCGTCCGACGTCGCGCAGCCGGGGAGCAGGACGACGAGCTCGTCACCGGCCCAGCGGCCGGGCAGGTCCTCGGGGCGCAGGGCCGACCGCACGCGCGCCGCGACCTCCCGGAGCGCGAGGTCGCCGGTGGCGTGGCCGTGCACGTCGTTGACGCGCTTGAAGTCGTCGACGTCGAGGAAGAGCAGCCCCCAGCCGCCGACCCGGCAGGCCCGGTCCAGCAGCCGGGTCACCGCGGACCGGTTGACCAGGCCGGTCAGCCCGTCGACGTGGGCCAGGCGGTCGAGCTCGTCGATCGCCGAGGTCAGCCGGCGCCGCTGCCGGCGGCTCTCCAGGGCGGCGACGACCTGCGCGGCCAGCAGCTCCAGGCCGCGCAGCTGCGCCGGGGTCAGCGTGCGGACCTGGTCGTCGACGACGCAGAGCGTCCCGAGGACGGTGCCGTCGGCCACCACCAGGGGCACGGCGGCGTAGGTGCGGACGGCGCCCGACCGGCCGTCGACGAACGGGCTGGTCGCGAACTCGGGCACCGCCGACGCGTCGGACACGGCGACGAGCCGCTCCTCGCGGACCGCGATCCGGCAGAGGCTGTCGGCGATCGGGACGGTGCACGGCTGGGTCCCGAACACGGCCGGCTGGCGCTGCGAGGTGTCGTCCAGCAGGTTGACGGCGGCCACCGGGCAGGCCGTGAGCAGGGCGGCCAGCTCGACGATGTCGCCGAGCTCGGGCAGGGGCTCGCTGTCCAGCACGTCGTAGGCGTGCAGCGCGGCACGGCGCAGCCGCTCGGCGTGCTGGGAGACGGGCACGGGGCCTCCGGGGAGGTGGGGGGAGTGCCAGCGTGGCACCCCGACCGGGCCGGACCTGCCGCCGCGCGGGCGACTGGTCACAAGGGACGGGACAGATCCCCCGCCCGGGTCACGCCTCGCCGGCCCCGCGACCCGCCAGGTAGCCCACGAACCACTCGACCGACGACGGGTCGCCCACCGAACCGAGGTTCAGCGCCTGGTCCACCGGGACCCCCTGCGCCATGCGCTTGAGCGGGACCTCGAGCTTCTTGCCCGTCGCCGTCCGCGGCACGGCCGGCACCTGCACGACCTCGTCCGGCACGTGCCGGGGCGACGCCTGCTCGCGCACCCGCTGCCGGATCCGGGCCACGAGGTCGTCGTCGAGGGCGACGCCGTCGGCGAGGACGACGAACAGCGGCAGCCAGTAGCCGCCGTCGCTCTGCTCGACGCCGAGCACCAGCGCCTCGACCACCTCGGGCATCGCCTCGACGGCGGCGTACAGGTCGGCGCTGCCCATGCGGACGCCGTGCCGGTTGAGGGTCGAGTCGCTGCGGCCGTGGACGACGCCCGTGCCGCGGGAGGTGATCGTGACCCAGTCGCCGTGCCGCCAGACCGCTCCTCCCGACGGCAGCTCCGGCCACTCCTCGTAGGGCGGGTCGAAGTAGGCGCCGGCGTAGCGGCTGCCGTCGTCGTCACCCCAGATGCGCAGCGGCATCGACGGCAGGGGTGCGGTGAGGACCAGCTCCCCGACCTCGTCGACCAGCGGCCGGCCCTCCGCGTCCCACGCCTCGAGGGCGATGCCGAGCCCCCGGCACGACATCTCGCCGGCGGTCACGGGGAGCCAGGGCGCGTCGCACAGCAGCGCGGCCGCGAAGTCGGTGCCGCCGCTGATGACGTGCATCGCCAGGTCGTCCCCGACGTGCTCGTACACCCACCGGAACGACGACGCCGGCAGGGGCGAGCCCGTGGAGCCGACGCCGCGCAGCGACGACAGGTCGTGGTCGCGCCCGGGCGAGAGCCCGGCCTTCTCGCAGGCGAGCAGGTGCCCGGGGTTGGTGCCGAGCACGGTCAGCCGCTGCTCCCCGGCGAGCTGCCACAGCCGGTCCGGGCCGGGAGACAGCGGGCTGCCGTCGTAGAGGACGGCGGTGGCGCCGAGCAGCAGGCTCGACAGGTTGACGTTCCACATGATCCAGCTGGTCGAGCTGTACCAGAAGAAGCGGTCGCCCTCGCGGACGTCGTACTGCAGCCCGTGCTGCACGAGGCCGACCAGCAGGACGCCGACGTGGCTGTGCACGAGTCCCTTCGGCAGCCCCGTCGTGCCGGAGGAGTACACGACCCACAGCGGCGCCTCGGCGTCGAGCTCGAGGACGTCGGGCTCGCAGACGTCGGCCACGGCGTCGGCCCAGGCGACCACCTGCCGGTCGGTGGGGAGCGGTGCGGCGAACGGGACGTGGACGACGGCCTCGACGGTCGGCAGCCCGGTGAGCAGCTCCGCGACGGCCTCGCGGCGGTCGTGGTCGCGGCCGTTGAAGCGGTAGCCGTCGACGGTGAGCAGGACCTTGGGGGACAGCTGGCCGAAGCGGTCGACGGCGCTGCGCGGCCCGATGTCGGGCCCGCACGTCGACCAGACCGCGCCGAGGCTCGCCACGGCGAGCAGCGCCACGACGGCGTGCGGCGTGTTCGGCAGGTACGCCACCACGCGGTCGCCCTGCCCGACGCCGAGCCCCCGCAGGGTCGCGGTGAGCGCGCCGACCTGGCCCCGGAGCTCGTCCCAGGACAGCGTCGTCGTCGTGCCGTCCTCGGACACCGCCACGAGGGCGTCGCCGTCGCCGCGCCGGGCCAGCACCCGGGCGGCCAGGTTGAGCCGGGCGCCCGTGAACCAGCGCGCGCCCGGCATGCGGCGCGAGTCGACCACGGCGTCGTAGCCGCCGCCGACCTCGAAGTGCTCCCAGACCAGCGCCCAGAAGTTCTCCAGGTGCTCCACCGACCAGCGCCACAGCGCCTCGTAGTCGCCGTCCACCTCCACCCCGTACCGGTCGCGCGCCTGCGCGGCGAAGGCCGTGAGGCGGGAGGCGGCCACGCGGTCAGGGGACGGGGTCCACAGGACGTCGCTCATGCGGGCAGTGTGGCGGGTCGCCAGATGCGCCACGAGGGGGCCGGGACGAAGTCGAGCCCGGCGTAGAGCGCCCGCCCCGCGTCGGAGGGGTTGAGGACGACGAGGTCGGCTCCGGCCGACGCCGCCTCGTGCAGGCACCACAGGGTCACGGCCCGCCCCAGGCCGCGGCGCTGGGCGCGGGGGAGCACGGCGACGTCGAAGACGACCGCCTCGCGCTCCCCGCCGAGGGACACGCACGCGGTCGCGACCGGCTCCCCCTCCTCCGCGACGACGACCGTGCGGCGCCACGGAGCGGACAGGACGGGGGCCACGAAGGCGAGGTCGAGGGCGGGCAGGTCCTCGAAGGCCGCCGCCTGGACGTCGGCCACCACGGCCGCCGTCGGGGCGTCGTCGTAGGCCAGGCGCGGCAGCGGCGGCAGGTCGGCCAGCGACCGGCGCAGCACCGGCAGGTCGTGCCGGAGGGTGGCTCCGGGCGGCGCGTGGTCGAGCTCCTCGGGCACGACCACGCCGTAGGGCATGCCCCGGCCGGCGAACCAGGCGGCGGCCTCGGCGTACAGGCCGGCGTCCTCGGGGACCCGGCGCAGCAGCAGGCCGTTCCACTGCGGGACCGCGATGCCGGTGCTGTGGGCCTGCGCGTCCCCGAGGTCGAGCACCGCCCCCGCGGGCCGGGTCAGGGCGTCACGGCGCCAGTGCTGCAGCACCGCCTCCCGCTCGCGCGTCACCGCGGCGATGCTGCCACCCGGCCGCCGCGCTGACCCGTCCGGAGCCTTGCCCCCCGCCGGTAGCCTCGGCCCGGTGAGCGCGCACCCGGCAGCAGACGCCGACCTGGTCCTCGTCGTCGACTTCGGGGCGCAGTACGCGCAGCTGATCGCTCGTCGCGTCCGCGAGTGCCACGTGTACTCGGAGGTCGTGCCCCACACGATCACCGCCGAGGAGATCCGGGCGCGCGCGCCCAAGGCCGTGATCCTGTCCGGCGGCCCGTCGTCCGTGTACGCGCCCGGGGCCCCGCAGCTCGACCCCGACTTCTTCCTCACCGGCGTCCCGACCTTCGGCATCTGCTACGGCTTCCAGGCCATGGCCGCCTCCCTCGGCGGCACGGTCGCGCGCACCGGCACGGCCGAGTTCGGGCGCACCGCGCTGGCCGTCGTCGACCCGGGCGTGCTGTTCAGCGGGCTGCCGGCGACGCAGTCGGTGTGGATGTCGCACAACGACGCCGTGTCCGAGGCGCCCCTGGGCTTCGCCGTCACCGCCTCGACCCCCGAGACGCCGGTCGCCGCCTTCGAGGACACCGCGCGCGGGCTGTACGGCGTGCAGTTCCACCCCGAGGTGCTGCACAGCGAGCACGGCCAGGCGGTGCTCAAGAAGTTCCTGCTCGAGGGCGCCGGCTGCCGGCCCACCTGGACGATGGTCAACATCGTCGAGGAGCAGGTCGAGCGGATCCGGGCCCAGGTCGGCGACAAGCGCGTCGTCTGCGGGCTGTCCGGCGGGGTCGACAGCGCCGTCGCGGCGGCCCTCGTGCAGCGCGCCGTCGGTGACCAGCTCACCTGCGTCTTCGTCGACCACGGGCTGCTGCGCAAGGGCGAGGCCGAGCAGGTCGAGCAGGACTTCGTGGCCTCGACGGGTGTCGCGCTGCGGGTCGCGAAGGTCGCCGACCAGTTCCTCGACGCGCTGGCCGGCATCACCGACCCCGAGACCAAGCGGAAGGTGATCGGCCGCGAGTTCATCCGCGTGTTCGAGGCCGAGGCGCGCGAGATCGACAAGGAGGGCGACGTCGAGTTCCTCGTGCAGGGGACGCTCTACCCCGACGTCGTCGAGTCGGGTGGCGGTGCGGGGACGTCGAACATCAAGAGCCACCACAACGTCGGGGGGCTGCCGGACGACCTGCAGTTCGCCCTCGTCGAGCCGCTCCGGATGATGTTCAAGGACGAGGTGCGCGCCCTCGGGCTCGAGCTCGGCCTGCCCGAGCCGATCGTGTGGCGCCAGCCGTTCCCGGGCCCTGGCCTCGGCATCCGGATCATCGGCGAGGTCACCCGCGACCGCCTCGAGCTGCTGCGCGAGGCCGACGCGATCGCCCGCGAGGAGCTCACCGCGGCCGGCCTGGACCGCGACGTCTGGCAGTGCCCCGTCGTGCTGCTGGCCGACGTCCGCAGCGTCGGCGTCCAGGGCGACGGCCGCACGTACGGCCACCCCGTGGTGCTCCGACCGGTCAGCTCGGAGGACGCGATGACCGCCGACTGGTCGCGCATCCCCTACGACGTCCTCGCCCGGATCTCGACCCGCATCACGAACGAGGTGCGCGAGGTCAACCGCGTGGTGCTCGACGTGACGAGCAAGCCGCCGGGCACGATCGAGTGGGAGTAGGCCTACCGGCCCGACCCGCACGGCGGCGCGGCTCGGGTGACAGGCTGACCGCGTGACCCTCTACGACGTCCCCGTCCCCGCGCTGGACGGGTCGTCGACGACCCTCCGGGAGCACGAGGGCGAGGTGCTGCTCGCCGTGAACGTGGCCTCCAAGTGCGGCTTCACCCCGCAGTACGAGGGCCTCGAAGCGCTGCACGAGACCTACCGGGAGCACGGCTTCTCGGTCCTCGGCTTCCCCTGCAACCAGTTCCTGTTCCAGGAGCCGGGCGGCCCCGACGCCATCACCGCCTGCGCGCTGACCTACGGCGTGACGTTCCCCGTCTACGGCAAGCTCAAGGTGCGCGGCCGCGACCAGCACCCCCTCTACGCCGTGCTGACCGAGGCGGCGGACGCGTCGGGCAAGGCCGGGCGGGTCCGCTGGAACTTCGAGAAGTTCCTGGTCGGTCGCGACGGCACCGTCCTGCGGCGCTACCGGTCGAAGACCACGCCCGAGCAGATCGCGGCCGACGTCGCCGCGGCGGTCGAGGGCCGGCCGCTGACCCCCGCGGCGGGCTGACCCCGCGGCCCGCTGAGGCCCGCGGTGGGCTGAGGCAGCCTCCGCGCTACCGCCCGCCGCCGTACCGCCGGGCCGCCCGCGAGCCCCCGCCGGTCTCCGGCCGCCCCTGCCGCGAGGTCCACCGCCACTGCAGGCTGATCCGCCCCTCCCGCAGCCCGGGGACCGGCGGGACGCCGTGCAGCCAGTCGGCCTGCGCGCGCCCGCCCATGACGACGAGGTCGCCGGCCGCGGGCGCCAGGTCGACGACGGCGCCCTTCCCGCGGGCCGGCGCGACGAGCCACGGCCGGGTCGCGCCGGTCGTGGCGACGGCGATCAGCGTGCTCTCGCACCAGCGCAGGTCGCTGTCGCGGTGCACCCCCATCCCGTCGCGGCCGTCCCGGTACCAGCTCATCCCGATGCCGGTGAGCTCGACGCCGTAGGCCGCCCGCAGCCGCTTGTGCGCCGTCACCAAGGCCGGGTGCGGCCCGTCCAGCGACGGCCGCACGAACGCCGACAGCCGGTTCTCGCCGCGCAGGTGGTCGTACGCCCAGACCTGCCCCTGCCTCCACGGCGCCCGCTCGGCCAGCGCGGCGTACACCTCGTCCGGGTCCTCCAGCCAGCCGCGGGCGACGTCGACCCACGACGTCGCGTCCAGCTGCAGGCGCTCTACCGTGCCTCCCACCTGTCCATGATGACCGAGGAGCGCGCGTGCCCGTCGACGTCCGGGCCCGGCGTCCGCAGGACCTGCCCGGGCTGCTCGCGCTGCTGCAGCGGACGCACGAGCAGGAGGGCTACCCGGTCCGGTCCGAGGCCGTGAGCGACGGGTGGCTGGCGTCCGAGGACGAGCTCGGCGGGTGGGTGGCCGACGCCGACGACCGCGTCGTCGGGCACGTGGCCCTGCACCCGGCCGACGACCCCGCCGCCGTCCCGCTGTGGCAGCGGACCACCGGCCGCGACCCCGACGGGCTCGCCGTGGTCAGCCGGCTGTTCACCGACCGGACGGTGCCCGGAGCCGGCCTGGCCCTGGTGCGGCACGCCGTGGCCGAGGCAGCGCTGCGTGGTCGCACCGCCGTGCTCCTGGTGGACCCGGACAGTGCCGCCCGGGGCTGGTACCTGCGGCACGGCTGGGCCGAGGTCGGCACCGCCCGGCAGCAGTGGGGGCCGCGCACGGTGGACGCCGTGCTGATGGTGCAGACCGGCTCGGCCGGGTAGCGCCGGGCCCCGTCCGACGCGACCTGTGCCCCTGTCGACCGGACCTCTGCACGTTCGGTCCTGGTCGGTCCTGCCCCTTCGGGTCGTCTTCGCCCGCAGCCGTCGACACCGGGCCGCGGCGGTGGGAGAACGGCTGCCTGAGCTTCGGGGGGCGAGGTGCGCATCATGCTGCTGCGGGAGAGGGCACACCGGCGGGGGACGCGGAGCGAGCGGTGGCGGCGGAGGTCGGTCGCCGGCGCCGGGGTCGCCGCACTGCTGCTCTCGACCCTGCTCGCGGCGCCGGCCTCGGCCGCGGTCAAGGAGTACCAGGCCACCCGGATCGTGCCGGTCCCGCCCGCCACCAGCTTCGCGGGACAGGGCGGCGGTGACGGCTGGGCCCTCGCCATGACGCCGCGTGCCGTCTACAACGTCTTCCACCACTCCGGGCAGCTGGTCGTCGCCTGCCACCTGCAGGTCGACGCCTCGGCCTGCGGAGCACCGCGGACGGTCACCGACGGCTCCACCGGCGGGCAGTTCGCCGTCAGCGGGCAGCCGGGGCTCTCCCTGGACCAGGCGAGCGGCCGCCTGTTCGTCTACGCCACCCGGGCCTCCGACGCGACGGCAGGCGTCGTCTGCGTCGACACGCTGCTGGCCGAGGCGGTGGTCAACCCGTTCTGCGGGTTCACCCCGCTCAGCGCGGTGGGCGAGGCGTCGAACGACGGGATCAGCGGCATCAGCGGGCCGCTCCAGGTCGGCAGCCGCTGGTACGCCTTCAACTACGTGAGCGGCTCGACCGTGACGGGCACGCGCAACGCCCTCCTCTGCTTCGACCTCGCGACTCAGGCCGCCTGCACCGGTCAGCCGTACGCGGTGGGCCTCGGCGCCGGGCAGCTGACGAACGCGACGTTCCCCGCACCGGCGACCTCGCTGATGGGCGGACGGGTGGTGGTGCCGGTGACGATCGACGGCGTCGCCCAGCTGGCCTGCTTCGACGCGGCGGCATCGGCTGCCTGCGGGGGGAGCTGGCCGGCCACCGTGGACCCCTCCTACCCGTCCAACTACGGCTCGGCCTACCCCGTGCTGAGCAGCTCCGGCGCCGTGCAGGGCCTGTGCCTGCCCACCGGCCAGCAGGACGACTGCCTGACGACGACGGGTGCGCCGCTCGTGCCGCCCGTGTCACTGGTCTCGACGATGGGCAGCACGACCGGGTGGAACGGCCCGCCGGTCGTCCTCGGCCCGCGCGTGTACCTCGCCAGCGGCAACGGCGACCAGGTCCGGTGCTTCGACGCCAGCACCGGTGCCTCGTGCACGAGCTTCCCCCGCGCCAACCCCGGCGCCTCGTACATGTACACGGTCAACCCGGACCCGCAGCGGCCGGACTGCCTGTGGATCAACGCCGACAGCGGCAGCGCCCAGATCCAGAACTTCGACGCGTACACCGCCGGGGCCTGCGGCCAGGGACCGATCAGGGTGCTCGCGTCGAGCCTGGTGGCGCCCAGCGAGAAGTGCGTGCCCGACCGGTACACCCGGCTCGCGGTGCTGTCGCCGGGCCGCGCGGCGTACAGCAGCGGCACGATCAGCTTCCTCGGCGGCGGCGGGAGCCCGCTGCCCGGCCTGGCCGACCGGCCGCTCGACGCCTCCGGCAGCGTCGACCTCACCGGCCTCGACCTGACCAGCGCCACCGGACTGCCGCAGTTCCTCATCACCCTGGTGGGCGCGGGCAGCACCCCGACCTCGCTGACGGTGGAGCTCGACTGGACGGGCGACGCGGACGCCGTGTGCCAGCCGCCGCAGACGGTGGTCGTGGCGCCCACGCACGCGCTCACCGGGCAGACCTTCACCCTGACGTACGCCTGCACCGGCGTGCCGACGGTCTCGGTGACCAAGCCGGACGGCTCGCCCGCGACCGGCGTCGCCCTCGGCCTGAGCACCAGCGGCAACGGCGTCGACCACGTGCAGGGCGTGGTGCTGAGCACGGCGCAGTCCGTGGTGGCCACCCTCTCGTGCAACGGCACCACCTCGACGACCCCGGTCTTCCGCGCCGTGGCCCCGGTGCCCGGCACGTTCGGTCCGGGCTGGCCGCAGGACACCGCAGGCGCGCTGCCTCTGACCTACAGCTACGGGGGCGCGCACCGGTACCTGGGCAACGTCGTCGCCGGGGTGGCCGGCTGGAACGCCGCGGGCACCTCCGTCCAGATCGGCCCGGCGCCGGTGGGCACGACGCCGGACCTCAGCGTCGCCGACGTGCCGGCGCTGCTCGACGACGTCTGGGGCGTCACCATCGGCGTCGGGAACAGCCTGTCGTTCGGCGCACTCGGCATGTCGACGAGCTACACGCACAACTTCGTCTACCTGAGCCAGCAGACGCTGGACGTCGAGACCGACGCGATCCGCACCAAGGTCGCCACCCACGAGATCGGGCACGCGCTCGCCCTCCTGCACCCGTCCGACGCCGGCTTCACGCGTGCCACCGGCCCCGCGAGCGTCCTGTGGCAGGGACGGCTGCCCTACAACACGCCGCAGGCCTACGACGTGTCCCGCCTCCAGCAGCGCTACCCGTGAAGGACGCCGACATGACCCAGCGCAGCGGCCGGCTCCTCGGCCTCACGGCAGCACTGTCCGCGGGCGCCGTCGTGGCCGCCCTCGCCGTCACCGCCGGGACCGGACCCGGGCGGCGCGCCGACGTCGTCCCCCGTGCGGTCCCCGCCAGCACCGGCCTGCAGCCCGGCCGGACGGTGGTGCAGGTTAGCGCCGACCACCCCACCTACGACAGCCTGTCGAGCCTCGCCGACGCGGCGGACACCGTGGTGGAGGGGACCCTCGGCTCCAGCACGGTCGAGCCGGGGACCTCGCCCGGCCTCGACGCCGATGGCGCCCCGCTCCCGGCCCTCCCGCACACGCTGCACCGCATCGCGGTGACGAGCGTCCACAAGGGGACGGCCGTCGTCGGCAGCGACGTCGTGGTCTCCGTCCTGGGCGGTGACACCCCCGACAGCACCTTCCAGGTCGGCGACGGGGTCGTGGTCACCCCCGGCTCCACGTACCTGTTCTTCCTGCGCCGGCTCGCCGACGGCCGCTACTACCCGCTGGCCGGCAACGCCGTCGCCTCGCGCGGACCCGACGGCAGCTTCGTCCTGTCGACCGACACCACGGGCGACGCGCCGCTGCGGCTGACGGGGGCCCAGCTCGCCGTGCTGAGCTCGCCGAGCGCGACCCCCACCGCGACGACGGGCGAGCCGAGTCCCACTCCCTCTGCCACGGCCTCGCGTGCGCCGAGTCCGACTCCCTCCCGCGAGTCCCAGCCGGTGCCGGGGCCCGTCCGCCCGACGCCGACGCCGACGCTGACGTCGCCCCCGCCCACTGCCAGCACCTCACCGCTCCTGCCGGGTCAGTCGGGTCAGCCGTCCACGACCGCCTCCTCGACCACGGCCCCGCCGTCGCCCTCCGCAGGGACGACGACGCCCCCCACCAGCACCGCTCCCGCCGGCCCGCCGCTGCCGCGCCCGGTCCTGCTCCTGTCCTCGGCCCGGACGGTCGCCGGCGGGCCGGGTGTCAGGGTGACCGTCATGGGGACGCCCGGGGCCCAGGTCCGGCTGCTGGCCTACACCCGCCCGAGCACCGTCTACCGGGCGGTCCGGACCGCGGTGCTCCCGGCGTCCGGGCAGACGTCCTGGGTGGTGCGACCCGCGACGAACACCCGCCTGTACGGCGAGGTCGGCGGCGTCGGCAGCACGTCGGCGGTCCTGCACGTCGCGTCTTGGGTGTCGCTGCGCGCGGTCCGGAACGCGCCCCGGGAGCTGACCTTCACGGGCCGGACCTTCCCGGTGCGGCCCGGCCAGCTCGTGAGCGTCTACCGCCTGGCGGCCGGGGGGCGCGTGCTGACGAGCCAGGCGCGCACCGACGCCGACGGCGTGTGGACCGTGGAGCGCTCCTTCGCGCACTCCGGCGAGCACCTCTTCCTGGCGACGACCGGCGGGGACCTGACCAACGTCGCGGGCAGCAGTCGGGTCAGGCCCACCATCGTGCACTGACGCCGTCCCGGCCGGCTCGGGACTTCCCGCGCCGGACGGGGCGTCAGCGTCTCCCGCCGGGGAAGGCGAGCAGCATGGACCACTTCGAGATCGCGACCGTCGCCGAGAAGAGCGCGGACTTCCGCCGCGTGCTCTGGACCGGGGAGCACACCCAGCTGGTCATCATGACCATCCCGCCGAAGGGCGAGATCGGCGTGGAGACCCACGACGAGAACGACCAGATCCTCAGCTTCGTGAGCGGGGTCGGCAAGGCCGTGATCGAGGGGAAGAGCAAGTCGGTCAAGGCGGGCGACATCGTCGTCGTGCCCGCGGGCAAGGAGCACAACTTCCTCAACACCGGGCCGAACCCGCTCGTGCTGTACACGGTCTACGGCCCGCCCGACCACGCCGACGGCGCCGTGCACGCGACGAAGGAGGAGGCCGACGCGCTCGAGGAGGCCGGCAAGGACGAGCCGCCGACCTCCTAGTCGGCAGCGGCTGCGGCCGGACGTGCAGACTGCGGCCATGACCGACCTCGACCTGTCCGGACGCCGCGCCGTCGTCACCGGGGCGGCGAGCGGCATCGGCGCCGCCTGCGCCCGCCGCCTCGCTGCCGCGGGGGCCGAGGTCGTCGTCGTCGACCGCGACGCCGCGGGCGCCACGGCTCTGGCCGAGGAGGTCGGGGGGACGGCGCTGGCTCTCGACCTCGGCGACCTTGCCGCGGTCGACGCGGCCTGCGCCCCCGGCGGCCTGCTGGCAGGCGCGGACGTCCTCGTCAACAACGCCGGCCTGCAGCACGTCGCCCCGGTCGAGGAGTTCCCCGTCGAGACGTTCTCGCTGATCCTGCGGGTGATGCTCGAGGCGCCGTTCCGACTCTCCCGGGCTGCCCTCCCGCACATGTACGAGCAGGGCTGGGGCCGCCTGGTGCACGTCTCGTCGGTGCACGGGCTGCGGGCCTCGCCGAACAAGTCGGCCTACGTGACCGCCAAGCACGGGATCGAGGGGCTGAGCAAGACGCTCGCCCTGGAGGCGGGGGGCCGCGGCGTCACGAGCAACACGGTGTGCCCGGGCTACGTCCGCACCCCGCTGGTGGAGGGTCAGATCGCCGCCCAGGCCCGCACCCGGGGGATCCCGGAGTCGGAGGTCGTCGGGCAGGTGATGCTGGCGGCGTCGGCGGTCAAGCGGCTGCTCGAGCCGTCCGAGGTGGCCGAGGCGGTCGCCTTCCTGTGCTCGGACGCGGCGTCGTACAGCAACGGCTCGGCGCTGGTGCTCGACGGCGGGTGGAGCGCGCGCTAGGAGCGGGTCAGCCCGCGAACTCCCAGTGCCAGGGCTCCGGCTTGCTGCCACCGGGCTCGGCCCAGGCCGGGTGGAACCAGCCCGATGCCGCCGCGTGCTCGTGCATCCACCGGTCCGCGGGGGAGCCGGCCTGCTGCATCCCCCCGCACAGGTCGAGGGCGACGCCCCAGCCGTGGTTGCTGGTGCCGGGCACGGCCGCGAGGGTGGGCTTCGCCGTCCGCACCGCCACCTGCTCCGGCAGGCTGCGGTAGGAGTCGGTGACGCAGACCGGCTCACCGGTCTCCGCGGCGTAGGCGTGCGACAGCTCGTCGAACGCACGGGCGGCATCGGCCCGCAGCACCTGCCCGGCAGTGCCCCACAGCGGGCAGAGCGCCTCCTCGGGGAGCTGCCCGTTGGCGAAGCCCTGCAGGTCCCCGCCGCTGCAGCGGCCGGTCGGACGGGGCACGAGGGCGCCGGCCAGTGCGCTCAGCGGGATCCCCGCGCCGGCCCGCTCCCGGGCGAGCCGCTCGGCCCGCGCCAGCAGCTCCTCGCGCCGGTGCGCCTGCG
>JAODNQ010000182.1 GCA_025464695.1 Frankiales bacterium | reverse complement strand
GTGCGCACGACCAGGCGCGGCACGCGCGCCACCCCCCGGGCTGCGGCGCCGGCACCGCGCACGAGCAGCGCGGCAGGGCGCGGCTCCCGGCCGGGGCGCCAGCTCTCGACGACGGACGACGGGAGCTCCGACAGCAGGACGTCGTGCAGGGCGAGCAGCGCCCGGCCGTCCATGAGGCAGTGGTGCACCCGCACGACCACTGCCTCGCGGCCTCCTGCCAGACCCCGGACGAGGACGAGGTTCCACAGCGGGCCGGTCAGGTCGAGCGGCTGCTCGGCCAGCGCCGCGTGCAGCCGGTCCAGCTCGGCGTCGCCGCCCGGGGCAGGCACGCGCTGCTCCCGCACGTGCCGCACCAGGTCGACGTCGGCGGCGTCGGTGTAGACGGGGTGGGCGAGGCCGAGCGGCACGTGCCGAAGCCGCCATCGCAGGGCCGGGAGCAGCGGCAGCCGGTCGGCGACGTGCCGCCGCAGGGCGTCGAGGTCGACGGCGTCCCCGGGACCGAGGAGGAACAGCGCGACGCTGTGCATCGGCTGGACCGGGGTCTCGAGGGCGAGGAAGCCCGAGTCGGTCCCGGTGAGGCGCCGGACGACGGTCCGCCGGCGGAGCCTCACGCCACCGCCAGCTGCGCGAGGGCGTCGGCAGCCGAGGCCGCACCGCCCGCAGCGCGGAACGACGTCCGGACGCGGCCGGCACCGGAGCGCAGGAGGGGGTCGTCGAGGGCCCGGTCGAGCGCGGCGCCGAGCCGCTCGGGCGACGTCCGGCCGAAGCGCACCCGCACCCCCGCCTCGGCGGCCACGACCTGCTCGGCCACGACGGGCTGGTCGTCGCGGATGGGGGCCACCACCAGGGGCACGCCGTGCCACAGCGCCTCGCACACCGTGTTGTGCCCCGCGTGGCAGACGACGGCGGCGCAGTGCTGCAGCAGCGCGAGCTGCGGCACGTGCGGGAGGACGAGCACGTCGTCGTCCGGCTGCGACGGCCCGAGCAGGCCGCCGGGGTCGAGGACCACCGTCTGCAGCCGCTCCGCGCGGTCGCGGGCGGCCGCCACGCAGGCCTGCAGGAACGCCTCCCCGGCGTCGACGTTCGCGGTGCCGAGGCTGACCAGCGCGAGCCGCCGGTCGACGTCGCGCCAGGCCCACGGGAAGCCGTCGACGTCGCCGCGACCGGCCAGCGAGGGGCCGACGAAGCGGACCGCCTCCGGGGACCGGGGCGCGCCCGCGAGCTCCTGCGTGGTGAAGGCGAGGACGAGGTGCGGGGAGTACCGGGGGTCGGGCCCGTCGGGTGCGACGCCCAGGCGGACACGCAGGCCGGCGAACAGGGCGCTGACCCAGGCGTCCACCAGCGGCATGCTCGTGAGGGCGCCGGCGAACTCCGCCGAGGTGGTGGCCGACGTCGCCCAGGGCAGCCCCTCCCGCTCGGCGACCAGGGCGCCCGCGAGCGCCTGCTGGTCGGCCACGACGACGTCGGGGGCGAACTCCTGGACGGCCGCCCCGACCCCGGGCTCCATGACCTCCGCGAGCGGCGCGAGGAACTCCTCCCAGAGGAACTTCAGCGCCGCCAGCCCGCGGAGCTCCGGGGGGCGGGCGACCAGCTCGCCGGCCGCCGTCGTCGGGACGGCGCACGGGAAGACCCGGGCGGCGCTGCCGGCCAGCCTCGTGACCAGCTCCGGGCTGCCTGCCCAGGCGACGTCGTGCCCGCGGGCCGACAGCTCGGCCGCGACCCCGACGAGGGGGTTGACGTGCCCGACCAGGGGCGGGACGACCAGCAGGTACCGGCTCACCCGGCCGCCGCCTGCCGCGGCGTCGCGTCGACCTCGGACAGCCAGGCAGCGGTGAGCCCGCGGACCTGCTCGCTCGCCTCCACCAGCACCGAGTGCTGCTGGCCCGCGACGAGCGTGCTCCGGCAGTCGGGCAGGTGCGCCTCGTGCCAGGGCGCCTGCGCCGCGAGGTCGGACTCGTCGCCGAACACCGCGAGCACCGGGCAGCGGACGGCCGCCAGGTCCGCCTCCGACCACACGTCGCTGGCGGGCAGCTCGGCGGCGAGCGCGGTCTCCGCCAGGAGCCGGCCGGCGGAGCGGGCCAGCCGTCCGGTGTGCCGCCCGTGCTCGGCGTCGACGGCGAGGAGCACGTCGTCGCGGACGAGGCCGTCCTGCGCCCAGCCGAGGATCTGCGCCATCTTCCGCGCCCATGCCGGGGTCGCGGGCTCGGACTCGATGGCGAGCACGCTGGCCACCCGGTCCGGGCTGCGGCCGGCGAGCGCGTAGGCCACGGTGCCTCCGAAGGAGTTGCCGACGACGTGCACGGGCTCGCGCACCGCCAGCACGTCGAGCAGGCCCTCGGCGTCGTCGACGAAGTCGGCCAGCCGGTACCCGGAGGCCGGCCGTGAGGTGCGGCCGTGACCGCGGGAGTCGTACATGACGACGTCGTGGCCGGCGGCCGCGAGGGACGGGGCGAGGGTGAAGTACCAGCTGGCGAGGCTGTCGGTGAGCAGGCCGTGGACGAGCAGGACGGTCCCGCGACGGGCCCCCGCGGCCGGCAGCGTCTGGACGTGGACCCGCAGGTCCCCGACGGTCACGTGCGCCACCGCTAGACCCCGACCCGGAGGCGGTCGACGACGTGCCGGACCAGGTCGCCGACCGACAGGGCGATGATCGCGTCGAGCTCCATGCCGGCCAGGAACTCGGCGAAGTTCACGCGGTCGCCCCACCGCTCCTGCAGCGCCCCGGCGAGCGCGACCAGGTCGATGCTCTCCAGCTGCAGGTCGTCGGTGAAGCGGGTGTCCATCGCGACCTCGACGTCGTCGAGGCCGATCTCGTCGAGGACGGCGGCCAGCATGCCGGCGACCTCGGCGAGGACCTCCTGCTCGGGAGGCGTCGGTGCGCTCGTGGTCACGGGGTCCTCTCGGGGGGTGTTGTCGTCCAGGCGACGACGTGGGTGCGCGGGGGCAGGTCGGGCGGGGTCGTGACGGTGGTGCAGCGGACGGCGTGCTGCCGGTCCCCGACGACGACGGTCAGCGCGTCCTCGGTGGCGGCGACCACCGCGAAGGCGCGGGGACGGCCGCGCAGGCCGGTGCCCTCGGCCTTGGCCACCGCCTCCTTGGCGGCCCAGAACCGGGTGAACCACAGGTCCCGCGACCCGGGCAGGGCGGCCAGCAGGCGCAGCTCGTCGGGGCCGAGCGCGACCCGGTGGGTGTCGGCGGTGCGCGGCACGACCTCCTCCAGGTCGATCCCCACCCCGCTGCCCTGAGGCCGGGCGACGGCGACGGCGGACTCCCCCGCATGGGCCAGGGAGACGTCGAGGGCAGGCAGGACCCGGCCGTGGCGGCCGCGGACGACGGGCCGCCCGTCGGGGTCGTTGTCGACGTCGACCTCGGCGGGGAACACCGGCCCCTCGCCGGCGTCCCACAGCTGCCGGCGCACGGCGTCCTTGACCGCGATGCGCCCGAGCAGCCAGCCGCGGCGGGCGCGGGGCGGCTGCTGCTCGTAGCGCGCCACCTCGTCCGCGGCGAGGTAGCCGCGCAGCACGAGGTCGCGGGTCGCGAGGTCGGGCCACCGCTCGTGGACCAGCTGCCAGCCGCCCGGCTGGGGCTCGGCGTGGGTGTTGCGCTCGACGCAGCGGTCGACGGCCTGCGACCGCGGGTGGCTGTCGAAGCGCCGGTCGCGCCAGCCGAGGACCTCGGCCCACACGACGCCGTCGACGACCAGCTGCGCGTCGGCGGTGAGCTGCTCGTCGGTGACGTCCGTGATCCGGACGAGGCAGTGCACGTGCTGCCCCGGGGCGGGGGCCGGGCCGAACAGCCGGACCCGGTCCAGGCCCACCGGGAAGACGACCGACCGCTCGGTGGCGGTGGCCATCACCCACCAGCCCAGCAGCTGCCCGACGTTGTCGAGCAGAGCTCCCGGGGCCGCGGGGGCGGCGATCGTGCCGCGCGCGTGCCGGTCGCCGAGGGCGGTCAGCTCGACCAGGCCCTGGAAGGCCAGGCCGTGGAACATCCACCGCCGGTCGTACAGGTCCTGCGCGGTCATCCCGGGAGGTCGCTCGCCTGCCGGGACGGCCCACGGCGCGGGCGGCGCCGGCCAGGACGGAGCGGTGCGCAGGGTCCCCCGGGCGGACTCGCCGAAGGCGGCGTCGACCCGCCCGCCGCCGAGGTCGTCGAGCCGCAGCGGCACGTCCGACGCCGGGACGGCCGCGACCCACCGCTCGAAGCGGACGTCGTCCGCGGCGACGACGACGAGTCCGGTCGACGCCTCAGTGGCGTCGACGAGGTGCTGCAGGATCGTGGTCGCCGGCACCACGGGCCGGCGGTCGGCGTCGTCGGGCCAGCCCTCGCGCTGCCGGAAGAAGCAGTGGTCGCGCAGGTACGGCATCGCGTCCAGCGACACGTGCACGACGGGGGCGTGCGGGGCCCGGGGCGCCGGGACGGCCCGGACGGCGGCGACGACGTCCGCGGCCGCCTGCTCGGTCTCCCGCAGCAGCGCGTCGAGGTCGGGCCGGCCGGAGGTGACCCGCGCCGGCGTCGGGAGGCGCAGCGCCGCGACCTCGGCCGGACCGAGCGTCAGCCGCGAGCTGCCGAGGTCGAGCCGCACCACCGGGTGGCGCTGCTGCGGGACCGTCCGGGCAGGTGCGAGCAGCGGAAGCGCGGGCTCCGCGCCCTCGACCCAGAGCGCGCAGGCGACCCGGCGCAGCTGCGCCAGCCCGTCGTGCCGCGGGCTGGCCGCCGCCACCGCCAGGTGCTCGCGGTCGCGCAGGGTGTCGCCGACCAGGGCCGGCAGCTGCCCCACCCCGAGCTGCACGAAGACCCGGAAGCCGGCGTCGTACAGGTTCTCGACGAGCGGTCGGAACCGCACCGGTTCGAGCAGGTGCCGCACGAACAGCGCTCGCACGGCCGCCTCGTCGTCGGGGAAGGGGGCGGCGGTGGTGCCCGACCACACCGGCGTGCTGGGGCGCTGCAGGGCGAACCGCTCGGACGCCTCCTGCAGAGGAGCGAGGTACGGCGCGAGCATCGGGGTGTGGAAGCCGGACCGGAACGGCAGCACCTGGCCGAGCACGCCCGAGACGCGCAGGTCGGTCACGAGCGCCTCGACCCGGGCCAGCGGGCCGCAGACGACGGCCTGGTGCGGCGCGTTGTCGTGCGAGAGCACCACCTCGCGCTCCCCGCGGTCGGCCAGCGCGGCGAGCACGACGTCGGCGGACGTGCCCAGCGCGGCGAAGGCCAGGCCGGGCACCTGCAGGGCGTCGGGGTCGAACGAGGCGAGGAACCGGTCGGTCGCGTCGGCGGCGTACAGGCCGCCGGCCACCATCGCGGCCCACTCCCCCACGCTGTGACCGGCGACGGCGTCCGGCATGACGCCGAGCCGGCGGAGCGCGCCGTCGAGCAGGCGGCCGACCGTCGAGACCGCTGCCCCGTGGCGCCCGACGTCGCCCACGAGGTCGGCGCCGCCGAACAGCGCCGGGGCCGGCAGGCCGAAGTGCGCGGCGACGTCGTCCACGCGCGGCGCGAACTCGCTCTCGAGGCCCGGGAACAGGAAGGCGACCCGGCCGCCGTCGCGCAGGAGCGGGCGCGGGGAGCACCAGACGTCGTTGCGGCCGCGCCAGGCACCGCCCTTCTCGGCCACCCGCCGGGCGAGGGCCAGCCGCTTCTCGGTCGGGTCGACGACCGCGAGCCGGCAGGGCAGGTCGGTCCGGGCGTCGTCGGGCAGGCCGGCCGCGAGGACCTCGACGTCGCTGCCGGCGAGCAGCAGCCTCAGGCCCGCATGGTCGGCGGCGGCGAGCCGCAGGACGCGCTCGGCCTCGGTCACCACGGCGGTGGTCCGCTGCGGACGGAGCGGCTCCGGTGCCTGCTCCAGCACGACGTGGGCGTTGATGCCGCCGAAGCCGAAGGCGTTGACGCCGGCCCGCCGCGGCCCGTCGCCCGTCCAGGGCTCCGCGCGGTCCAGGGTGCGGAACCGGGTGGCGGCCAGACCGGGGTGCGGGTCGCCGCAGTGCAGGGTGGGGAGCAGGACGCCGTGGTGGACGGCGAGAGCCGCCTTGACCAGCCCTGCCACACCGGCGGTGGGCATCGTGTGGCCGATCATCGACTTGACCGAGCCGAGCACCGCCCCGCTGCCGTCGGGCCCGCCGAACACGTCGCGCAGCGTCGTCAGCTCGGCCTCGTCGCCGGCCGGCGTCGCGGTGCCGTGGGCCTCGAGCAGGCCGACCGAGCCGGCGGTGGTCGGGTCGAGCCCGGCCGCCTGCCAGGCCGCCCGCACGGCCCGCGTCTGGCCGCCGGGGTCAGGGCTCGCCAGGGCCGCGGTGCGCCCGTCGCTCGCCACGCCGGTCCCGCGCACGACGGCGTAGACGCGGTCGCCGTCGCGCTGCGCGTCGGCCAGCCGCTTGAGGACCACGACGGCGGTGCCCTCGCCGATGAGGATGCCGTCGGCGTCGCGGGAGAACGGCCGGATCTGCTGCGACGCCGACAGCGCCCGCAGCTGCGTGAAGACGCTCCACAGCGTGACGTCGTGGCAGTGGTGCACGCCACCGGCGAGGACGACGTCGCACCGTCCGCTCGCCAGCTCGCCGACCGCCTGGTCGACCGCCACCAGCGACGACGCGCACGCGGCATCCACGGTGTAGGCGGGGCCGCGCAGGTCCAGCCGGTTCGCGACGCGGGAGGCCGCGAGGTTCGGCACGAGGCCGATGGCGGCGTCCGGCTGCTCCGGCCCGAGCTGCGCCAGGCAGGCCGTGCGCACGGCCTCCAGCCGCTCGCGGCCCAGCTCGGGGGCGACCTCGCCGAGCGTCTGCACGAGCTGCTGGACGCCCCGGACCCGCTGGTCGAGCCGCACGAGGCCGGGGGTCAGGTAGCCGCCGCGACCGAGCACGACGCCGACCCGGTCGCGGTCGACCGCCCCGAGGCCGCCGGCGTCCTCGAGCGCCGCCGCGGCGACCTGCAGGGCGATCAGCTGGTCGGGCTCGGCCGCGCCGACGGAGCTGGGCATGATGCCGAACCGGGTCGGCTGCACGTCGACCAGCTCGTCGACGAAGCCGCCCCTGCGGCAGTACAGCCGGTCGGCGCGCGGGGAGCCCTCGGGGTCGTAGTGCTCGGCGTCCCACCGCGAGGCGGGGACGTCGGTGATGGCGTCGACGCCCTCGACGAGGTTGCGCCAGTAGGTGTCGAGGTCGGGCGCGCCCGGCAGCAGCACCGCCATGCCGACCACCGCGACCGGGGTGCTCACCACCCGGAGGCCGTGTACACGACGGAGCGGGTGGCGGGCTCGCCGTAGGCCAGCTCGCGCAGCAGCGCGGAGGTGCCCGCGGCCGGGTCGACGAGGGCCACGCCGCGGCGGGCGTAGTCGCGGGCGAGCTCCGGCGACACCATCCCGCCGTGCACGCCGTCCGGCGCCCACGGCCCCCAGTGCACGGTGAGCGCACGGTTGCCGGTCCGGTCCGCCCAGCGGGACGCCTGCGCGTCGACGGCGTCGTTCGCCGCGGCGTAGTCGGCCTGCCCGCGGTTGCCGAACGCGGCGGCGACGCTGCCGAAGAACACCGTGAAAGCCGGCGGAGCAGGGAGGTCGTCGAGGGCGTCGAGCAGCGCGCGGGCACCGTCGGCCTTGGCCCGGAACACGCGGTCGAACGACGCCGGGTCCTTGTCGGCGAACAGCCGGTCCTCGAGCACACCGGCCGCGAACACGACGCCGTCGAGCCGGCCGTGCTCGGCGTGGACGTCCTTGACCAGCTGCCGCAGGGCGGCGGCGTCGGTGGCGTCGACGGCGCGGTAGCGGGCGGTCGCGCCGAGGCCCGACAGCTCGCGCAGGGTGGCCTCGACCTCGCGGGCCGCGAGCAGCCGGGACGCCGTCCGGTCGACGTCGGCCAGCGGTGTGCCGCCCCGGGCCAGCACCGCGCGCAGCGCCTGCCGGTCCAGCGCGCCCGCGGTCGTCGGGTCCTCCAGGGTGCCGCTCACCGGCGTGCGGCCGAGGAGCTCGAGGCGGCAGCGACCGGCCGCGGCCAGGGTCGCGGCGAAGCGCGCCGTGATCCCCCGCGCTCCCCCGACGAGCAGCACGACGGCGTCGGCGTCCAGGCCCAGTGCGGCGGCCTCGGCGCGGCCGTCGTCGGCCGGCCCGGCACCGCGGGAGGCCAGCAGGCCGAGCGGCGCCGGGAGCAGCCGGGGAGCGGCGCGGCCGGCGCCGTCCCGGACGACGACGGGCTCCCGGTCGGGGGCGAGCAGCTCCGCCCGGACGACGTCGGCGACCTCCTCGCCGGGATCGACCTCGACCACCCGGACGGTCGTGTCGGGGTACTCCTGGGCGAGGCTCCGGGCCAGGCCGCGGAGCCCGTCGCCCCGCCCCGTGAGGTCCTGCCGGTGCTGCAGCAGGAGCAGGCAGCGCAGCGGCCGGGCCAGCGCGGCCTGGAGAGCGGGCACGCAGGCGGGCAGCACCGGCGCGCCGTCGAGGCCGAGCGGCTCCAGCAGCACGACGCCGTCGACCGGCCCGTCCTGCGCGGACAGCACGTGCGACGCGGGCCGCAGGAGGACCTCCGTGCCGGGCAGCCGGCCCTGCACGGAGGCCGCTGCGCCGCAGCCGTCGTCGCCGAGCAGGAGCAGGCGCCGGCCGGTCAGGACGTCCGCTGTTGCCTGCTCCACCGACAGGGGTTCGAGCCGCGCGGTCAGCCGCACGGGGACGGTCCCGACCACGACGTCGGGCTCGGCGGCCGGAGCCGCGGCCGTTGCTGACGTGCGGGTCAGCACCCAGGCGGTGACGGCGGCGGCGGTGCGGGCGCGGGTCAGCTCCTCGAGCTCCCCGTCGCCGAGACCGGCCAGCTCGGAGCGGCCCTCGGCGACGAGCCGGCGCACCAGCAGCCCCACGATCTCGGCCCGCTTGATCGAGTCGATCGACAGGTCGCTCTCGAGGTCGGCGTCGGGCTCGATCATGTCGGCGGGGTAGCCGGTGCGCTCCGCCACGACCTCGACGACGACGTCGAGCACGCCCTGCGGGGCGCGTGCAGGCGCGGGAGCGTCGACCGGGACCCGCTGGGCGGGGAGGGCCGGCACGGTCCGCGCCTCGAGCCAGGAGGCGATGGCGGAGACGGTCCGGGCGCGGGTCAGCTCCTCGAGCTCGGCGTCGCGCAGGTCGGCGAGCCCGGGATGCCCGTCCGCCACCAGGCGGCGAACGAGCAGTCCGACGACCTCGGCCCGCTTGATCGAGTCGACCGACAGGTCGCTCTCGAGGTCGGCGTCGGGCTCGATCATGTCCGCGGGGTAGCCGGTGCGCTCCGCGACGACGTCGACCACCAGCTGCTGCACGGAGACGCGGACCGGTGCGTGCACCGCGGCCGGGGCCAGCACGGGCAGCGGAGCGGCCGGCTCTCGGGCCGGTGCCGGCGACGGCGTCCCGCCGAGGTAGGCGAGCAGGACGTCGCGCTGCGCGGCCACGAGCTCGCGGCTGCTGCGCAGGTACTCGGCCACGCGCGCGTCGGCGTCCGAGCCGCCCGGTGCGGGCGCCGCGACGGCGAGCG
>JAODNQ010000135.1 GCA_025464695.1 Frankiales bacterium | reverse complement strand
GCGGCCAGATCCTGCACGAGGGCATCACCGAGGCCGGGTCGATGGCGTCGGTGATCGCTGCCGGGACGTCTTACGCCACCCACGGCGAGCCCATGATCCCGGTCTACGTCTTCTACTCGATGTTCGGGTTCCAGCGCACCGGCGACCAGATGTGGGCCATGGGCGACCAGCTCGGCCGCGGCTTCCTGCTCGGTGCCACCGCCGGCCGTACCACCCTGAACGGCGAGGGCCTGCAGCACCAGGACGGCCACAGCCTGCTGCTGGCCAGCACCAACCCCGCCGTCGTCGCCTACGACCCGGCCTTCGGCTTCGAGATCTCGTTCATCGTCGAGGACGGGCTCCGCCGGATGTACGGCGAGCAGCCGGAGGACGTCTTCTACTACCTGACCGTCTACAACGAGCCCTACCCGCAGCCGGCCATGCCCGACGTCCCCGACCTGCGCGAGGGCGTCCTGCGGGGGATCTACCGCTACCGGCCCGGCTCAGGGGAGGGCCCGCGGGCGCAGGTGCTGGCCAGCGGTGTCAGCGTCCGGCACGCGCTCGAGGCCCAGCAGCTGCTGCGCGAGGACTGGGGCGTCGTCGCCGACGTCTGGTCCGTCACGAGCTGGAACGAGCTGCGCCGCGACGCCGTGGCCTGCGAGGCCGACGCCCTGCTGGACCCGGGCTCGCGTCGCACGCCGTACGTCACCCAGGCGCTGTCGGGCGCTCCCGGGCCGGTCGTGGCCGTCAGCGACTGGATGCGCGCCGTCCCCGACCAGGTCAGCCGCTGGGTCGAGCAGGACTGGAGCAGCCTCGGCACGGACGGCTACGGCCGCTCCGACACCCGGGCCGCCCTGCGCCGGCACTTCCGCACCGACGCCGAGTCCGTCGCCGTCGCCGTCCTCAACGCGCTGGGGGCCCGGGGCGAGGTCGACGGCGGGCTGCCCGCCAAGGCGGTCGAGCGGTACGACCTGCGCAACGAGCGGGTGCCGGCCAGCAAGGACACCCAGGCGGGCAGCAGCGAGGTCAGCGGGTAGCGGCCGGGGCCGGCGGCGAGCTCAGTGACCCGAGCGGACCTCGAGCTGCACCACGGGGTCGCTGGACCGGTCGTTGCTCTGCAGCGTCCCGCTCGCCCCGGTCCCGAGGACGGTGAGCAGCAGCAGGCCGGGCAGCAGGCTGGCCAGGCGGCCGCGGCGGCGGCGGGGGGCGGTGTCCATGGAGAGGGTGTGCCCGGGAGACGCGGCCCGGTACCTGCCTCACGAGGCACAGAGACGTGCCGTGTGCGTCTCGCCGGAGGGGGTAACGGAGCTGCATGGAACGAGGCAGCGACAAGCACAGTGCCCGCATGGACGACGCCCTGGAGCACGAGACCCGCGGCATGATGACCGCGGGCCGTGACACCCACGCCGAGGAGTGGAAGTCGGCCGAGCCGTCGGGTGAGGACCAGCCGGCCGTGGACCGGTCGGCCGACGGCAGCCTGCACGGCGGCGTCCCCGACGGCATGACCGAGGCCGACGTCGAGGAGCGCTCGACCATCGCCCAGTACCTCGGCAAGGAGGTGTGGCCGGCCACCGGCGCGCAGCTGCTCGCCGTCGCGCAGGGCCGCGATGCCCCCGACGCCGTCCTCGCGCGGCTGCGTCAGCTCCGGGCCGACACCTCCTACACGAACCTGCAGGAGGCCTGGAGCTCCCTCGGCGGCGTCGAGGCCCACCGCTTCTAGCCCTCCTCCCCCCGCTCCTCCCGGGCCCGCCGACGCCGTCCCAGACCGCGTCGGCGGGCCCGTCGCCGTCCCCGGACGGGTCCTGGTGCCTGGCCCGTTCGGGCCGTCTCGCCGCGCAAACCCTCCCGTGCGCCTCCTCCGTGCCGAAGACTGCTCCAGGACAGCCGGCCCACGGAGGACAGTCATGGCGAGACGGACCGCGTACGTGCGCACGCTCGAGGAGCACCCGAACCTGCCCGAGGTGCTCGGCGTCCTGGCACAGCTGGCCCACGTCACGGACGCCGACCTCGTCCGGCTGTCCGACGCGTGGGTCAACACCGTCGCCGTCGCAGAGGCCCGTGACCACGCCCTGTCGCCCGACAGCCCGCTGGTCTGCGAGGTGCTCGCCGCCTTCGAGGCCGTGCAGGCGCTGTTCGCCGACGACGTCCGCGGGGAGGCCTCCTACGTCACGGTCGACGCCCAGGTCGCGGTCCGGGCCCTCAAGGCGGTCCGCGACGCGATCGCCGCCGCCTACGCCCGGCCGGTGCTGGCCCGCGGCGAGCACGCCGCGTTGCTGCGTCCCTGGCGGACCGTCTACGCCGCAGCCTCCGCGCTCGACGAGCCCGACCTCGGTCCGCGCGCCGCGCAGGTCAAGGCCCTGCTGTCCGCCCTGCCCGCGCTGTCCGCCCGCTGCCACGACGACGCCGGGCAGGCCCTCTACGACGCCCTCGTCGACCGCTCCTTCGTGCAGGAGTCCGACCGCGAGCAGGCCCGCGAGGCCGCGTTCCAGGCCGCCGTGCTGACGAGCCGCCGCCGCACCTGGGCGCTCGTGCGCCGCAGCGGCGCCGAGGGCCTGTCCCGCCCGTGCCCGACCTGCCGCACCTCCCCGTCCAGCGAGCGCGAGGACCAGCGGGTGCTGGCGCTGTGCCTGGACGCCGCCTGCGCGCTGCTCGTGGCCGACGCCGTGACCGACGACGTCGCGGCCCTGCTCATCGACCCCGTCACGGCGCTCATCCCGCTGCAGCGCCTCCCGTCGTCCAGCTGAGCAACCGGTCGGCGTCCCAGGCGTTGACCACCCGGTCAGGGGTCACGCCGCACAGGTGCGCCCGCTCGCACCCGAGGTGCTGCCAGTCCAGCTGACCGGGCGCGTGGGCGTCGGTGTCGACGGCGACGACGCAGCCCGCCTCGACGGCCAGCCGCAGCAGCCGCTTCGGCGGGTCGAGCCGCTCCGGGCGGCTGTTGACCTCGACCGCGACCCCGAACTGCGCGCACGCGGCGAAGACCACCTCGGCGTCGAACTCCGACTCCGGGCGGCCCTTGCCGCCGCGCCCGTGCCCGAGCACCTGCCGCCCCGTGCAGTGGCCGAGGACGTCGGTGTGGGGGTTGCTGACGGCGGCGACCATGCGCGCGGTCATGGCCTCCCGCTCCATCCGGAGCTTGCTGTGCACGCTGGCCACGACGACGTCGAGCCGCGCCAGCAGCGCGGGCTCCTGGTCGAGCGAGCCGTCCTCGAGGATGTCGCACTCGATGCCGGTGAGCAGCCGGAACGGCTCGGCCAGCCCGTTGGCGTGCTCCTGCGCGAAGACCTCGTTCAGCGCCGCGACGACGTCGAGCTGCTGCCGCAGCCGCGCCGGGGACAGCCCGTTCGCCACCGTCAACCGCGGCGAGTGGTCGGTGAGGACGACGTAGGCGTGACCCAGGTCGCGGGCGGCGCGGGCCATCTCCTCGATCGGTGACCCGCCGTCCGACCAGTCCGAGTGCACGTGGAGGTCGCCCTGCAGGGCCGACCGCAGCCGGGCGGCGCCGTCGCTGACCGGCTCCTCGCCAAGCGTCTCGACCCGCCGCAGGTAGACCGGCTCCTCCCCGGCCAGCGACTCGGTGATCGCGAGGGCGGTGACCTTGCCGATGCCGGTCAGGTCGGTCAGCGTCCCGGCCGCTGCCCGTGCCGCGACCGCCTCGCGGCCCTCGCGCTCGACGACCGCGGCCGCGGTGCGGAAGGCCTTGACCCGGTAGCTCGGTTCGAGCGCGCGCTCGAGGCAGAAGGCGATGCGTCGCAGGTCTTCCGCGGGGTCGCGGCTCACGCGTCGACACCCTCGGCGAGCACGTCGGCGGGCCGCCCCTCCTCGGCGCGCCACAGCGCGAAGACGGACGCGCAGACGGCGGTCCAGGCCAGCCCGACCAGGAACCCGGCGACGACGTCGGACAGGTAGTGGACGCCGATCACGACCCGGGTCGCGCCGATGACCACGGACACCAGGAGGGCGCTCGCGAGCACCAGCCGGCGTCGCGCGGGGCGGACGAGCGGCACGACGACGAGGGCGGTGCTGACCCAGAAGACGGTCCCGCCGAGGGCGTGGCCCGAGGGGAAGGAGGCCCCCGCGGCGTGCGCGATCGGCTCGGCGAAGACCGGCCGGGCGCGGCCGACGAGGTGCTTGGGGAGCTGGGAGAGCACCAGGGCGCCCAGCCGGGCGACAGCGACGAACAGCGCGGCCCGCCGGCGTCCGACCGCGACGAGGACCGCCACCGTGGCGATGCTCGCCACGGTGACCAGCAGCGGGTCGCCCAGGTGCGTGAGCAGCAGGCCGGCATGGCGCAGCAGGGGGCTGCTGGCCTGCGCGCGCTCCGCGGCGGCACTGGTCCGCTCGTCGAGGTCGATGAGCGGGTCCCAGCGGTCGTGCACGAGCACCGCCACGGGCCCGAGCACGAGGGCGAGCACGACCGCCCCGGCGACGGCCAGGACGAGGCGCAGCCCTGCCCGGACGTCGGGGGCGGACAGCGCGACGTCCCCGTCCCCCGGACCGCTCCCGGGAGGAGAGGGCCGGGGACCGGGGACGTCGGTCACGCGGGTGCTGCTGCTCTGGCTGCTACTGCGCAGCGCGGCGGCGGGTGACCGCCGTGGTCTTGCGGGCCCGGGTGCGGGGAGCCGGCTCGGACGCCTCGACGGCGACCTCGGCCTCCGGCTCGTCCTGCTCGGCCATCTCGGCCTGGGCCTGCTGGACCTTCTCCTGGCCCTTGCTCTGCAGCGAGCGGATCGCGTCACGCGCCGGCTCGATGCCACCGACGCCGAAGGCGATGATCAGCGGCACGATGATCAGGGCGAGCAGGCCGTAGTAGATGCCGCCGACGATGAGCGGGGCGATGTCGAGCTGGTCGAGGGCGGCGAACACGCCGATCGCCACGACGAACAGCGACGCCGCGTTGGCGAGCATGGTGCCGTAGGACAGGCCGCCGAGCAGGTTCGACAGCAGGTCCTTGACCGCAGCCGCGACGGCGAAGGCGATGACCAGCACGAGGACGGCGACGAACAGGTTCGGCAGGAAGGCCACGATGCGGGCGAGGAACAGGCTGACGCCGTTGCCCTTGCCGAACACGTCGAACGCGGCCTGCAGGACGAGCAGGAAGATGAAGTAGTAGACGATCCGGGCGAGGATCGAGGCGGCGTCGTACTTGCTCTTACTCAGCGCCTGCTTGACCCCACCGCGCTCCACCAGCTGGTCGAAGCCGACCTTCTGCAGGACCTTCGTGATGATCTTCTGCACGATCTTCGCGAGGATGATCCCGACGATGAGGATCAGCAGGAAGTAGCCGACCTTCGGGAGCAGGTCGATGCCGTCCTGGAGGGCTCGACCGAAACCCTTGTCGTAGTCGATCGCGGCAAGGTCCTGCATGTGGGTGCTCCTGGAGTGTGTGACGAAGGGGTGTCGTGGGGCTGTCCCGCGGGTCCGTCCCCTGTCTCCGCGATCACAACCCTGCCGGGCGCACCGACTGGTTCACACGCCCGCGGCGGTCAGACGACCTGGTGCAGCCACGTGACGCTCGCGCCCTCGCCGGCGTGCCGGTACGGCTCGAGCTCCTCGTCCCAGGCGCTGCCGAGCAACCGGTCCAGCTCGTGGCTCAGGGCGGGGCCGCTGGCGGTGGCGAGGGCGGTCCGCAGCCGGTCCTCCGGGACCACGACGTCGCCGTTCGCGCTCGTCGTCGCGCGGAAGACGCCGAGGGCGGGGGTGACGGAGTAGCGCTCACCGTCGTAGCCGGGGCTCGGCTCCTCGGTCGCCTCGTACCGCAGCGGCGTCCAGCCGCGGAGCGCGGCGGCGAGGCGCCCCGCGGTGCCGGCCTTGCCGCGCCAGCCGGTCTCGGCCCGGAGCAGCCCCGGCGCCATCGGCTGGTCGGTCCAGGTCAGGCTGACGCGCACCCCGAGCTCTGCCGCGACCGCCCACTCGACGTGGGGGACGAGCGCAGGCGGAGCGGAGTGGACGTAGAGCACGCCGGCGGACACGGTGCCTCCTGCTTGGTCGGGGCGCGTGCGAGGTGCGCCTTCCCCAGCGGCCTCGTTCGTCCCAGCAGTCACACGCGTGCACGGCCATCATGCCCTGTTCGACGCTCCGTGACCACCCCGTCACGAACTTCCTCTCAGCGGGCGCGCTTCAGGGGCTCCAGCCACGCCTCGACCCCGGCCAGCAGCCGCGCGCGGACGTCGTCGGGGGCGGCACTGGCGGTCACCGAGCAGCGGGCGAGGTCGGCCAGCTCGTCGTCGGACAGGCCCTGCCGCTCGCGCAGCGCCTCGTACTGGGCGACCAGCCCGCTGCGGAACAGCAGCGGGTCGTCGGCCCCGAGCGCCACCCCGACGCCGGCCTGCCGCAGCACCCGCACCGGCGCCCGGTCCAGGTCGAGCACGCCGAGCGAGGCGTTCGACGCCGGGCAGACCTCGCAGGTGACGCCGAGAGCAGCCAGCTCCTCCAGCAGCGCGGGGTCCTCGACGGCCCGGACGCCGTGGCCGAGGCGCCGGGCACCGAGCTCGAC
>JAODNQ010000113.1 GCA_025464695.1 Frankiales bacterium | reverse complement strand
AAGGCGCTGCGCCTGCACGAGGACCTCGGCGGGGTCGACCGCCTGTCGCTGCAGATGACCAACGTCCGCCTGGCGCACGCCAACCTGCTGCGAGGTATCGAGCTGCTCGGGACCGCCGTGGCGCCCGTCGTGCGGGAGCGGCTCGGCTGACCTACGGCCTCGGGCCTCTCACCCGCGGCCTTTCAGGCCGACCCACAGGTCGGGTACAGGGACGCCACAGCCGCGGGCCAGGTCCGGCCGCGACCCTCGTCGTGCACGCGCAGCACGGCTGCGCCGGACGAGGAGCCCCCGTGGACGAGTACGTCTTCCCCCCGCAGGTCCCGCCCGACCCCGACCCCGACCCCGTCCCCGCCCCGGCTCCGACCCGCTCGCTGCTCGGCCGGGTGCCCGGCGCCGTCCAGACGTCCGTGCTGGTGGGGGTCGGTCTGGTGGCGGGGCTGGTCGGCGTCGCAGCACTGCGGGGCGGCGGCCCCGAGGCCGTCCCGGCCTCCGCGAGCAGCAGCGCTCAGGTGCCGCAGGGCGCGGCTCGGGTGCCGAGGGACGCGGGGCAGGTGCCGCAGGGCACGACACAGGTGCCCGCCGCTCCGGCCGCTCCCGACGGGGCCGGTGCTGTCGGCGGTCTCGGCGGTCTCGGCGGTCTCGGCGGTGTCGGCGGTGAGACCCGGCTGGTCGGGACGCTGACCCGGGTCGGCAGTGACACCGTGACCGTGCGGACCGCCGACGGCACGACGACGACGGTGCCCGTCGCGGCGGGCACCCAGGTGCTCGAGGACGGCGTCGTCGCCGGGCTGGCGGACCTGGACGCGGGCGAGCAGGTCGTCGTCCACGTCCTGCCGGACGGCGACGGCACCGTGGCCGAGCGGGTCCTGGCCGGCAGCTCCGCGCTCGAGGGTCCGGGCCGCCGGGGCGGTCGTCGGGGTCCTGGATCGGGGGACCAGCAGGACCGCGGCACGCCAGGGGTCGCCGCCTGACGTCCCGGCCCGGACGCGCGACGAGGGGCCTCCCTGCCCGGGAGGCCCCTCGTCGTCGTGCGGCTAGTAGACGGTGTAGACCATCACCGGGCCGTAGCCGGCCTGGTTGCCGGTGACGGCCGGCTTGTAGACGCGGTAGGTGTAGCGACCGACCGGCTTGCGGACGGTGAAGGTGTACGTCGACGAGCTGGAGAGCTTGTACGACGCGACGTTGCGGAAGACGCCGCCGGTCTGCTGCTGCAGGTAGACGACCGCACCGGCGCTGGCCGGGCGGACGCCGCCGCTGAGGGTGCCGGAGCCGGAGCGCGTGGTGCCGGTGGTGGACACGCCGAAGGCGACCTGGGTCAGCGTGTAGCCGCTGGCGGACGCGACGGCGTTCGCGGCGGCCGGGACCTTGGCCTGCCAGCGGATGTCGCGCTGCGGCTTGAGGTCGAACGACACCGTCGAGCTGCCCGTCGTGGTGACCGTGCGGAGCAG
Source organism: Frankiales bacterium (assembly GCA_025464695.1). The sequence continues at coordinate 9,580 of JAODNQ010000113.1, read as the reverse complement.
GCGGAACGCGGGCTGGCGGGCCTCGCGGCCGGTCAGCTGCACCTTGATGCCGGCCGGTGCAGCGCCGAGCGTGCCCTTGCCGAGCACCGTGATCTTCACCGTGCCGGCCTCACCGGCGCTGACCAGCTTCGGCACGGACAGGCCGAGCTCGGTCGGGAAGGGACTGGGGGCGCTCGAGGACTCGGCGACGGCGCTGATGCTCCCGCCCTCCACGTAGGGGTCGTCGCTGAAGCGGGTGGTGGAGAAGCTGGCCGTCGCCCCGGGGGCGAGCGTGCTGCTGCTGTCCGCCGTCTTCGGGTAGGCGTCGTCGGAGTCGTAGACGGTGCCGGCGGCGTCGCGCAGCACCAGCGTGACCGCCGGCAGCGAGGCCGCGGCGGTGTTGTCGTTGCGGACCGTCCCCGTCAGGGTGCGGCTGGTGCCGTCGACGGTGTTGCCGGTGAGCGTGACGGTGAAGCCGTGGTTCGGCACCGAGTACGACGACGGGGTGGTCACGCTGGTGACCTTGGCCGAGGCGTAGCCGGCGGGCTTGGCGACGGACTGGCGGAAGGTCGTGTGCTCGCCCGGGAGCAGCTTGTTGAGGTCCGTGTAGAGGTCCTCGCCGGCCAGCACTGCGCCGTTCGCGCCCAGGAGGTCGACGTGGACGCGCGGCGTCGAGGCCACCCGGTTCCAGTCGTTGCGCACCTCGCCGAACAGGACCAGCCGGTCGCCGCTGGGGCGGCTGCCGCTGCTGACGACGGTCATGCGCCCGGCGGCCGTCGGAGCGGGGTCCGCCGCGCGGACCGTGCTGGCCGCGGAGGCGGGCGTCGCGAGGCCGGACGCCAGGGGCAGACCGGCAGCGACGAGACCGGCGAGCAGGACCCGGGCCGCCGTGCGGCGGACGGCGGGGCGGGCGGGGGACGGGAGCATCGAGCACCTCTCGACGACGACGGGTGCCGGTGCACGCCGTGCGGGGATGCACGGAAAGTAGCGGTCCGTGGCCCTGTGTGGCGGCCCCTGTGGACAACCCCGCGCGGCCGGCCTGCTCAGCCCTGCAGCGCCTCGGCCAGCGCCGCCAGCACCTCCGCCGGCCGTGTGACGAGCAGGGTGAGGTGGCCGTCGTCGGGCAGCAGGCGGGCCTCGGACCCGGGCAGCCGGTCCGCGAGCCACCGGGTGTGCGCCGGGGGGACCATGAGGTCCTGCTCGCCCTGCCACAGGGTGACCGGGACCCCGACGTCGGCGAGCGCGAAGCCCCAGTCGACGGTGAACGCGAGGTCGTCGTCGAGCCAGCCGTCCACGCCGTCCCGCAGCGCGAGGGAGACGGAGGCGTGCAGCTGCTCGGCCAGCTCGCCCGTGAAGACCGCGCGGTCCGGCGGGCTCAAGACGCTCGCCATCGCGTCGATCGTGCCCTGCGGCCCGTCGCCGACCATGTCGAGGCGCCAGGGCTCGAGGAGGGCGCGCAGCGGGTCCTCGCCCTGCAGCGCCGCGGCGAACTCCACCTCGTTGCCCTCGCCCATGTCGGCCAGGAAGTCCAGCCCCTCGGCCCCGAAGGGCCCCACGCCGGCCACCGTGGCCACGGCCGCGCAGCGGTCCTGCGCGAGCGCGCCGCAGGCCAGCGCGTGCGGCCCGCCCCCGGAGACGCCGACGACCGCGAACCGGTCCGCGCCCAGCGCGTCCACGACGGTCAGGACGTCGGGGACGACGTCGGCGACCGTACGACCGGGACGGCGGGTCGAGCCGGCGTAGCCGGGACGGGCGAACCCGGCGAGGCGGACGCCGACCTGCTCGGCCGCGGCCACCAGGGCGGGGGAGAGGTGGTGGCCCTCCGGAGTGCCGTGCAGGTGGACGAGCAGCGGCAGGGCGTCGTCGCCGGACACCTCGACGTCCAGGCTGCGCCCGTCGGGCGTCGTCACGGTGCGGGCGGTCATCCGCGGGACCCTGTTCTGCTCATGCGACGACCTTGGCCCGTAGGATCGCCGCATGGCAACCCTGCTGCTCCCCGGGCCGCGCTGAGCACCAGCTCAGACCGCGGCCCCTGTGATGCACAGGGGCCTCTTCCTTGTCTGGAGACGACGTGACCCACCCGCAGCCCGAGGCCGACGCCTACGACCCGCACGCCGCGCAGGAGCGCTGGCTGCCTGTCTGGGACCGGCTCGACCTGTCGCGCGCGGGCCGCCGGGAGGGCGCGGAGAAGAAGTACCTGCTCGACATGTTCCCGTACCCGAGCGGCGACCTGCACATGGGTCACGCGGAGGCGTGGGCCATCGCCGACGTCGCCAGCCGCTACTGGATGCGACGCGGCTACGACGTCCTGCACCCGCCCGGCTGGGACTCGTTCGGGCTGCCCGCGGAGAACGCCGCGATCAAGCGGGGGGAGCACCCGGCCGCCTGGACCTACGCGAACATCGACGTCCAGGCCGACAGCTTCCGGCGCTACGCGATCAGCTTCGACTGGTCCAAGCGGCTGCACACCAGCGACCCGGAGTACTACCGCTGGACGCAGTGGTTGTTCACCCGCTTCCTGGAGCGCGGCCTGGCGTACCGCAAGAGCAGCGCGGTCAACTGGTGCCCGCAGGACCAGACCGTGCTGGCGAACGAGCAGGTCGTCCAGGGCGCGTGCGAGCGGTGCGGCGCGCAGGTCACCAAGCGCGAGCTCACACAGTGGTACTTCAAGATCACCGACTACGCCGACCGGCTGCTCGACGACATGGAGCAGCTGCGCGGCACGTGGCCGTCGCGGGTGCTCCGCATGCAGGAGAACTGGATCGGGCGCTCCGAGGGCGCGACGGTGCGCTTCCGCATCGGGGAGCGCGAGGTCCCCGTCTTCACCACGCGTCCCGACACGCTCTACGGCGCGACCTTCTTCGTCGTCGCTGCCGACGCCGCCCTGGCCGACGAGCTGTGCGCCCCCGAGCAGCGGGCGGCCTTCGAGGCCTACCGCGACCAGGTCCGGCGGCTCACCGAGATCGAGCGGCAGAGCACCGAGCGGGAGAAGACCGGCGTGCCCCTGGGCGTCGTCGCCGTCAACCCGCTGACCGGTGAGGAGCTGCCGGTCTACGCCGCCGACTACGTCCTGGCGCAGTACGGCACCGGCGCGATCATGGCCGTGCCCGCGCACGACCAGCGCGACCTCGACTTCGCGCGGGCCTTCGGGCTGCCGGTCCGGGTCGTCGTCGACACCGGCGAGGAGGACCCGGCGGTCTCGGGAGTGGCGACGGCCGGGGACGGGCTCCTGGTCAACAGCGGCGTGCTGGACGGGCTGCCCAAGGCCGAGGCGATCTCGCGGGCGGTCGCCCTGCTGGGCGAGCGCGGCACCGGCGAGGCGACCGTGACCTTCCGGCTGCGCGACTGGCTGCTGTCCCGCCAGCGCTTCTGGGGCACGCCGATCCCGGTCGTCCACTGCCCCGACTGCGGGCTCGTGCCGGTGCCGGACGACCAGCTGCCAGTCGTGCTGCCCGACCTGCGCGGCACCGACCTGCGCCCCGCGGGCACGTCGCCGCTGGCGGCGGCGACCGACTGGGTGAACACCCCGTGCCCCCGCTGCGGCGGTCCCGGCACCCGCGACACCGACACCATGGACACCTTCGTCGACTCGTCCTGGTACTTCCTGCGCTTCTGCTCGCCGGGGTACGAGGACGGCCCGTTCGACCCGGAGGCCGTGCGGCAGTGGATGCCGGTCGACCAGTACGTCGGCGGCGTCGAGCACGCGATCCTGCACCTGCTGTACGCGCGCTTCTTCACCAAGGTGCTGCACGACATGGGCATGGTCGACGTCGTCGAGCCGTTCGCCGCACTGATGAACCAGGGGCAGGTCATCAACGGCGGGCAGGCCATGAGCAAGTCCAAGCCCGAGACGATGGTCCACCTGGGCGAGGAGCTCTCGCGCTACGGCGTCGACGCGGTGCGGCTGACCATGGTCTTCGCCGGACCGCCGGAGGAGGACATCGACTGGGCCGACGTGTCGCCGTCCGGGTCGGTGAAGTTCCTGGCGCGCGTGGTCCGGCTGGGCACCGACGTCGGGGAGCTGACGCCGTCGGACGCGCGGGACCCGGCGGTCGACCGCGTCGTCGCCCGCAGCGTCGACGAGATCACCCGGCTGGTCGAGGGGCAGCGGTTCAACGTCGCCGTCGCCCGGTCCATGGAGCTGACCTCCGCCCTGCGCAAGGCCTACGACGCCGGCGCCACCGGTGTGGCGTCGCTGCGCGAGGGCGTCTCGGCCCTGGCGGTCGTGCTGTCGTGCTTCGCGCCGTACACCGCTGAGGAGGTCTGGTCCCGGCTCGGTCACGACGTCGAGGCCGGCGACTCCGTGCACGACTCCTCCTGGCCCGACGTCGACCCGGCGCTGCTCGTCGAGGAGTCGGTCACGTGCGTGGTGCAGGTGGCCGGCAAGGTGAAGGCCCGGCTCGAGGTGGCCCCGGACATCGACGCGGCCGAGCTCGAGGCGCTGGCGCTGGCCGACGAGGCCGTCGTGCGCACGCTGGACGGGCGCGGCGTGAAGACCGTGGTGGTGCGGGCGCCGAAGCTGGTGAACGTGGTGCCCGCCTAGCTGGCGCCGCCCGTCCCGTGACGGCCCGTCGTGCCCGGCGCGGTCTAGCCTGCGCGGGTGCCCGAGGTCGCCGTCGTCACCGACTCGACCGCGTACCTCCCGGACGGCGTCGCCGACCGGGAGGGCATCGGCGTCGTCCCGCTGCACGTGGTGCTGGGCCGGCGAACGGGCGTGGAGGGGCTGCAGGTGTCGCCCGCCGACGTCGCGCAGGCGCTGTCCGAGCGGCGCGTCGAGGTGTCCACGTCGCGGCCCACCCCGGCCGAGCTCGTGCGGGCGTACCGGGCGACGGGGGCTCGCGACCTCGTCTCGGTGCACCTGTCCTCCTCGCTGTCCGGCACCCACGACGCCGCGGTGCTCGCAGCCCGGGAGGTCGCGGAGGACGGGCTGCGGGTGCGGGTCGTCGACAGCCGGACCATCGGCATGGGGCTCGGTTTCGCGGTGCTCGCGGCGGTCGAGGCGGCCCACGGCGGGGCGGACGGGGAGGCCGTCGAGCAGGCGGCCCGGGAGCGCGCTGCCGGCACCACCTGCCTGTTCTACGTCGACACGCTCGAGCACCTGCGCCGGGGCGGACGGATCGGCGCGGCGTCGGCCCTGCTCGGCACGGCCCTCGCCGTGAAGCCCCTGCTCCAGGTGGTCGACGGGCGCATCGCCCCGAAGGAGAAGGTGCGCACCTCCTCGCGCGCCCTGGCCCGGCTCGTCGAGCTCGCGGTCGAGGCCGCCGGCGAGGGACCGGCGGACGTCGCGGTGCACCACCTGGCAGCGCCGGAGCGGGCCGCGCACCTCGCGGAGCAGCTGCGGGGGCTCGTGCCGCGCCTCGGTGCTCTGCACGTGTCCGAGGTGGGAGCCGTGGTCGGTGCTCACGTCGGACCCGGCGCGCTCGCGGTCGTGGTGTCGCGGCGGTGACGCCTCTCCTGGTCGTCGCGGCGTTGACGGGGTACCTGGTCGGCTCCGTCTCGCCGGCGACCCTGCTGGCGCACGCTCGCGGCGTCGACCTGCGGCAGATCGGGTCGGGCAACCCGGGTGCGTCCAACGTCGGCCGAGCACTGGGCCGACGGGCCGGCGTGGCCGTGGCCGTCGCGGACGTCTGCAAGGGCCTGCTCCCCGCCGTGGCGTTCGGACTGGTCGATGACCGCGCCGGTCTGGTGGCCGGGGTCGCCGCGGTGCTGGGACACGTGACGTCCCCCTTCCTGCGTGGTCGTGGCGGCAAGGGCGTGGCGACGGCGGCGGGTGCCGTCCTCGGGGCGCACCCGCTGTGGGCCCCCGTGGTGCTGCTCACCTGGCTGCTCGTGCTCGGGGCGTCGCGCTGGATCGCCCTGGCGTCGGTGTCCGCGGCGGTGTCCGTCGTCGTGGTCGCCGCAGTGCTGCACGAGGACCTGCTGTGGGCCCTCGTGCTGGCTGCGGTGGTGGTGGTGCGGCACCAGGGGAACCTGGCACGGCGGCTCGCCGGGTAGGCCTGCGTCCACAGCCGGGGCAGGTCGTCCACAGCCGGTCGCTCGCCGCGGACACGACCTGCGCGGCCTTCCTACGGTCCGGCCGTGCTCCTGCCCCGACGCCCCGCTCCCGGTCCGGAGCAGGCTGCTGCCGCCGCCCGCGTCCGGGGCCTGCTGCCCGGGCCGGCGGAGACCGGCTGGGTGCCGCCGGCGGTCGCGGACGGGGGCGCCTGGACCCCGCCGACACCCTCCGGGGGTCCCGAGCGCGGTGCGCCCGCGGGTCCTGCCGCCCCGCAGCCTGCCGCTGGTGCGCCGTCCCCTGCTCGCGGTGTCGATGTCGCTGCGACAGCACCGCCCGCTGATCCCCCTGCGCCCCAGGAGCCGGTCGGGCCGGCGGCGCCGTCGGCATCCGGGTCCGCGCCGTCGCTCCGGGAGCGGTTGCAGTCCGGCCGGCTCGACCCCGGCCGGCGGGCCGTCCTCGGACTGGCCGTCGTCGGGGTCCTCGCCTGCCTCGTGGCCGCGTTGTTCGTGCTCCGGGGAGCGCCCCGCGAGGTGGCACCGCCCGTGCTCGAGCGAGCGGGACGGGCCGTCGCGGACACGACCGTGGGTGCGTCCCCGACGGCCGGTCCTGCTGTCGCGCCAGGAGGGGAGGTGGTCGTCGCCGTCGCCGGCGACGTGAAGCGGCCTGGTCTGGTGCGGCTCGCCGCCGGGAGCCGTGTCGACGACGCCGTCCGCGCCGCGGGCGGGCTGGCCCCCGGCGCCGAGGTCGGGCTGCTGAACCTGGCCCGGAGGCTGGTGGACGGCGAGCAGGTGGTCGTCGGCGGGGCGGCGCCGGTGGCCGGAGCGGGGACCGGCGCAGGGGCAGCGGCAGCGGGCGGTGCCGCCGGGGCGCTCGTCGACCTCAACACAGCGACGTCGGCCGACCTCGACGGCCTGCCCGGCATCGGGCCCGTCCTCGCCGAACGCATCGTCGACTACCGGACCGCGCACGGCCCCTTCCGCAGCGTCGACCAGCTGCGCGAGGTGTCCGGGATCGGCGAGAGCAAGTACCAGTCCCTGCGCGACGCGGTGACCGTGTGAGGCCGGAGGCGACGCAGGAGCCGCTCGACCTCCGCCTCGTCCCCGCCGCCGTCACCGCGTGGCTGGTCGCCTGGCAGGCGCGCGCCGTGCCGCCGGGACCGGTGGTCCTGCTCGCCGTCGTCGCCGCCGCCGCCGGGCTGGTGCTGCTGCTCCGCAGCCCTCGTCGTGCCGCTGCCGGTCTGGCTGCAGCCCTGCTGTGCGCCGCGGCCGCCGGCACCTGCACCGCGGCACGCGTGCACAGCCGGACCACCGGGCCGCTGCCGGCGCTGGCGGAGCGGGGCGCCGCCGTAGTCGTGGAGGCGGTCGTGACGGACGACCCGCGCACGGCGGGGGCGGCGGCGGGCGGGCGTCCGCTGGTCGTCGCGCAGGTGCGGGTCGAGCGGGTGACCTCGGCGGGCCGCGTCCAGCGCCTGCGCGCCCCCGTGCTGGTCCTCACCCAGGAGCGCGCGTGGCTGGGGCTCCTGCCCGGGCAGCGGCTGTCAGCGGAGGGGCGGCTGCGCGCGGCCGAGCCGGGGGACGACGTCGCGGCCGTGCTGTCCGCCCGAGGTCGACCGGTCCTCCTCGGTCGGCCGGGCCGCCTGCAACGGGTGGCGGGACGGCTGCGCGGCGGGCTCCGCGACGCCGTAGCCGTCCTGCCCGAGGCCGAGCGGGGGCTGCTGCCGGGGCTCGTCGTCGGTGACACCAGCCGGCTGGACCCGCAGCTGCGCGAGGACTTCCGGAGCACCGGGTTGACCCACCTGGTCGCGGTCAGCGGGACGAACTGCGCGATCGTCGCCGGAGCGGTGCTCCTGCTCAGTCGGCGGCTGGGCCTCGGTCTGCGGGCGTCACCGGTGCTCGCGGGGCTGGCGCTCCTCGGCTTCGTCGTGCTGGCGCGGCCCTCGCCCAGTGTCCTGCGCGCCGCGGTGATGGGTGGCGTCGGGCTGGTCGGGCTGGCCACCGGCAGCCGGCGCTCGGCCCTGCCCGCCCTCGCGGCGTCGGTGCTGCTGCTGGTCCTGCTCGACCCCGACCTGGCGGGGACGGCCGGGTTCGCGCTGTCGGTCCTGGCGACCGGCGGCCTGCTCCTGCTGGCACCCGGGTGGCGCGACGCCCTGGCCCGGCGGCTGCCTCGTTGGCTCGCGGAGGCGCTGGCGGTGCCGGCGGCGGCCCAGGTCGCGTGCGGCCCGGTGGTGGTCGCACTCGCCGGGACGCTCGGACTGCTGAGCGTCCCGGCGAACCTGCTGGCCGTCCCGGCTGTCGCACCCGCGACGGTCCTCGGGGTGCTGTGCGCGCTCGTGGCGCCGGTCAGCCTGCCGCTGGCGCAGGGGGTCGCCTGGCTGGCGTGGGTCCCGACCGCGTGGCTCGTGCTGGTCGCGCGGCGCGGAGCGGTCCTGCCGGGTGGGCAGCTGCCCTGGCCCGACGGCCGCGCCGGCGCGCTGCTGCTCGTGCTGGTCACCCTCGCGCTGGTGCTCGTCCTGCGCCGGGCCCTGCTGCGTCAGGTGCTCGCGGTGGGGACGGTGGGGGTGCTCCTCGCGGTCGCGGGGCTGGGAGCGCTGCGGCCTGGCTGGCCGCCGCACGGCTGGTTCATGGTCAGCTGCTCGGTCGGGCAGGGAGACGCCTCGGTGCTCTCGCTCGGACGGGGGCAGGCGCTCGTGGTCGACGCCGGTCCTGACCCCCGTGCGGTCGACCGCTGCCTGCGACGGCTGCACGTCCGGTCGGTCCCGCTGGTGGTGCTGACGCACCTGCACGCCGACCACGTCGACGGCCTCCCCGGCGTCCTGCACGGGCGCGCTGTCGGGCAGGTGGAGGTGGGGCCGCTCGACGAGCCCGAGGCGCAGTGGCGGGAGGTGCAGCAGCAGGCCGCGGCGGCAGGGGTCCCAGTGGCGCCGGCTGCGGTGGGGTCGGTCCGCAGTGCGGGCGGGGTGCGTTGGGAGGTCGTCGCCCCGGCCCACGCCTTCCACGGCACCAGCTCCGACCCGAACAACAGCAGCCTCGTGCTGCGGGTGGAGGTCGGGGGCGTCCGGCTGCTCCTCACCGGCGACGTCGAGCCGGAGGCCCAGCGGGAGCTGGTGCGCAGCGGCGCGGACCTGACGGCTGACGTCCTGAAGGTGCCTCACCACGGCAGCCGGCACCAGGACCCGGCCTTCCTGGCCGCGGTCCGGCCGCGGCTGGCGCTCACCTCGGTCGGGCAGGACAACGGCTACGGCCACCCCTCCGCCCAGACCCTGGGACAGCTGCTCGACGAGGGCGCCCGCTCCTACCGCACCGACCGGGACGGCGACACCGCCCTGGCGCTCCGCGACGGGCAGCTGGTCAGCGCGGGCCACGACGGGGACGGGACCCTGCGCGGGCCACAGGCGCAGCCGCGGGCGGCGTCCAGGCCGGCGCGTGGGCCCGGCGGGACGACGGCGCGGCTGGCCGGCCCTGCTGGGACGGGGTCCGCGCCGTCAGTCGTGGCGGAGGGGTGGCCGGGTGCCGCGAGCCCGGTGGACCGAGCGGGGTCACCCAGCAGAGGGCCCCCGCGCCCGTCGCAGCCGGGCGGCCTGGGACAGCGCCTCGTGGTGCAGGCGGC
>JAODNQ010000106.1 GCA_025464695.1 Frankiales bacterium | reverse complement strand
CTCGAGCTGGACAGCCGTCATCGGCTGCCGAGGCATGCGACGGCCGAGAGCGAGGGGTCTTCGGCTACGGAGCTGCTGTGCTGGCGGTGTGACCGTAGACACGTTCCCGCAAGCCGTCAATGGTCTGATGGTTGACGGACAGTGCTTCACTGCCACCGCAGCACGACGCGGCGCAGCGGGCGAGAGCCGGGCGCCCCGCAGATCGCCGGTGCTGTCGAGCCGGTCCACCTCCACGAGCGAGCGGGAGTCTGACGATGCGAGCAGTCCAGTACCTGGGGGCCAAGGACGTGGCTCTGACGGAGATCGACGAGCCGACGGTCCCGCCGGGCCACGTGCTGCTCAAGGTCGTGGCAGCAGGGGTGTGCCAGACCGACATCCACGTGAGAGCGTCGAGCGTCGAGATGCTGCCTCCGGGCGTGGTGCTCGGTCACGAGATCGCAGGAACGGTCCTCGAGCTGGCCATGGACGTCGACACGTTCTCGGTAGGGGACTTCGTCGTCGTCCACCCGGTCTGGTCTTGCGGGTCCTGCCGTCAGTGCACGGCCGGCCGCCAGAACGCCTGCGTGGAGACCGGCGGACGCCTGCTGCCGGCGTCGACGCCCGGGATCTCGGTGAACGGTGGGATGGCCGAGCACGTCGCGGTACCGGCCGCCGCCCTCGTGCCCGCCACTGGGCTCGACCCGGCTCTCGCAGCCGTCCTGCCTGACGCCGGGCTCGTGCCGTACCACTCGGTCCATGCGGTCAGGGACCTGCTGCGGCCAGGCGCGACGGCGGTCGTGGTCGGCATCGGCGGGCTCGGGCAGTTCGCCGTCGAGATCCTCCGGGCGACGACGGGTGTCCGCATCATCGCCCTCGACGTGAAGGAGGCGGCTCTGGCCGCCGTCCGTGACAAGGTCGACCACGCCTTCCTGGCCGACGGTGCCGGCGTGGCTGACGCGGTGCTCGAGGCGTCGGGCGGGTACGGCGCGGACTTCGTGCTCGACCTCGTCGGCAACAGCGCCACGCTCGAGCTCGACGGGGCCGTCGTGGCGCCGTACGGCGCGGTCCGGGTCCCCGGCCTCGGCGACGGCGTCTTCGACTTCGAGACCTCGCAGCTCTCGACGTCCCTCCCCTGGGGCGCTTCGTTGACCCGGCCGTACAGCGGCACCTACCAGGACCTCCACGACCTCGTCGCCCTCGTCCGAGCCGGCAGGGCGTCCGTCAGCCTGACCCGGTACGCCTTCGCGGACGCCCTGCAGGCCTTTGACGACCTGGAGGCCGGGAAGATCAACGGTCGCGCGGTCCTCATGATGGACTGATACGGCCGCGGGCGTCGGCTGCCGCCAGCGCTCGCCGGTGGCGCCGCACACGTCCTGGGCACGGGCGGCTCCACGCTGCTGCGCCCTCGCCTGCGGCCCTCGTGCTGCTCGTCGTCCGGGCAGCGACCCGCCTGGTCCTTCTCGCGCCTGGTGCCGGGGGACGGCGTCCCGCGACCCCCGGGCTCCTGGTGCCGGGTCGCCCGCGCGCGGTCCGGGGGGCGTGTGCGCGGCGGTACCCGCCTCGACCTGCACGGACGGGCGCACGCTGGACGCCCGCTGCTGGGCTGGAGGGCCAGAGCAGGAGCTCCTCGGTCGCTTGCAGCCGAGCTCCTGCCCGGACCCGCGCCCCCGCCTCCCGCGGTGCCCCCGCTGAATGGTCTGACGTAATGTAATAATTGACGCCGGTGCAAGCGGCACTGGCCCTGCGCCCGCGTCCGCCGGTGCCCTCTCAGCAAGGAGTCCCCATGCCTGACGCCTACATCGTCGACGCCGTGCGCACGGCCGTGGGTCGCCGTAACGGAGCCCTTGCGAAGGCGCACCCGGCCGACATGGCCGCGCACGTGGTCCGCACCCTGGTGCAGCGCAACGACATCGACCCCGCGCAGGTCGACGACGTCGTGCTCGGCTGTATCGACCAGATCGGCGCCCAGGCGGGCAACATCGGTCGTACCGCTGCGCTCGGGGCGGGCCTGCCGGACAGCGTGCCGGGCATGACGGTCGAGCGGCAGTGCGGATCCGGCCAGCAGGCGGTGCACCTGGCCGCGATGGGAGTCATGAGCGGGACGCAGGACCTCGTCGTCGCTGGTGGTGTCCAGAGCATGAGCCGGTACCCGATCCTGTCCGGCTTCGCGGCGGGCGAGCCGTACGGCGCCAGCGACCCGTGGACGGGCAACCGGGGCTGGCAGGCGCGCTACGGCGACCAGGAGATCTCGCAGTTCCGGGGCGCCGAGCTGATGGCCGAGAGGTGGGGCATCACGCGGGACGACAACGAGGCGTTCGCCCTCGAGAGCCACAGGCGCGCGCTGCGGGCCCAGGCCGAGGGCTGGTTCGAGCGGGAGATCACCGTCTACGAGGGCCTCATGGCCGACGAGGGGCCTCGGCCCGACTCGACCCGGGAGAAGATGGCCGACCTCCGGACCCTGGTGCCGGGAGGGACCTTGACGGCAGCGACCTCCAGCCAGGTCTCGGACGGGTCCGCTGCACTGCTCGTCGCCTCCGAGGCGGCCCTGTCGCGGCACGGCCTGCAGCCCCGCGCCCGGATCCACCACATGTCGGTGCGCGGGGACGACCCCGTCATGATGCTGAGCGCGCCGATCGCCGCGACCCGGCACGCGCTCGAACGCACGGGACTGAGCATGGACGACATCGACCTGGTGGAGGTCAACGAGGCCTTCGCCCCGGTCGTGCTCGCCTGGCTGGAGGAGGTCCACGCCGACCCCGAGAAGGTCAACGTCAACGGCGGCGCGATCGCGCTGGGCCACCCCATCGGCGCGACCGGCGCGCGCCTGATGACGTCGCTGCTGCACGAACTGGAGCGCACGGGTGGCCGCTTCGGCCTGCAGACGATGTGCGAGGGCGGCGGAACGGCGAACGTGACCGTCCTCGAGCGCCTCTAGGCGCCCGAGGACGGCACTCGTGCCCTCAGCCCCAGATCGGGCGCAGCTCGTGCACGAGCACGGCGGACGACCCTGGCCCGGCGAAGGTGGACAGGTCGGCGAGCACGCGCGTGATGTCGGGCGACAGGAGCGCCGAGGCCAGGTCCGCAGGGGTGGCCCACCACAGTTCGGCGACGCCGTCGAACGGCGGCGGGGACTCCACCGTGTACGTCTCGGGGAGCACGGCCGACTGGACGTAGCGCACGAGGCCGGGGACCTGGACGGCAAGCTCGGCGTGGGCGTCCCAGCTGGCGCGGAACTCCTCGGGCGTCGTGCTCGGCCGTCGCCGGAGCAGGAGCAGCACCTTGGTCAGCTCTGCGTCCTGGGCCAACGGCGGGCCCTCGATCAGGACGCGCTCCCTGGTGATGAGGAAGGCGAGACGGTCCATGTCCATGAAGTTCGGCTCGTCCAGCTTGGCTCCGCCCACGTAGTCGGGGTCCTCGCCCATCCCGGCCGCCGTCGCGAGGTCGTCGAACCACGCCTCCGCGATGCCCGGGTAGGGAGCAGCGTCGAAGCCCTCGAACGGCGCCGGTGGGAACCCCTCGGGGACGGCCTCCACCCGGTGGTTCTGCACGTACCGGCGCAGGTTGCGCATGTTCAGCGCGTGGTCCTTGTGGATCGTGCGCCAGTGCTCGTGGAAGGTGGCGAGCGGGATGTCCGGTCGCTTGGGCAGCAGGGCGAAGAGCTTGACCGTGGCAGTCTCGGTGCGCGGGATGGTCGTCATGCGCGTCCTCTCGTCGGTGTCGTCGGGCGACGAGGTCGTCGCTCGTAGCGTGCGGCCGGACGGGGGTGGAGCCCGCCGTCCGGACCCGATCAGACCTTCGCCCTCGCCTTGCGCTGCAGCCCCGCGAGCCCGACGGCGACGATGAGGGCGAGACCGTTGAACAGGTCGGGCACCCACACATCGGCTCCCATGAGCACGAGTCCCTTCACCCCGGTCGCCAGCAGGTAGACGGCCAGGACGGTGCCCCAGACGTTGAACCGTCCGGGCCGGAACTGCGTCGCGCCGAGGAAGCCCGCCGCGAAGGCGGGGAGCAGGAAGCTGGGCCCGACGTCGGTCGCGCCCGCGCCGATGTTGGCCATCACGAGGATCCCGGCCAGGGAGGCCACCACCGCGGAGGCGATGAACGCGGAGATCACATAGCGCGTCGTGGGGATCCCCGCCAGCCGTGCGACCTCCCTGCCGCCTCCGGTCGCGTACAGCCGCCGCCCGACCGGGGTCCACGCCAGCACGTACCAGACGGCCAGCGCCAGGACGACCACGTAGAAGACGGGCAGCGGGACTCCGAGCAGCTGCTTGCTCGCGATCTCCTGGAAGCCGGCCGGCACGCCGAGGACGTTCTGGTTGCCCGAGGTCACGTAGATGGCCGCCGACAGGATCGAGCCGGTGCCGAGCGTGGCGATGAACGGGTCGATCCGGGCGACCATAACGAGCAGCCCGTTGACCAGCCCGATCGCCGCCCCGACCAGGAGAGTGAGCAGGACGGCCACGACGGGCGGCATCCCGGCGTCGACCATCAGCTTCGCGGCGATGATGTTGGCCAGGCCCATGCTGCCGGCGATCGACAGGTCGAAGACCCCCGCTGCGAGCGCGATCGTCAGGCCGATGGCCAGGATGGCCGTGACGGCCTGCTCGCTGGCGATGGTCCGGAGGGTCGACGTCGACAGGAAGGTGTCGGCCACGGCTCCGAAGAACACGACCATGAGGGCGAGGAGGTAGACGCCGCTCGCCCGGGTGGGTGACAGCGCGGGAGCGAGGCGCCGCAGCGACTCGGAGAGGGCGGGCCGCGGTACCGGCTCCACCCGCCCCACGACGGGCGGTGCGGTGATCGTGCCCTGAGCGTTCACGATCGCTCCTCCTCGAACTGGGATTCACGCATGAGTCGGTCCTTGGTGATGCTCGGTCCGGTGAGCTCGCAGGCGATCCGACCGCCGCGCATGACGAGCACGCGGTGGCAGATCTCCTCGAGCTCCTCGGGGTCGGAGGAGGAGACCAGGACGGCCTGTCCCGTCGCGGCCCGGTCGCACAGCAGGTTGCGGATCGAGGCAGCGGCGCCGATGTCCACCGCCTGGGTCGGTTCGGCGAGCACGAGCACGTCGGGCTCGAGGCGCAGCGCCTTCGCGATCATGACCTTCTGCTGGTTGCCGCCACTCAGCTCGTCGACGCGTCGCTCGGGATCGGGTGGCACGACACCGACGACGTCCAGCCACTCGCGGACCTCGCGGTCCTCCGCCCGGCGGTCGATCCGCCCGCGCCGCCAGTTGCGGGCGACGTCGGGCAGCACAAGGTTCTCGGTGATCGTGTAGGCGGGGATGAGGCCGGCTCCCCGCCTGTCGGCGGGCACCGCGACGAGGCCCGCAGCAGCCGCCTGTCGGGGCTCGAGCCGGGTGCAGCGCCGCCCCATGATCTCGACGGTGCCGCCGCTCATCGGGACGGCACCGGCCAGACAGGCGGTGACCTCCTCGAAGCCCGACCCGATGACCCCGGTCAGGCCGACGACCTCCCCGGGCCGCACCGAGAACGACACGCCGTCGACCCGAGCCGTCCGCAGCCCGTCGACGACCAGCGCGCCTCCGGCGGAGCTCGCGACGGCCGCCGGTGGCTCGATGTCGTCGGCGCTGGTGCCGAGGATGTGGTGCACCAGCTCCTGCTGCGTCGTCTCGTCCGCCTCCACGACCGCGACCTCGTGCCCGTCCCGCAGCACCGTGACGCGGTCGGCGATGTCCAGCACTTCCCCGAGGAAGTGAGAGACGTAGAGGATGGCCACACCCGTGCGCTGGTTGACGTTCCGCAGCGTCGCGAACAGCTGCTCGGTCTCCTTCGCCCCCAGCGACGCCGTCGGCTCGTCGAGCACGAGCAGCTGGACGTGGCCGGCGTCGACGCCGCCGAGAGCGCGTGCGATCGCCACGGCGGCCTTCTCGAACGGTGTGAGCCGACCGACCAGCTCACGCGGGTCCACGGTCAGGTCGAACGCCCCGAGCAGGTCGCGGACCTCGGCCCGCTCCGCCCGCCGCTGGACGGGAGCCAGTGAGCCCCGTCCAGGGCGGGCGACGCACAGGTTCTCCTGCACGGTGAGCGTCGGGACGAGCGCGAGGTCCTGGTGGATGAACCTCATCCGGTCCAGCTGCTCGCGGGTCAGGTTGCCGAGCTGGACCTCTTCGCCCCCCAGCCAGGCCCGGGAGCCGGCATCGGGCTTGTGGAAGCCGGAGAGGACCTTGATGAGCGTCGACTTGCCGCAGCCGTTCTGCCCGACGAGGCCGTGGACCTCGCCCCTGCCGATCTCGATCGACAGGTCGTCGAGCGCACGCTGCCCGGGGAAGCTCTTGGACAACCCCTCGACCCGCACCGCCGGGGCACCTGCGCCCGGCCCCGCCGCCTGCTCGGCCACGAGCAGCGCGACGTCGCCGGCCCCGTGGACAGGGCTCAAGGCTGCTGCCAGAGCTTCAGGTACTGGGCCTCGAAGTCGGCCGGCGCGCCGATGGTGGAGTCGCTCGGGTCCTCGACGCTGGTCACCATCTGCGCAGGCACGAGGTGGGTCTCCGCCAGGTCGTCGCCGTTGAAGATCCGCTGACTCTGGTCCACGAGCTGCCAGCCGAGGGCGGTCAGGGGCAGCGCGATGCCGGCCTCCTCCGTGCCGTTCTGGATGTTCTGCAGGTTCGTCGTCGCCAGCTCGGCGGTGACGACCTTGACCTTGGCCTGACCAGCGGCCTTCAACGCCTGCCCGACGCCGGTGCAGAACGCTCCGTTCGTGCAGAAGACGTGCGTCGTCTCCGGATGCTGCTGCACGTAGGCGGTCGCCTGCTGGCCGACCTTGCCGATGTCGGTCACCGCGACCTCTTTGTACTCGGTCTTGCAGTCCGGGCAGATCGTCGGCAAGTAGCCCTTCACGGTCTTGCCGATCGCGGTGGTGATCGAGAAGGCAGGGACGTTGTAGATGACGACGTTCGCCTTCTGCTTGGCGTCCAGGGCGAGGTACTCCGAAGCGATGACGCCCTGTGCCTCGTGGTTGTCGATGTCCGTCATCGTGTAGACGGCCTCCCCGGGCTCGGGCGTGATGCCCGCGGCCCACTGGATCGAGGGGACCCCGGCCTTCTTCAGCGCCAGGAGACCCTTCGCGATGATCCCGCGGTTGAGGCCGGAAGCCACGACGAGGTCGGGCTTGAGTGCGGCGGCGCGGGTGAAGGCCTGGTCGTACGCCAAGGGGCTGACACCGAGCGGGACCCTCGTCATCTTCCAGCCGATCTTCTTCGCAGCCGCCTCGTAGGAGTTGGCGACCTCGCTGCAGATGGGCACCCCGCAGGCCAGGTAGACGATGCGCTTGCCGGGGGTCGCCTTCTTGGAGACGGGCGTCGTCTGGAGGATCTGGGTCGGCTTCGCGCTGAGCTTCGCGACCCGGGTCTGCAGCTCGGCCTCGGTGAGCGGGCCGGTCGCGGCGTCCAGACCCGTGAGGCGCTTGAATGCCGACGCGCCCGCAGCCGACACCGTCGCCGGCGCGGCGGCCGGCTTCTGAGTGGCGGCCGCATCCACGGCCTTGGTCGAGGGGGTGCTGCTGCTGCCGCAGCCGGCGATGCCGACAGCGACGAGGAGCCCGGCTGCGAGCAGCCGGACGAGAGAGTTCTTCATGCTGAGTCCACCAGGTGTTCGAGGAGTGAGGAGCGGTAGGTGCCGTCGGGTGGACGGCGTGGCGGACTCGCCTACTTCACGCCGAAGCCGGCGTCGATGGGCAGGGTGATGCCGGTGACGTAGCGGCCCTCGTCGCTGACCAGGTAGAGGACCGCGTTGCTGATGTCGCGGGCTTCGAGCAGGGCGACGGGCATGAGGTTGGTGGCCGCGGCGGCACCGGCGGGGTTCTCCTCCACCCATCTGCCCACGGCGTCGTTGAGGACCATGCCGGTGGAGACGCCCGTGGGGTGGATCGAGTTGACGCGGATGCCGTGGGGCGAGAGCCAGTTGGCGAACGAGCGCATGAGGCCGACGACGCCGTGCTTGGACGCGGCGTAGGCCAGGCCCGCGGCCGACCCGTCGCCGCCCCGCCCGGACAGACCCTGCGTAGAGCTGGTGAGGACGATGGCGCCGCCCTTGCCACGCTCGATCATGGCGGGTGCGACGAGGCGGACGCTGTTCCAGACGCCCTTGAGGTTGACCGCGATGGCGTCGTCGAAGATCGCGTCGGGGTCGGTGTCCGGTGCGGCGCCCTGGTGGATGATGCCGGCGTTGGGAAGCACGATGTCGATGGGGCCGAGCTCCTCCGTGCCGGCCGCGATGGCCGCGCGCAGCGCAGGGACGTCCCGCACGTCGGCCTGAGCGGTGAAGACCCGTCGGCCGGTGTTCTTCACCAGGTCGGCAGTCTCCGCGAGGTCGTCGGAAGAGGACAGCGGGTACGGCACCGAGGCGATGTCGGCGCAGAGGTCGACCGCGATGATGTCTGCGCCCTCCTCGGCCAGGCGGACGGCATGGCTGCGACCCTGCCCCCGAGCTGCTCCGGTGATGAAGGCGACCTTGCCGTCGAGCTTGCCCATGTCAGGTCCTTCCGAGCTTCGTGGGGAGGGTGGTGGAGCGCGCGCTCTGGCTGTGGGTGGTCATGCGGGGAGGCCTTGGAGGAGTTTGGTCTCGAGGTAGGGGGCGAGGCCTTCGATGCCGCCTTCGCGGCCCAGGCCTGATTGCTTGTAGCCGCCGAAGGGTTCGGTGAGGCAG
>JAODNQ010000056.1 GCA_025464695.1 Frankiales bacterium | reverse complement strand
CGTAGTCCTCGCCGCGCAGGCTGTCCTGCAGCAGCTCGTCGACGACCGGGAGGCCGAAGACGAGCACGCTCGGGAAGGGCACGTCGGGGCTGTCGCGCGGGGCGGGGGCGACGGCGACGGCGGCGAGGCGGCCGTCGCCGGCCAGGCGCACCAGCGCGGAAGAGGCCCCGACCCCTCTGCCGGCCAGCAGCGCCCGCACCTGGGGCAGCTGCCGCACGCCCGCCTGCTCGGCCGCGGTCAGTCGGTAGGTGCCGGTGACGGCGAAGGTGGCCCCGGTGCTCGTGACGCGCGCCGCGAAGGCGGTGCGGCGGTCGGCGACCTGCGCGAGGAAGCCGCCGCAAGACTCTGGCTGCCGCCGACAGCCCTGCTCGAGCTGCTGCGTCGGCCCCACGAGTGGCGGTGCGAGGTCGAGCAGGCTGCGGGCGGTGCTCTGCGCGGTCTGGGTGACGATCTCGGAGGCCTGGTCGTCGTAGCTGCCGACCACGACGGTGCCGACGACGCCGACCGCGGCCGCCGCCATGGCCAGCACGCCCGCGAGGGTGGTGGCGACGACCTTCGCCAGCAGGCTCGCCTGCGCCAGGAGCGCGAGCCCTGCGAGGACGGCGAGCGCGCCGAGGCCCCGCAGCCCGACGACGAGCAGCGCCCGGCCGGGTCCGTCGTCGGCGAGGGGCGCGGCGAGGACGGCCACGGCGGACAGCGCGAGACCGGCGGCGAGCGCCGCCCCGGGAGCGTCCCGCCGGCTCCGCAGGAGGCTGACCGCGGCCGCGAGCATGGCCAGCCCGGCGACGACGGCGGGCACCGGCGCGGCGGCGAGCGGGACGACGACGCCCGAGACGTCCCCGGGCAGCCCCGTGCGGGCGGCGTCCCGGGCTCCGGAGACCTGCAGGGCTCCCAGCGCGAGCCCGCCGGTGAGCAGCAGCGCGCCGCCGGCCCGGAGCAGCACCAGCCGGTCGGAGGACGCGTCCCCGAAGCGGACGGCGGTCAGGACCTCGAGGACGGCGAGGAGCGCGGCACCGGCCGCCAGCAGCAGGGCGGGCAGCCGCAGGCCGCGCAGGGCGACGGCTGCCCCGGCCAGGGCCGCCCAGGCGGCGACGGCGAGCAGCGCGGTCACGCCCAGCAGGGCGAACGGGACCGCGGGCACCATGTCCGGAGTCTAGGGAGGCGCGACCCCGCGGGCGGCTACTTCGCCGCGGCGCTCGCCGTCGGCGCGCAGCCCGCGGGCTTGCCGCCGTCGCGGAGCACGCGCAGCCCCTGCAGGGCGTCCTTCAGGGTGGTCACGCGCACCAGCTGCAGGCCGTCGGGGAGCGCACCGAGGGCCTCCTCGCAGTTCTGCGCCGGCGTGAGGAAGACGGTGGCGCCCTTCTTGCGGGCTCCGAGCAGCTTCTGCGGGATGCCGCCGATGGGGCCGACCACGCCCTCGGGCGTGATCTCGCCCGTGCCGGCGACGTGGCGGCCGCCGGTGAGGTCGGCGGGCTCGAGCTTGTCGATGAGCCCCAGCGCGAACATCAGGCCCGCGCTCGGGCCGCCGACCTCGCGCAGCGAGATGGTGACGTCGAACGGGTAGTCGGCGCGGTCCTGCGGCTCGACACCGATCACCGCGCGCGGCGCGGGCTCCCCCGTCGCGGTGCCGGTGGTGATCGACACGGTCGACGGCTTGCCCGCCCGGGTGAACGCGATGCTGACGGCGTCGCCCGGCCGGACGGCGCTGACCGCGGCGCGCAGCGCCTTGCCGTCGCGGACGGCAGCCCCGTCGACGGCGGTGACGACGTCGCCCGCCTGCAGCTTCCCGGTGGCCGGGGCACCGGCGGCGATGTCGGCGACCACCACCTCGGTGGTGATCGGGATGCCCAGCTGGCGCAGCGCAGCCGTGGTGGCGCTGTCCTGGGAGGTCTGCATCGCCTGGGAGTTCTCGGCGTCGACCTGCGCGTCGCTCTGGTCCGGCGGGTAGATCACCTCGCGCGGGACGACGGCGAGCGAGTCGTCGAACCAGTCCTTGAGCGCCTCCGCCAGCGTCAGCTGCGGCACGACCCCGACGGTGGTCAGGTCGAGCGCACCCTTGGTCGGGTACGTCGCCCGGCCGCGCACCGTGATGACCGGCGTGCCCTGGACCGAGCCCAGGGTGTCGTAGGCCGGGCCGGGCCCGAGCGCCACGTAGGGCACCTTGGCCACGGCGGCGGCGGCGGTCATGCCGACGGCGAGCAGGCTCGCGAGCAGCAGGGTCAGACCGCGGCGGGACACGCCCGAAGCCTAACCGCGGACGTGTGAGGCGGCCGTGTGTGCCGCGGCCGCCTCCGGCCCGGTCTCAGGTGGCGAAGAAGCCGAGGTCCGCGACGTCGACGGGCGCGCCGTTGCGGGCGTGCGGCCCGGCCTCCGCGACGGTGACCAGCGGCGGCAGCTCGGCGTCCTCGACCGGCGCGCGGTCGACGACCTGCTCGTGGACCTGCTCGACGGCCGGGGCCTCGGGCTGCGCCTCGACGACGGCCTCCTGCGGCGCGGCCGCGACCTCCACCTTGTAGTAGGCGCGGAACGCCAGGGGCACCGCGGTCAGGGCGAAGACGGAGACGTCGGCGACCTGCTCGACGTTGCGCAGGTGCTCGACCAGGCGCACGGCGTCGTCCAGGTCGGCGACGAGCCGGTAGGACGGGGTGCCGTCCGCGGCGGGGAAGAAGACGACGTGCTCCACGGGGGGTGCCTCTCGACGTTCGGGACTGCGTGTCCCGACCTGTGTCGGTCAGCGGCACCCGGGGTCTTGAGCCCGGATCGTCCCGACCTCAGGGCTCCCGGGCGGGCGGAGCGGCGGTCGGCAGGGGCGCCGCCAGCGCAGCGCGGAAGCGCTCGTGCTCGCGCAGCGAGGCCTCGACGTCGAGGGGCCGGCGGGCCCGGCCGGCCCAGGCGGACCAGGCGATCGCGCCGAGGGTGGCCAGCGGGACGGGCAGCAGCCAGAGCAGCCAGGCGGGGAGCACGGGGCGAGCCTAGGTCCGCCCGCCCCGCGCTCAGGGGCTGCCGACCCACTCCTGCTGGCCGTCGTCGAAGGCCTGCCGCTTCCAGATCGGGACCTGCTCCTTGAGGTCGTCGATGAGCCGCCGCGCCGCCTCGAAGGCCTCGCCGCGGTGCGGCGCGCTGGCGGCCACGACCACCGCGACGTCGCCCACGGCCAGCAGCCCGGTGCGGTGCACGGCCGCGACCGCGCAGACGGGGAGGTCGGCCGCGACCTGCTCACAGACCCGGCGCAGCGCCGCGAGGGCGTCCGGGTGGGCGACGTACTCGAGGGCCTCGACGCCCTTGCCGCCGTCGCTGTCGCGCACCAGGCCGGTGAAGGAGACGACGCCGCCCGCCCCCGGGTCCTGCACCGCGGCCAGCGCCTCGGCGGCGTCGAAGGGCACGTCCCGGATCTCGACCAGCCGCAGCACGCTCACGGGTGCACCGTAGGGCTCAGCGCCGACGTCGGCGCTTGCGGCGGGTGGCGCGCACCAGGGCGGCCGTCGTGACCAGGGCGGCAGCGGCACCCGCGGCCGCACCGACCGCGCCGGCCCGGCTGTCCGGTCCGCGGCTGGCCAGGTGCGCGGCCAGGGCGTCCTCGTTGCTCCAGGCAGGCGCCCACCCGGCGTCCAGCAGTGCCTGCGGGTGCACGACGAGCGGCGCGAGCACCTGGTCGAGCTCCCGACGGGAGGAGTGGACGACGCCGTAGCGGTGCAGCCGGTCGGCCGTGCTCAGGGCGACGGCGGGCGGCAGCTCGAGACGGCGCTTGCCGGTCAGCACCTCCACCCGCGCCTGCTCCAGCCAGCCCACGCTCGCCACCGGCTGTCCCCCGTCGACCCCGCCCAGGGCCGCGAGCACCAGCGCCTCGCCGAGGTCGTCCACGTGGCACAGCTGCCAGAGCGGCTCGTGGCCGCGGGTCGCCAGCAGCCGGGTGCCGCTGAGCTGCCGCAGCTGCTGCCCGTCGTACGCCGGCCCGAGCCCGCCGCCGACGAGCGTCGCGGGCCGCAGGACGACGACGTCGAGGCCGGTGCGGACGGCGTGGTCGGCCAGGCGCTCCACCTCGACGTGGTCGCCGGTCAGCGTGACGTCGTCCGGCGCCGCCCGAAGCGGTGCGCCGTCCGCCAGCGGGACGGCGTTGTCGGGCAGCGCGCCGTAGACGTCGGCGGAGGTGGCCAGGACGACGCGGCGGACGCCCGCCGTCCGGGCGGCCTCCAGCGCCAGGGCCGTGCCGCGCACGTTGAGCGCCCGGCGGGGCCCGGCGTCGAGGGCGACGTCGTAGCTGGTGGCGAGGTGCACGAGGACGTCGACGCCGTGGAGCCGCCCGGCGAGCAGCGGGTCGCGGACGTCGGACAGCCGCCACACGACCCCGTCGACCGGCGCGCCCTCGACGTCGACCCCGACCAGGCCCCCGACGTCGTCGCGGCCGGCGAGCCGCTCGACCACGGCACGCCCGAGCCCCGACGCCGCACCCGTGACGGCCACGACGGGCGGGCGGCCGGTGCCTGCTGCCGCGCGGGCCCGGTCGCCGTCCAGGGCTGTCCGCTCCGGGCGTACGGTCACGCCGCGCTCCGCGCGAGCAGCGGGGTTAGCGTCGTCCTCATGATCGGCAGCGTGAACGGCAGCAGCCTGTGACCCGCCCGCCCTTCGGGTTCGGTCCCTCCGACCGGCCGGACGACGACGACGGTCCGGGCGGCTCGGGCGGCTCGGGCGGGGACCCGTTCGGCCTGGGGGACCTCAGCGGTCTGTCGGGGATGCTCGGCGGCGGCGACGTGTTCGCCACGCTGCAGTCGCTGATGAGCTGGACGGGCGGCCCGGTCAACTGGGACCTCGCGCAGAAGGTCGCCGGCGAGGCCGCGCGCTCGGGCGACCGGCCCGTCACCGACGCGGAGCGCCGCGAGGTCTCCGACGCCTGCCGGCTGGCCGACCTGTGGCTGGACGCCGTCACCACCCTCCCCGCGGGGTCGGGCGAGGCCCGCGCCTGGAGCCGCACCGGCTGGCTCGAGTCGACGCTGCCCACCTGGAAGCAGCTGGTCGACCCCGTGGCGGCGCGCGTCGTCGGCGCCATGGGCTCCGCGCTCGAGCAGGGCATGGCGTCGGGCGACCTCGCTGGCGCGGAGGGCCTGCCGCCCGAGGTCGCGGGGATGCTCGGCAGCCTCGGGCCCGGCGGGCTGGGCGGGGCGCTGCAGGGCGTCATGCAGCAGGTCGGGGGCTTCGTGTTCGGCGCGCAGGTCGGACAGGCGCTCGGCGCCCTGGCCGGCGAGGTGGTCAGCGCCACCGAGGTCGGCCTGCCGCTCGGCGAGCCCGGCCGTCCGGTCCTGCTGCCGGCCGGGGTCGCGGCCTTCGGCGAGGGCCTGGAGGTCCCGCTCGACGAGGTGCGGCTCTACCTCGCGCTGCGCGAGTGCGCCCACCAGCGGCTGTTCGCCCACGTGCCGTGGCTGCGGA
>JAODNQ010000048.1 GCA_025464695.1 Frankiales bacterium | reverse complement strand
CTGTCAAGTGGTTCAACGCGGAGAAGGGCTTCGGCTTCATCGCCCAGGACGGCGGCGGCGCTGACGTCTTCTGCCACTACTCGGCCATCGCGACGGACGGCTACAAGTCCCTCGACGAGAACCAGCGGGTCGAGTTCGACATCACCCAGGGCCAGAAGGGCCCGCAGGCGGAGAACGTCCGCCCGATCTAGTCCGACCCAGACTTCCCCGCAGGGCCTCGACTCGCACGAGTCGGGGCCCTGCGGCGTGCTCGGGGTCAGTCGGGCGGGTCTAGGCGTCGTCGCCGCCGTCGGGCATGTCGTTGTCCGGGTTGTCGGGCGTGCGGCCGCTGGCGTCCTGCTCGCTCTCGCCGGTGTGGGCGCCGCCCTCGGGCTGGTCGACGTCGGGTGCGCTGGGTGTGCTCACGGGGGACCTCCTGCAGGGGTGCGGACCCCGGAGGTCCTGCCCGTCCTGGCGTGCGCCTCACCTGCGCCGCTCCGTAGGCTCGCCGGGTGCCGCCTCCCCGCCTGTCCGGGCCCGCCACCGCAGCCGGCCTCGCCACCGGCCTGGCGGTCGACGCGCTGCTCGCCGACCCCCGCCGCGGTCACCCGGTGGCGGCCTTCGGCACGCTCGCCGGCCGGTTCGAGCGAGCGGTGCACCGCGACGCGCGGGCGGCCGGCGCGGTGTACGCGGCGGTGCTGGTCGGGGGAGCGGGGCTGCTCGGCGTCCCCGCCGTGCGCGCGACCCCCGGCACGCGGCTGGCCCTGACGGCGCTCGCCACCTGGTCGGTCGTCGGAGGCACCAGCCTGCGGCGCGAGGCCGGGGCCATGGACGCGCTGCTGCGGGCCGGCGACCTGGCCGGCGCCCGGGCCCGGGTCAGCCACCTCTGCGGCCGCGACCCGGAGCAGCTCGACCTCGACGGGCTCGCCCGCGCCACGGTCGAGTCGGTCGCGGAGAACACCTCCGACGCCGTCGTCGCCCCGCTGGTGTGGGGCGCCCTGCTCGGCGTGCCGGGGCTGCTCGCCTACCGGGCGGTCAACACGCTCGACGCGATGGTGGGGCACCGGTCACCGCGGCACGAGCGCTTCGGCTGGGCCGCTGCCCGCGCCGACGACGCCGCCAACCTGCTGCCCGCCCGGCTGACCGCGCTGCTCACCGTGGCGCTCGCCCCTGTGGTCGGGGGACGGCCGCGCGCCGCGCTGCGGGCCTGGCGGCGGGACGGCGGCAAGCACCCGTCCCCGAACGCGGGGCCGGTGGAGGCCGCGTTCGCGGGAGCGCTCGGCCGCACCCTGGGAGGCCGGCTCGCGTACGCGGGCCGGGTCGAGGAGCGGCCGCTGCTGGGGGACGGGCCGGCCCCGACGGTGGACGACGTCGCCCGCGCCGCCCGGCTGTCGCTGGCGGTGCAGGTGGCCGCGGGAGCCCTGGCCGTCGGGGTCGCGGCGTGGCGCCGGTGAAGGGCGCGCTGCTCGTCGCCGGGACGACGTCGGACGCCGGCAAGAGCGTCCTGACCGCCGGGCTCTGCCGCTGGCTGGCCCGGCAGGGGGTGAAGGTCGCCCCCTTCAAGGCGCAGAACATGAGCCTCAACAGCGCGGTCACCGCCGACGGCGCGGAGATCGGGCGGGCGCAGGCGGTGCAGGCGGCGGCCGCCGGGGTCGAGCCCGAGGCGGCGATGAACCCGGTGCTGCTCAAGCCGGGCAGCGACCAGACGTCGCAAGTCGTGGTGCTCGGCAAGCCCTACGCGGACGTGTCGGCCATGAGCTACCGCCAGCACAAGGCGGCCCTGCTGGAGGTGTCGCTCGACTGCCTGGCCGACCTCCGCAGCCGCTACGACGTCGTCGTCTGCGAGGGCGCGGGCAGCCCGGCGGAGATCAACCTGAGGGCCACCGACATCGCGAACATGGGCCTGGCCCGGGCCGCCCAGCTGCCGGTCCTGGTGGTCGGCGACATCAACCCCGGCGGGGTCTTCGCGGCGCTGTTCGGGACGCTCGCCCTGCTGTCGCCGGAGGACCAGGCGCTGGTCGCGGGCTTCGTCGTCAACAAGTTCCGCGGCGACGTGAAGCTCCTCGAGCCGGGCCTGGACATGCTGCGCGAGCTCACCGGGCGGCCCACCCTCGGGGTCCTGCCGTGGACCGAGGGGCTCGAGCTCGACGTCGAGGACTCGCTCGGGCTGTCCGCGCCGGTGGCCCCCGTGCCCGCCGTCGGCAGGGACGTCCTGCGGGTGTCGGTGGTCCGGCTGCCCCGGCTGTCGAACTGGACCGACGTCGACGCCCTGCGCACCGAGCCGGGCGTGCTGGTCCGCTTCGCGTCGACGCCGGAGGAGCTCGCCGACGCCGACCTCGTCGTGCTCCCCGGCAGCCGGGCCACGGTGTCCGACCTCGCCTGGCTGCGGCGCCGCGGGCTGGCCTCCTCGATCGCCGCCCGGGCCGCCGCCGGGCAGCCGGTCCTCGGCGTCTGCGGCGGCTACCAGATGCTCGGGCGGTCGATCACGGACGACGTCGAGGGCAGGGCCGGCACGGTCGAGGGCCTGGGGCTGCTGCCGGTGTCGACGGTGTTCGGGCGCGAGAAGGTGCTCGCGCGGCCGACCGGCTCCTACGGCGAGCACCCGGTCACGACCGCCTACGAGATCCACCACGGAGTGATCACGCGGGAGGGGGCCGACCCGCTGTTCGCCCCCGACGAGGGCTGCCGGCAGGGCTCGGTGCTGGGCACGGTCTGGCACGGGGCGCTCGAGAGCGACGGCGTCCGGCGCGCGCTGCTCAGCGAGGTCGCCGTCGCCTGCGGCCGCGACTGGACGCCCGGGACGCGGGGCTTCGAGCAGGTGCGACAGGCCCGCCTGGACGCCCTCGGCGACCTCGTCGCCGACTCGCTCGACACCGACGCCGTGGTCCGCCTGATCGAGCAGGGAGCGCCGGCGGGGCTGCCGTTCGTGCCCCCGGGCGCGCCGCAGCCCCGCACCTCCTGAGGAGGCCGGGGCTGCGGGAGCGCGCGGACTACGCGGGCACGGCCTCCTTGAGGGCCGCGACGGCGTCCTCCTTGTCGACCCGGACGAGCGCCAGGGCGATGAGGCCGGCGGCCGCGAGGAAGCAGGCGGAGACGACGAACCCGGCGGCCCAGCCGTCGACGAGCGCCTTGAGGAAGGCGGGCGTCCCGGGAGGGCCCGAGTACAGCGACTCGGTGCGCGACGTGCTGACCGCGGTGAGGATCGCCAGGCCGAGCGCGCCACCCACCTGCTGACCGGCGTTGAGCAGGGCCGAGGCGATGCCCGCGTCGGCCTTGCCGACCCCCGCCACGGCGGCGCTGGTGAGCGAGACGAAGGCCAGGCCCATGCCGAAGGCGATGACGACCAGCGACGGCAGGACGACGCCGACGTAGCTGCTGCCGGGCTCCAGGCGCAGGGCCAGGTGGATCATGCCGACGGCGGCCAGGGCGGTACCGGCGACCAGGAGCGGGCGCGGACCGGTGCGGCCGAGCAGGTTCGACGACAGCCCCGCTCCGGCGCCGACGACGAAGGCGAACGGCAGGAACGCCAGGCCGGCGGTGATGGGGCTGTAGCCGTTGACGACCTGCATCCAGAGGGTCACGAAGAAGAACATCGCGAACAGACCGGCACCGAGCAGCAGCGCGGCGAGGTCGGCCCCGAGCAGGGAGCGGGAGCGGAACAGGCGGAACGGCAGCAGCGGGGTGCGGCTGCGCAGCTGCACGGCCACGAACGCGACGAGCAGGACCACGGCCAGGACGAAGGTGCCGGTCTTGGTGCCGGTGGAGACGGCGTCGTCGTTGAGCTTGACGAGGCCGTACACGAGGGCGGTCAGGCCACCGGTGACGAGGACGGCGCCGGGGACGTCGAAGCCCTTGGCCGTCTCGTCCTTGCTCTCCGGGACGAAGCGCAGGGCGCCGACGATCGCGAGCACCGCGACCGGGACGTTCACGAACAGGACCCAGCGCCAGTTCAGGTACTCGGTGAGCACGCCGCCGAGGATGAGACCGAGCGCCGCGCCGCCGGCGGTGATGGCGGAGAAGATGCCGAGGGCCTTGTTGCGCTCGGGGCCCTCCTCGAACACGACGGTCAGCAGCGACAGCGCCGACGGCGACATCAGCGCGCCGCCCAGGCCCTGGACGAGGCGCGCGATGATGAGCAGCTCCTGCGACTGGGCGAACCCGCCGGCCAGGGAGGCGACCGCGAACAGGGCCGCACCGGCGATGAAGACGCTGCGCCGGCCGAGCCGGTCCGCGAGCTTGCCGCCAAGCAGCAGGAAGCCGCCGAAGGTGAGCGTGTAGCCGGTGACGACCCACGACAGGTCGGCGTCCGAGGTGAAGCGGAGGTCGTCGCGGATGTCCTTGAGCGCGACGTTCACGATGGTGGCGTCGAGCACGACCATGAGCTGGGAGAGCGCGATGACGACCAGGGCGAGGCCCTTGTGGACCTCAGCCCCTGATCGCGTGCGGTGGACGACTGGTTCGGACACGGTTCCCCCTGAGAGCTGCGACGGCTCAACGACGGTAGAGGGTTGCGACGACAAAGGTCAACCGCTGTAGAGTGAACTGCGTGACAACCGAGCAGGTGCACGTCAGCCGCGATGAGAAGCGCCGTCGTACCGAGGCCGCGATCCTGGCGGCCGCACGGCACGCCTTCGCCACGTCGGGCTTCGAGCGCACGACGATCCGCGCCGTGGCCGGCGACGCCGGCGTCGACCCTGCGCTCGTCATGCAGTACTACGGCAGCAAGGAGGGCCTGTTCGCGGCGGCCGCTGCCTGGGCCGAGGTCCACGAGACGATGCTCACCGCTGCACCCGCGGAGCTGCCGCGCGCCGCGCTCGACGACCTGCTGAGCCGGTTCGAGGACCCCGAGGACGGCGAGGCGGCGATCGCCCTCGTGCGCAGCTGCCTCACGCACCCGGTCGCGGCCAAGGTCATGCGCGACGACGTCATGTGCGACCGGAAGGCCGCCGTGGAGGCCGCCCTCGAGGGGCCGGACGCCGGGCTGCGGGCGGGCGTGTTCGCCGCCGTGATGATGGGGCTCTCGATGGCCCGCTACCTGCTCGAGGTCCCGCCGGTCTGCAGCGCGACGAAGGAGGAGCTCCACCGGGTGGTGGAGCCCCTCCTGCGTGCGCTGGTGGACCCTCCCGCTACGGCTTGAGGATCACCTTCACGCAGCCGTCGGTCTTCTCCTGGAACATCCGGTAGGCGTCCGGGGCCTCGTCCAGCGACAGGCTGTGCGTGTGGAAGGTGTCGACGTCGAAGGCGTTGCCCTCGACCAGCAGCGGCAGGATCTCCGGCGCCCAGCGCTTGACGTTGCCCTGGCCCATGGTCAGGTTGATCTGCTTGTCGAAGATCGTCAGCATGGGCAGCGGGTCGGCCATGCCGCCGTAGACGCCCGACAGGCTGATCGTGCCGCCGCGCCGGACCATGTCGATCGCGGTGTAGAGCGCGCCGAGCCGGTCGACGCCGGCCGTCTCGAAGACCGGCTTCGCGATGATGTCGGGCAGCAGGCCCGCGAGCTTCTGGACCGTCTTGTTGACCGGCGAGCCGTGCGCCTCGAGCCCGACGGCGTCGATGACGGAGTCCGGGCCGCGCCCGCCGGTCATCTCGCGGACGACCTCGCCGAGGTCCTCGTGCTCGGTCAGGTCGAGCACCTCGACGCCGCGCACGCGCTGGCGCTGCAGCCGCTCCGCCACGAGGTCGATGCCGATCACGCGGTAGCCCTTGGACTGCGCGATCCGGCAGGCCATGTCGCCGATCGGCCCGAGGCCGAGCACGGCGACCGTGCCGCCCTCGGGGACGTGGGCGTACTCGACGGCCTGCCACGCCGTCGGGAGGACGTCGGACAGGTAGACGAACCGCTCGTCCGGCAGCCCGTCCGGCACCTTGACGTGGGTGAACTGCGCCTGCGGCACCCTCAGGTACTCCGCCTGCCCGCCGGGCACCCGCCCGTACAGCTCGGAGTAGCCGAAGATCGGGGCGCCCATGCCCTGGTCGCGGACCTGGGTGGTCTCGCACTGGGTCGGCAGCCGGCGGGTGCACATCCAGCAGTGCCCGCAGGCGATCTGGAACGGGATGACCACCCGGTCGCAGACCTTCAGGTCGCCCGTCTCAGTGCCCGTCTCGACGACGACGCCCATCGGCTCGTGCCCGAGGACGTCGCCCTTGTGCATGAACGGGCCGAGCGGCTCGTACAGGTGCAGGTCGGACCCGCAGATGTTCGTCGTCGTGATCTTGATGATCGCGTCGGTGGGCTCCTGGATCGTCGGGTCCGGGACCTCCTCGACGCTGACCTTCTTCTTCCCCTGCCAGGTGAGTGCTCTCATGCGCGGTCTCTGCCCGGGTGTCCGGGTCCGGACACGGACCTCCGGCCTGCTGCGTAGGCGGCGGGTGGGCGGGTGGTGGGTGGGCCGCCGTCCAGGGCTGTGCCACGTTCGCGGCCCGGCTCCGCCGTCCGCGAGAATGGTCCGCGTGACCCTGCTCCTGCTGTCCACGGCCGACACCGACCTGCTGGCTGCCCGCGCCGTCCCCGAGCCCGCCCTCCCGCTGCGCCTCGGCAACCCAGCCCGGCTCTCCGGCCCGGTCGACCTCGAGGGCGTCTCCCTCGTCGTCGTCCGGCTGCTCGGCGGCCGCCGCGCCTGGGACGGCCTCGACGACCTCGTGGCCGCCTGCGCCGCCGCCCGCGTCCCCCTCGTCGCGCTGGGCGGGGAGGGGTCGGTCGACGCCGAGCTGACCTCGCTGTCGACCGTCGCCCCCGGCGTCGTCGCCGATGCTGCCGGCTACCTGCGCGAGGGCGGGACGGAGAACCTGCAGGAGCTCGTCGCCTTCCTGTCCGACACCGTCCTGCTGACCGGGCACGGGTTCGCGCCGCCCGCGCCGCTGCCCGCGCACGGGGTGCACGGCGAGCGCACGCTCGACCCCGCGCGGCCCACGGTCGGCGTCGTCTTCTACCGGGCGCACGCGCTGTCCGGCAACACCGCGTTCGTCGACGTCCTCTGCGACGCCGTCGAGGCCGCCGGCGCCAACGCGCTGCCGGTCTACGTCGCCTCGCTGCGCCCCGACCCCGACGGCCGGGTCGCCGCCGTCGAGGAGCTCCTGGCCGGGAAGGTCGACAGCCTCGTCGTCACCGTCCTGGCCGGCGGCGGCAGCAACGCCAGCGACACCGAGGGCTGGGACGCCCGTGCGCTCGCCGCCCTCGACGTCCCCGTCCTGCAGGGCCTGTGCGTCACGAGCAGCCGCGCCGTCTGGGCGGCCTCCGACGCCGGCCTCGCGCCGATCGACGCCGCCATGCAGGTCGCCATCCCCGAGTTCGACGGCCGCCTCATCGGCCCGCCGTTCTCGTTCAAGGAGGAGGGCCCCGACGGCGTCCCCTCGTACGTCGCGGACCCGGAGCGGGCCGCCCGGGTCGCCGGCGTGGCCGTGTCGCACGCCCGGCTCCGGCGGACGCCGAACAGCGAGAAGAAGGTCGCGCTCGTCCTGTCGAGCTACCCGACCAAGCACAGCCGCGTCGGCAACGCCGTCGGCCTCGACACCCCGACCTCCGCTGTGAGGATGCTGCAGGCGATGCGCGACGCCGGCTACACGGTGGGCGAGTTCCCCGAGGACGGCGACGAGCTGGTCCACACCCTGATCGCCGCGGGCGGCCACGACGTCGAGTGGCTCACCGAGGAGCAGATGAGCAAGGCCGTCGCCCGGGTGCCGCTGGGCGAGTACACGCAGTGGTTCTCCTCGCTGCCGCAGGACCTGCAGGACGGGATGGTCCAGCACTGGGGCCCGCCGCCCGGGCAGCTCTACGTCGACGGCGACGCGATCGCCCTGGCCGCCCTGCAGTTCGGCAACGTCGTGCTGATGATCCAGCCGCCGCGGGGGTTCGGCGAGAACCCGATCGCGATCTACCACGACCCCGACCTGCCGCCGAGTCACCACTACCTGGCGGCGTACCGGTGGCTGGAGCAGTCGTTCGGGGCGCACGCCGTCGTCCACGTCGGCAAGCACGGGACGCTGGAGTGGCTGCCCGGCAAGGGCCTCGGCCTGTCGGCCGGCTGCGCCCCCGACGCCGTCCTCG
>JAODNQ010000033.1 GCA_025464695.1 Frankiales bacterium | reverse complement strand
GCTTGACGGTGTCCCAGCCGTTCTCGTAGGCGGTCGCGATCGGGGAGCAGCCGGTGGCCTGGGCGCCGTAGACCTTGTACGGCGACTCCTCCACCAGCCCCAGGCGGACGAGCTCCCCGAACGCCTTGTCGACCTTGGTGAGCAGCGAGCCGGACGCCATCGGGATGACGACCTGCTGCGGCAGGCGCCAGCCGAGCTGCTCGGCGACCTCGTAGCCCAGCGTCTTGGAGCCCTCGGCGTAGTACGGGCGGACGTTGACGTTCACGAACGCCCACTCCTCCTGCTCGGCGATCTCGCTGCAGAGGCGGTTGACGTCGTCGTAGCTGCCGTCGACGGCGACCAGCGTCTGGCCGTACACGGCGGTCTGCACGACCTTGCCCTGCTCGAGGTCGCTGGGGATGAACACGACCGAGCGCAGGCCGGCGCGGGTGGCGTGCGCGGCGACGGAGTTGGCGAGGTTGCCGGTGGAGGCGCAGGAGACCGTCGTGTAGCCGAACGCGCGGGCCGCCGACAGGGCCACCGACACGACGCGGTCCTTGAAGGAGTGGGTCGGGTTCCCGCTGTCGTCCTTGACGTACAGCTTGCGCATGCCGAGGGCCTTCGCCAGGTTCGGCGCGTCGCGCAGCTGCGTCATGCCGGCGCCGAGGTCGACCCGGGTGGCGAGGTCCTGGCCGGCGGGCAGCAGGCAGGCGTAGCGCCAGATCGTCTGCGGGCCGGCCTCGATCGAGGCGCGGGTGACGAGCTTGAGCCGCTCCTCGTCGTACTTCACCTCGAGCGGCGCGAAGCACTCCGTGCACACGTGCACCGGGGCGAGGGCGACCTCGTTGCCGCACTCGCGACAGGCGAGCGAGCGCGCCGGGCTGTCGGCGAAGGCAGCGGGGACGGCCAGAGCGGTCGGAGCAGCAGGGTGCGCAGCGGGGGCAGTGGTCATGGCGAGGCCTCTCCTCATCTTCCCCGCACGCGGCCGAGGCCTGCTGCGGGACGGAAGTGGCACCTGGCGCAGGTCGCGCTGGTTGCCGGGGCGTCGTCGGGCCGTGTCCCTGGTGCCCCTCTGGATGAGCGGTGCGTATGCAGTTGTAGGAGTACGGGCCCGAGTCTAGCGGGCCGGAGCCGTGCGGCGGGGCGGCCCTAGCGGGCGGCACCGTGCAGGGCGGCGGCGGCGGACCGGCGGCCGCGGCGGAACAGCCGGAAGCGGGCGGCGTCGTTGCCGAGCGCGGCCGAGGAGGCGCGGGTGGAGCGCAGGACGGCCGCGGGCGGCGCGTCGTGGCAGGGACAGCCGCTCACGCAGGCCCCGAGCCCGGGGACCGGGCGGCGTCCGCCCTCGTCCCGGAGCGAGGAGCACGAGCAGACGGCGCAGCGGTCGACGTAGGACACGAGCACGGAAGACCTCGAGGCTCCGGACGACCAGTTCCCTCGGGTCGGCCCGGAAGCAGTGGGGGTGATGAAGTCCGTCTCACCACCGTGACCTCGAGAGCATCGGCTGCCCGGAGGGCCTGCCTCGTCACCCGTGCGGGTGGTCTCGACCTGCCCTCGCGGTGAGGTCCGCGCTCTAGGCTCGCGGGGTGCTCAGCGCCCCCGTCCCGCAGGCCGCGCTGCTGCTCGCCTCCAACCGGGGCCCGGTCTCGTTCTTCGACACCGGCGACGGCGGGCTGGAGCTGCGCCGCGGCGGCGGCGGGCTGGTCAGCGCGCTCGTGGTGCCCGAGGGCGGGGGCAGCGGCTGGGTCTGTGCCGCGCTGAACGACGCCGACCGGCGGGCGGTGCGCGAGGGGCGGCTGCCTCCCGAGGTCCGGATGCTGCCGCTCGACGCCGAGGTCTTCAGCGCCGCGTACGACCGCGTGGCGAACTCGGTGCTGTGGCCCGTGCAGCACCTGATGCCGGCCGAGCCGCTGACCGAGGCCGACTGGGCGGGCTACCGGGCCTACTCCGACGCCTTCGCCGCGGCCCTCGCCGACGCCGCCGCGCCGGGTGCGGCCGTGCTCGTGCAGGACTACCACCTGGCCCTGGTGCCCGCGCGGCTGCGCGTCCTGCGGCCCGACCTGCGGGTCTCGCACTTCAGCCACACCCCGTGGGCCCCGCCCGACGCCCTCGCGGCGCTGCCGGTCGCGGCCGAGCTGCTCGAGGGCCTGCTCGGAGCGGACGCCGTCGGGTTCCTGTCGCCCCGCTGGGCCGCGGCCTTCGTCGCCTGCTGCGCCCAGCTGCTCGGGGCGGAGGTCCGCGACGACGAGGTCGTCTGGGAGGGCCGCACCGTGCGCGTCGGCGTCCACCCCCTCGGCGTCGACGCGGCAGCGCTGCGGTCGCGGGCGGCGCAGCCCGACGTCGCCCGCCGGCGCGAGGAGCTGCGCGCGCTCGTCGGTGCCCGGCAGCTGCTGCTGCGGGTCGACCGCAGCGAGCCGACGAAGGGCATCGTCCCCGGCCTGCACGCCTACGCCGAGCTGCTGCGCCGGTACCCCGAGCACCGCGGCCGGGTGGTCCACCTCGCCCTGGCCTACCCGTCGCGGTCGTCGCTGCCGCAGTACCGCGCGTACGCCGCCCAGGTGCGCGACGCCGTCGAGCAGGTGCAGGCCGAGTTCGGCCCCGACGCCGTCGCGCTCGTCGTCGAGGACGACCACCCCCGCAGCCTGGCCGCCCTCGGCCTCGCCGACGTCCTGCTGGTCAACCCCCTGCGCGACGGCATGAACCTGGTGGCGAAGGAGGGCGTGGTCCTGTCCGACGACGGCGTCGCCCTCGTGCTGAGCCGCGAGGCGGGGTGCGCCGACGAGCTCGGGGCGGACGCGCTGCTCGTCGACCCGCACGACGTCGGGGGCACGGCGGAGGCCCTGCACGCGGCGCTGTGCATGGCCGCCGACGAGCGGCGGACCCGGACGCGCAGGCTCGCCGTGACGGCCGGCGCCCTGCCGCCGGGGGCGTGGCTGGCGGCCCAGCGGGCCGCCCTCGACGCGCCGACCGCGGAGCGGGCAGCCCGCACCTAGGGTCGGCGGCGTGACCTCGCCGCCGTCCCAGCCCGCCAGCGTCCGGCTCACCGCGGTCCGCCGCCTGCCCGCCGACGAGCAGTCCCGCGGGCTCGTGCGCGTCGCCCCGCAGGTGCTCGCCGCGCTCGGCATCGGCGCGCTCGACGTCGTCCACCTCGAGGGTGCCCGCCGCACCGGCGCCCTCGCCGCACCGGCCCCCGCCGGCACTCCCCCGGACCTGCTGCTGTGCGACGAACTGCTCCAGGCGAACCTCGGCGTGCCCGACGGGACCGTCGTCGAGGTGCGGGCCGCGGCGATCCTGCCCGCGACGTCGGTGACCGTGTCCGGGCCGCCGGAGGTGGTCGCCGTCGTCGACGCGGGCCTGCTGCGGTCCGCGCTCTACGGCAAGGTCGTCACCGCCGGCGACGCCGCCTCCCTGCTCGTGCAGGACCTGCCGGAGGTGGCCCCGCCCGACCGGGCGCAGGTCCGGCGCAGCATCAGCAACCGGCTCATGTTCCAGGCGACGACGGTGCGGGTGAGCGTGCTCGACGTCGTCCCGCCGGGGCCGGTGCTGGTGGGCGCCGGGACGCAGGTCCGCTGGCACGACCCCCGCACGCCCGCGCCCGCGGCGCCGGCGCCGGTCGTCCACGCCCCCGTCCCCGTGCGCCGCTCGGCCGACCTCCCCGGCCTCGAGGAGCAGGTCGCCCGGCTCAAGGAGTGGCTCGACCTCGGCTTCTCCCACCCCGCGCTGCTGGCCAAGCTGGGCAGCGCCCCGCAGATGGGGGTGCTGGTCACGGGGCCGGCAGGGTCGGGGAAGTCGTCGCTGGTCGAGGCGGTGGCGGCCGATCTCGGCGTCGGGCTGGTGCGGGCGTGGGGCCCGGAGCTCGCCGCGCTGGCCCCGGACGACGCCGCCGCGCAGCTGCGCACCCTGCTGGCGACGTCGGGCGTCGTGCTCCTCGAGGACGTCGACGCGCTGGCTCCCCGCGAGGGCGCGGGTCCGCTGCTGCCGACCCTGCTCGGCCTGGTCCGGGCGGCCGTCACCGCGGGGCGGACCGCCGTGGTCTGCACGACGACGCGTCCCGAGGGCCTGTCCGAGCAGCTGACCTCCCCCGGCCTGCTCGAGCACCAGCTCACCGTCCCGCTGCCCGACAAGGCGCAGCGCCGCCGGCTGCTCGGCGCCCTCACCGCCTCCCTGCCGCTGGCCGACGACGTCTCCCTCGACGACGTCGCCGCCCGCACCCCGGGGTTCGTCGCCGCCGACCTGCTGGCCCTGCTCAGGACCGCGGGCACCCGGGCCGCGGCGCGGCAGCGCGACGTCGACGCCCCGGTGGTCGCGGCGCAGGACGTCGAGGGGGCGCTCGGCGTCGTCCGCCCGACGGCGGCCCAGGGCACCCTCGAGCTCGGCGGCCTCACCCTCGACGACGTCGGCGACATGGTCGAGGTCAAGCAGGCCCTGACCGAGGCGGTCCTGTGGCCGCTGCGCTACCCCGACACGTTCACCTCGCTCGGGGTCTCACCGCCGCGGGGCGTCCTGCTCTACGGGCCGCCCGGGTGCGGCAAGACGTTCCTCGTCCGGGCGCTGGCCGGCTCGGGCGAGGCCAACGTGCTCACCGTCAAGGGCGCGGAGCTGCTCAGCAAGTGGGTCGGCGAGTCGGAGGCGGCCGTCCGCGAGCTGTTCCGGCGGGCCCGCGAGTCGGCGCCGTCGCTGGTGTTCCTCGACGAGGTCGACGCCCTCGCTCCCGTCCGCGGCGCGGGCAACGACGGCGGCACCACCGACCGGGTCGTGGCGGCGCTGCTGACCGAGCTCGACGGGATCGAGCAGATGCGCGACGTCGTCGTCGTCGGGGCCACCAACCGGCCCGACCGGATCGACCCCGCCCTGCTCCGCCCCGGGCGCCTCGAGCGGCTGGTCTTCGTGCCCCCGCCCGACGCCGCGGCCCGGACCGAGATCCTGCGGGCGGCCTCGCGCAAGGTGCCGCTGCAGACGACGATGCCCGTGGCCGAGCGCTGGCCCGAGGACGGCGTCAACCCGCCGCCGAACTACGCCGGCCACCCCGACTGGCCGCTGCAGCCCGTCGACCTCGAGGAGCTGGGCCGGCGGACCGAGGGCTTCTCCGCCGCCGACTGCGCCGCGCTGGTGCGCGAGGCGGCGCTGGCCGCGATGCGGGAGTCGCGGACGGCGCACCTGGTCACGAGCGCCCACGTCGAGGCGGCCCTCGCCGTGGTGCGCCCGTCGCTCGACGCCGCCCAGGTGGCCGAGCTCGCGGCCTACGCGGAGCGGCGCGCGGAGCGGTAGGGCGCGGGCTGCCGGGTCAGGCCTCGGGCGGCGCGGGCACCGGCCGCTTGTCGACGAGCGCGGTCGCCCGGACGGCTGCGGCCTCCCAGGCGCTGGCGGCCGCGGCCCGCGCCGCCGTGGCCGCGAGCCGCTGCCCGACCAGCTGCCCGAGCGGCAGGCCGCGCACCACCCCGGCGACGTCCGGCACCGGGGGCAGCAGCGG
>JAODNQ010000029.1 GCA_025464695.1 Frankiales bacterium | reverse complement strand
GACCCTCACAGGTCCTCCAGCCACAGCTTCTGCAGCATGTGCCAGTCGGCGGGGTGCGCAGCGAGCCCGGCGGCGAACGCGTCCGCGAGGGCCTGCGTCATCGCAGGCACGTCGGTGTGGGGCACCTCGTCGTGGAACGTGCAGAGCCACTCCCCCTCCGCGCCGAACGCGAGGGTCACCGGCACCAGCGCGGCCCCGGTGCGCAGCGCGAGCGTCGCCGGGCCCGCCGGCATCCGGGCCGCGGCGCCGAAGAAGCGCACCTCGACCCCGCGCGCGGACAGGTCCCGGTCAGCGAGCAGGCAGAGCATCCCGCCGGCCTCGAGCCGCTCGGTGAGCACCTCGGTGGGTGGGCGCGTCCCGCCGGTCAGCGGCAGCACCTCCATGCCGAGCGACTGGCGGAAGGCGACGAAGCGGTCGAACAGCGACGCCGGCTCGAGCCGCTCCGCGACGGTGGTGAAGGGCGCCCCGGTGGCTCCGCACCAGGCGCCGGCATGGTCCCAGTTGCCGCTGTGGGGCAGGGCCAGCACGACGCCGCGCCCGGAGGCCAGGGCCGCCCGGAAGGCCGGTTCCCCCGTGGTCCGCATGCCGCCGACCACCTGCTCGCGCGTGGTGCCCTGCAGCCGGAAGACCTCCCGCCAGTAGCGGGCGTAGGACCGCAGGGCGGCACGGGTGAGGTCCTGCCGCTGACGGTCGGAGTCCAGGCGGGCGACCCGAGCCAGGTTCGCCGTCAGCCGGTCGACGCCCTTGCCGCCACGGCGCCAGGCGAGGTCGGCGCCGGCGTCGAACAGGGCGACGGCCACCGGCTCGGGCAGCGCACGGACGACGGCCCAGCCGCCCGCGTACGCGCCGTCGACCAGGAGCGCCCGCACCCGCTCGACCAGCCCGGAGGTCACTCGCCGTCGACCTGGCGCCGCACCTCGGCCAGCCGCTGCCCCACCGTGACGGCGCTCAGCACCAGGAGCGCCCAGAGCAGCGTCTCCCGCACGTACGGGACGCCGATCCGCGTGAACACCGCGCCGAAGATGCACGCCCCGAGGGCGAGGACGAGCCGCTCGGTCCGCTCGACGATCCCGACGTCGCAGGTCAGGCCCACGCTCTGCGCCCGGGCCTTGACGTAGCTCGTGATCGACCCCAGCACGAGCGCCGTGATGGTGACGGCGCACAGGACGTCGTCCTCGCCGTCGGTGGCGAACCAGAAGGCCAGCGAGCCGAGGACGGCGCCGTCGACGAACCGGTCCAGGCTCGAGTCGAGGAAGGCGCCCCAGCGGGTGGAGCCCCCGCTCATGCGTGCCATGGTCCCGTCGAGCGCGTCGGTGAGCACGGTGAGCGTGACCACGAGGGCGCCGACGAACAGGTGGCCGCGGGCGAGCAGCGCCACCGATGCCGCCACCGACAGCACCGTCCCCGCCACGGTGACGGCGTTGGCCGTCACGCCGACCCCGAGCAGCGACCGGCCCAGCGGCTCGGTCACCGAGGACACGGCGGGGCGCAGGTTGAACACGAGGGGATCTGTCCGTTCCGGGGGCGAGGGTGCGTACGGGGGCTGCTGCGCGCAGGGTAGCGAGCAGGCCCGAGACTGGGACGGTGACGCGCTCCCCCTCCCCCGCCCGCTTCGTGGCCGTCCTCGGGCACGACGGCGCCGGGAAGTCGACGCTGATCGAGGCCCTGGGCGGCCCGTCGACGCCGTCGGGCGTGGTGCTGCTCGAGGGCCGGGCCTCGCTCCCGCTCTGCGACGCCGTCCTGTTCGTGCTGTCGAGCCCGCAGGGCCTGGACCCGACGCTGCCGCTGCGCTGGGAGGAGGCCGGCGAGGCGGGGCTGCCGCGCCTGCTCGTCGTCACGCAGCTCGACCTCCCGCGCGCCGACGTCGACGAGACGCTGGCCGTCCTGCAGCGCGTCCTCGGCGAGGGGGTCCACCCGCTCGCTCTGCCGGTGCTGGACGACGACGAGCGGATCACCGGCCTGCTGCGCCTGCTCGACCTGCAGCTGCTGGTGGGCGGCGAGGCCCGCGACGCCGAGCCGGAGCACGCCGGCCTGGTCGAGACGCTGCGCGAGGACCTGCTCGAGACGCTGCTGTCGGGCAGCGAGGACGACGACCTGTTCGACGCGTGGCTCGGCGGCGCGCTCCCGTCCCCCGAGGTCCTGGTGCGCGAGCTGCACGCCGCGGTCAGGGCGGGCTCCCTGCACCCGGTGCTGCCGGTGACCGCCGACGGCGTCGGGGCCCCCGAGCTGCTCGACCTGCTGGTCGCCGTCGTCCCGGCGTCGGTCGAGGTGCCGCCGCCCGCGGTGCACGCGCCGGACGGCCGGACCGTCCAGCTGACCGGCGACCCCTCGGGGCCGCTCGCCGTGCGGGTGGCCGAGGGCGGGCTGGCGCGGGTGCTGTCGGGCACGCTGCGCGACGGCGACGGGCTGACCGTCGGCACCGCGCAGCTGCAGGACCTCGACGGCGCGCCGCTGGCCGAGGCTCCCGCCGGCACCGCCTGCCGGCTCCCGGGTCTCGCCGCCGGGCTGCACAGCGACCCGGCCGAGCCGCTCGCCCTGGACGAGGCCTAGACCTGCGACCAGGCCTGCGCGAGCAGCTCGCGGGTGTCGGGGAGCAGCTGCGGCAGCACCCGGGTGTGGCCGACCACCGGCATGAAGTTGGTGTCGCCGCCCCACCGCGGTACGACGTGCTGGTGCAGGTGGGCGGCGATGCCGGCTCCCCCGACGACGCCGAGGTTCATCCCCACGTTGAACCCCTGGGCGCCGGTGGCGTGCTTGAGCGCCCGCAGCGCGTGCTGGGTCATGGCGGCGACCTCGGCGGCCTCCTCCGGCGTCAGCTCCTCGTAGCCCGCGACGTGGCGGTAGGGCACCAGCATGAGGTGACCGCTGTTGTACGGGTAGAGGTTCAGCACCGCGAAGGCGTGGTCGCCCCGCGCCACCACCAGCCCGTCGACGTCGGACAGGCCGGGGACGACGCAGAACGGGCAGTCGCTGCCCTTGCCGTCGCCGCGGATGTAGGCCATCCGGTGCGGGGTGTAGAGCCGGGCGAAGGAGTCCTGCAGGCCGGCTCCCTGCTGCTCGAGCTCCTCCATCAGGTGCGGTCCCGGACCGCGGCCACGACCTTCGCCACGGCCTCGTCCAGCGGCACGCCGTTCTCCTGGGTCCCGTCGCGGTAGCGGAACGACACCGCGCCCTTGGCGACGTCGTCCTCGCCGGCGATCAGCATGAAGGGGACCTTCTGCTTCTGCGCGTTGCGGATCTTCTTCTGCATCCGGTCGTCCGAGACGTCGACCTCGACCCGCAGGCCCTCCTTGCGCATCCGCTTCGCGACGTCGAGCAGGTAGCCGTCGTAGTCGGAGTGCACGGGGATGCCGACGGCCTGCACGGGGGCCAGCCACGCCGGGAACGCGCCCGCGTAGTGCTCGACGAGGACCCCGATGAAGCGCTCGATCGAGCCGAACTTCGCGGAGTGGATCATGACCGGCTGCTTGCGGGTCCCGTCCGCGGCCTGGTACTCGAGGCCGAAGCCCTTGGGCTGGTTGAAGTCGTACTGGATGGTCGACATCTGCCAGGTCCGGCCGATCGCGTCCTGAGCCTGGACCGAGACCTTCGGGCCGTAGAACGCGGCGCCGCCGGGGTCCGGCACGAGGTCGAGCCCGGTGTCGACGCAGGCCTGCCGCAGCACCTCGGTGGCGGTGTCCCAGTCCTCCTGCGACCCGACGAACTTGTCGGGCTTGCTGTCGTCGCGGGTCGACAGCTCGAGGTAGAAGTCGGTGATCCCGAAGTCGCGCAGCAGGCCCAGCACGAAGTCGAGCAGGTGGCGGATCTCGTCAGGCGCCTGCTCCGTCGTGACGTAGGAGTGCGAGTCGTCCTGGGCGAAGCCGCGCACCCGGGTCAGCCCGTGGATGACGCCGGACTTCTCGAACCGGTACACCGACCCGAACTCGAACAACCGCAGCGGGAGCTCGCGGTAGGACCGCCCGCGCGACCGGTAGATCAGGTTGTGCATCGGGCAGTTCATGGCCTTGAGGTAGTAGTCCTCGCCCTCGAACTCCATGGGCGGGAACATCGTGTCGGCG
>JAODNQ010000027.1 GCA_025464695.1 Frankiales bacterium | reverse complement strand
AGTCGTTCCGCATCCACGGCGGCTACGGCTACTCCAAGGAGTACGAGATCGAGCGCCTCATGCGCGAGGCCCCGTTCCTGCTCATCGGCGAGGGCACCAGCGAGATCCAGAAGACGATCATCAGCCGCGGTCTGCTCAAGGACTACCAGCTGAAGGGCTAGTCCCCGCTCGTCCGACGGTCGGTCCCCTGCAGGGGGCCGGCCGTCGCCGGCTGTGGACGACCACGGCGGGCCCGGCCGGAGCGCCCTAGCGTCCCGCGCATGACCGTCCGCCGCACCCTGCTCGTCCTCGTCCCCGTCGTCGCCGTCCTCGCCGCGGGTGGTGGCGCCGCGGTGCTGCTCACGCGCGACGACGCACCGTCCCTCGGGCCCGTCGTGCCCGGGGCGCTGCGCCAGGGCGGAGGGCCGGTCCAGGCGGTGGAGTTCCCGGGGCTGCCACCGGCCGAGGGCGCGGACGGCTCCGACGAGGACCTGGTCGCGGTCGCCGCCCGGGGCGACCTCGTCGTGGCCGTCGGCACGGCCACTACGGGCGGCCGGACGCTGCCCGTCCTGCTGCGCTCCCCGGACGGCGGGGCCACCTGGCAGGGCACCACGACCTCGGCCGCGCGGGTCGGCGACAGCCCCTCCGCGGTGGCCGCCGGCCCCCGGACGCTCGTCGCCGTCGGGCAGGGCCCCGAGGGCACCGTGCTGTGGACGTCGTCCGACGGCGTCCGCTGGGAACGGACGACCGGCGACCCTGCGGTCTTCCGCGAGGACGACACGGTCCTCGCGGTGCGACCCGACGGCGACGGCTTCCTCGCCCCCGGCTCCGAGACCCTCGCCGACGGCGACACCCGGCCGGTGCTGTGGAGCTCGCCCGACGGCGTCCGGTGGGAGAGACGGGACGCCGCCGCGCTGGGCGTGCCCGTCCAGCGGCAGGGCGCCAGCGCCCGCGACGTCGCAGTGTCGGGCCGGAGCGTGGTCCTCGCGGTCGGGGAGTACGACAACGCCTCGACGGCGACCAGCCACGACAGCGTCGCCTTCTGGGTGTCCCGCGACGGCGGCCGGCGCTTCGTGCGCGCCTCGACCCCCCTGGGCCTCGGCGCCGCCGACGGGGACCGCGCGCTCCTCGGCGGGCTGGTCGCCCGCCCGGGCGGGGGCTTTGTCGTCGTGGGTGGCGGGGCCATCGCCGGCGACGACGAGACCACCCAGGGCGGCTACGACCCGGTGGTGCTGACCAGCCGCGACGGCACGGACTGGACCCAGGTCGACGACGTCCTGCTGCCCGGCCGCGACGCCAGCCTCGCCGCGGTCGCGGCCACGCCGTCGGGTGTGGTCGCGGTGGGCGGCAGCGACGAGGACGGCCTGGTCATGGGGGAGCAGGGCGGCCGGTGGGCGCAGACCGACGACCGCCTCGTGGCCCTGACCGCGCCCGGACAGCAGCGGCTGCTGGGCGTCGCCACCACCCGCGACGGGGTCGTGGCGGTCGGCCGTGACGCCTCCCGCGGCGACGACGACGCGCTCGTCGTGCGGCGGACCGGGGCCGGGGCCTTCGCGCCCGTGCCCGTCCCGGTCCTCGACGCCCTGGCGCGGCCGAGCTCGCAGGTGCTGGCGCTGACGGTCACGTCGGAGGGGCTCGTGGCCGGTGGCGGCTCGGCCGGCGACGGCGCGCTCTGGACCTCTCCAGACGGGCGGGCCTGGACGTCCCGCCCCCAGGCCGGAGGCGTCGCGGACAGCTCGGAGCCGGAGGACGTCACCGCGCTGGCCGGGCGGCCCGACAGCCCGGCGGTGGTCGCGGCCGGCACGGTCGACGACCCCCTGGGCTCGCACGCCCTGCTCCTGACCAGCGACGACGGCACGACCTTCCGGTCCGCCGGGTCGAGCGGCCAGCTGCGGGGCCGCGGTCCCCGGGCGGACCGGAGCCCGGCGGCGGCCGTCCGCAGCGGCGCGACGACCGTGGTGGTGGGCAGCGGCGACGACGGCCTCGCCGTCTACTCGGCCTACGCCCTGCGCTCGGTCGACGGGCGGGACTGGGCGCTGGCGTCGCCGGCCGGGCTCCGCGGCACGTCGAACAGGGGCCGCGGCATGTACGACGTCGCGGCCGGACCGGGCCGCCTGGTCGCCGTCGGCTACACCGGCCGCGGCAACGACCGGCCGTACGGCCCGGCGGCGTGGACGTCGTCCGACGGACGCAGCTGGTCGACGGTCGAGCTGCCGCAGCCGACCGGTGCGCAGGGCGTGGGCAGCTACCTGACCTCGGTGGTCTGGACCGGCCGGCAGTGGGTCGCCCTCGGCCGGGTCGACCGGGGTGCCGCGGAGGAGGTGGCGGCCTGGACGAGCCCGGACGGCAGGCGCTGGAGCACGCCGGTCGTGCTGCCGGTGCCGGAGGGACGACGCGGCAGGGTCGGTGACCTCGTGGTCGCGGCCGGCCGGCTGGTCGCGGTGGGCAGCACGTCCCTGGTCGAAGGCGGCGACGGCGACCTCGACGCGCAGCTGTGGACCAGCGACGACGGCCGGTCCTGGCGCGAGGCCGTCCTGCCCGGAGCGGCCGCTCGGGGAGAGGGGACCCAGGCGCTGTACGCCGCGGCGGTCGTCGGAGGTCACCTCGTGGCGGTCGGTCCGCACCTCACCGTGGCGGGCGCGCGCACGCTGCTGGTGCGGCTGCCGCTGTCCGGGCTGACCGGTGCGGCGGCGGGCTGAGGCCGCGGCGGGCACGCCGACCTGCGGGCTCCCAGCGCCTGGAGGTCGGCGCCGGCCGCAGCACCTGCACCGGTTGCGCAGAGACCTTGCGTTCCTGCCCCGCAGCCCGTAGTGTTCTACCTCGGCCCGGGGAACTGGACACCAGGAGCACTGCTCCGGTGGACGGCCTGAGGCCCTCCTGGTCAGGATCGCGGTGATGCCGCGTGTCCTGACACCGCAGAGCCGTTCAGACCGCGAGGTTTGACAGCGCCGCGAAGGAGCCGCTAGGTTAGGAGAGTTGCACCGGGGAAAGCCGAGAGGCTGGAACCGGAAGCGTCTGATCTTTGAGAACTCAACAGCGTGCTGAAAGTCAGTGCCGAATTGACATACCCCGCTCACGGGGGCGTCGGGTGCATCCTTCCTGGGTGTGCTTGTCCGT
>JAODNQ010000022.1 GCA_025464695.1 Frankiales bacterium | reverse complement strand
CGCTCGCTCGAGTGGTACCTGCTGCCCGACTACGAGCGCAAGGGCATGCTCTCCGAGCACGGGATCATGGGCCGCGACTTCGAGGACGTCCGCGCCAACACGGTGGCCGCCTTCGGCCTCGGCGACTACGAGTGGCTGCTGGCCTTCGAGGCCGACGAGATGCACCGCATCACCGACTGCCTCCGCGCCCTGCGGGCCTCCCGGGCACGGCTGCACACGAAGCTCGAGACGCCCTTCTACAGCGGCATCCGCAAGAGCATCGCGGACGTCGTCGCCGGGCTGCCCTAGGACTTCCGGGCCCAGCACTACCCGTGCGGGTAGTGCCGGGGCCGGCTCGAGCGGCGATGAGAGGGGGTCGTCCCCCTTCGCCCTCGGAGCCTCCTCGTGAGCCGTGTCCCGGTCCTCGCCCTGCCCGTCGCGCTGCTGCTCGCCCTGGCGGCCGTCCCGCTCACCGCCGCCACCGCCATCACAGGTGACGGCGCCACGTCCGAGATCGTCCTCGACGTCCCGCCGGACTACGTGCGCTACGGCGCCGACGTCCCCGTGAGCGGCACGGTGTTCGGCGTCGACGGGCGGCGCGCCGCGAAGAACCCGGTCGCCGTAGCGACCTGGGACGCGACGCTCGAGCAGTTCGTCTGGGGCAAGACGGTCACGACCGACGCGAACGGCCGGTTCCG
This sequence comes from Frankiales bacterium, assembly GCA_025464695.1. The sequence continues at coordinate 19,227 of JAODNQ010000022.1, read as the reverse complement.
CACCAGCGTGCGCGCGAACGGCACCACGGGCGACAACACGCTGCTCGCCCCGCTCCTGAACGCTGTCGAAGGAGCGGCGGACCTCGTCGAGCAGCGGCTCCCGACCGTCAAGCTGCAGTACCCGGTGACGGTGAAGGTCGCCAAGGACCCGAAGGACCCCGCGAACGTGGTGGTCTCGGGCACGACCCCGGAGTGCGAGGGGGCCGAGCTGGAGCTGCAGGTCGCCTACCGGAGCGCCTTCACGCCGTACGCCGAGCCGATCACCTGCCTGCCGGGCACCGACAAGTTCTCCGTGACCGTCGCGCGGCCGGTCACCGGCACCGGGCTGACGACGGCCACCTGGGCGTACCGGGTCGTGCGTCCGGCCGACGACCTGACCGTCCCGACCGTGTCGGCGCCGGTGTCGTTCCGCTGACCCTGCGGACCGGCGTCGGTCAGCCGCCGGCTCCCAGCGGGCCCAGCAGGCGGTGCCGGTCGAGCTCCTCCTGCGTGATCGGCATCGCCGGCGGCGGCTCGGCCTGAGCGGTGGTCTGCTCCTCGACCGGGACGTGCGCCGACCGCTCGAGGTCGGACAGCGGCACCGCGAACCTGCTCGTCATGCTGTGAGAGTGGGCCCCCGTCGGGCCGGCGTCCAGCGGCTACGGTGCGCCGCGTGCTCGACGACGAGGCCTCGCTCCGGTCCGCCCTCGCCCTCCCCGACGACCAGCCGCTCGAGCGGCAGGACGGCGGGGTCTGGCTCGTGCACGGGGTGGACCCGGCGGACGTGCTCCCGGTCTGGCGGGCGGCCCGGGCGGCGCTGCCGACGACCGGGCGGTGGCCGGTCTGCGTGGACGGCGCGGAGGGCTGGTACGCGGGCGGCGTCGAGGCGGACGACCTGGTGGAGCGGGCGGCCGCGGTCGGGGTCGGAGGCATCGAGATCGGCTGGGTCAACGACCTGCCCGAGACCCGCGAGGACCTCGAGCTGTTCTGCTCCTCCCGCTTCCCCCGCACCCCCGACCTCGCCGCGCGGATGGTCCAGGCCCTCGGCGACCCCACCACCGAGCCGGAGTTCGACCGGTGGCTGTTCACCGCGCAGCAGCAGGAGCCGGCCCTGCGGGAGCAGGTCGACGTCGCCTGGCTGACGGGCACCGGGAACTGGTACGAGCCGCAGACCGTCGCTCTGGCCCTGCTCCCGACCGAGCACGGCTGGCTGGCCCCGGCCTGGCTGTCGTTCCACAGCTGCGAGCACGGCGACCGCGAGGCGGGCCTGGTCGCGGTCCAGCGGGAGTGGCAGCAGCGGTACGGCGCCGAGCTCGTGGCGCACTGGGGGACGATGCTCCAGTACGTGGTCGGCCGGCCGCGACCGACCCGGAGGAGGCCTACGCGCTGGCGTGGCAGCTCAAGGAGGTCGGCGGCTCCCTGCAGGTGTACCGGTACGAGCTGGCCCTGGCGCTCCTGGAGGGACACGCCTGGTTCCTGCACGACCGGCCGTAGCCGCTACTCCTTCGGCTGCAGCCGAAGGCTGACCGAGTTCATGCAGTAGCGGTCGCCGGTGGGCGTCTGCGGGGCGTCGTCGAACACGTGGCCCAGGTGGCTGCCGCAGGAGGCGCAGAGCACCTCGACCCGCAGCATCCCGAGGCCGCGGTCCTCCTTCAGCACGACGTTGTCCTTCGCACTCGGGGCGTAGAAGCTCGGCCACCCGCAGTGGCTGTCGAACTTGGTGTCGCTGGTGAACAGCTCGGCGCCGCAGGCCCGGCAGGAGTAGACGCCCTCGGTCTTCGTGTCGTTGTACTCGCCGGTCCAGGGGCGCTCGGTGCCGGCGCGGCGGAGCACGAGGTACTCCTCCTGGGTCAGCTCCTGGCGCCACTGGTCGTCGGACTTCTGCACGGGGAACTCGGTCATGCCGGGTGCAGCGCCGGGCGGGCTGAGTACGTTCCCGGCATGGCCAGCCCCTTCGTCGAGATCGCGATCGACACCCCCACCGGCGAGCACGTCGTCAAGGTCACCAACCCCGACCGCACCTACTTCCCCGGGCTGCCCGAGGGCCGGGGCCGCAAGATCGACCTCGTCGAGTACTACCTCGCGGTCGCACCGGGCATCGTGCGGGCGCTCCGGGAGCGGCCGACCGTGCTCAAGCGCCACCCCGAGGGCGCGGACTCGCCGGCGGTCTACACGAAGCGGGTCCCCAAGGGCGCCCCGCCGTGGGTCCAGACGGCGACCGTGGAGTTCCCCAGCGGGCGCAGCGCCACGGAGCTCTGCCCGGTGGACGTGGCGCACGTGGCGTGGGCGGTGCAGATGTCGACCTTCGACTTCCACCCCTGGCCGTCCCGCCGCGACGACGTCGAGCACCCGGACGAGCTGCGGATCGACCTCGACCCGATGCCCGGCACCGGCTGGGCCGACGTCGTCGAGACCGCGCTCGAGGTGAAGGAGGTCTTCGACGAGCTCGGCTACGTCGCCTACCCGAAGACCAGCGGCAGCAAGGGCATCCACGTCTACGTGCGGGTGAAGCCGGAGTACACGTTCCTGCAGCTGCGGCACGCGGCCCTCGCGGTCGCCCGGGAGGTCGAGCGACGACGCCCGGAGCTCGCGACCAGCAGGTGGTGGAAGGAGGAGCGCGGGGAGCGGGTGTTCCTGGACTACAACCGGATGGCCCGGGACCAGACCATCGCCAGCGCCTACAGCGTCCGCGCTCGTCCCAGCGGCACGGTGAGCGCGCCGGTGACGTGGGAGGAGGTCAGCTGGGTGACGGTCGAGGACTTCGACATCTGGACCATGCGCGAGCGGTTCGCCGAGCTCGGCGACGTGCACGCGGCGATCGACGACGTGCACCACGACCTGCAGCCGCTGCTCGACCTGTACGAGAGCTCGGGGGAGGGCGACGCGCCGTACCCCCCGCAGTTCCCGAAGATGCCAGGCGAGCCGCTCCGTGTCCAGCCTTCTCGCCGAAAGGCTGTGACCAGCGAGAACATCGCAGATTGACCCGCGCGTCCTGCACCTACAACGCTCGCTCGCCGGATACCTTGACCACATGACAGGCGTCCGCATCGACGATCTGGCGGCCTCGTGGCGCCGTCACCTACGCGCCGAGGGCAAGGCCGTGCGGACGCAGAACGTCTACGGCCAGGCCATCAAGGCGTTCACGACGTGGCTGGAGGCGAACGACCGGCCGCTGACCCTGGAGTCGTTGACCCGGCGCACGATCGACGCCTGGCTGGCCGACGAGGGCGACCGGCTGGCGCCCAACACCGTCGTGACCCGCTTCAAGGGCCTCCAGCGGTTCTGCGGTTGGCTCGTGGACGAGGAGGAGCTGCCCGAGCACCCCATGGCGAAGCTCAGGCCGCCGACCGTGCCCGAGACACCCGTGGCGATCCTGTCGGACGAGGAGATCACCCGCCTGCTCAAGGTCTGCGACGGCAAGGACTTCCGGGACCGCCGGGACACCGCGATCTTCCGGCTGCTCATGGACACCGGCATGCGGATTAGCGAGCTGACCGGCCTCGACGTAGAGCACCTGGACCTCGACTCCGAGGTGGCCGTCGTCATGGGCAAGGGCAGCCGGCCGCGCGCGTGTCCGTTCGGGCCGAAGACCGGACGCGCGCTCGACCGCTACCTGCGCGCCCGCACGGTCCACCGGTACGCGGACAACCCGGGGCTGTTCCTCACTCAGCGAGGGCGGCTCAGCAAGGACGGCTGCGACGAGATGATCCGCACCCGGGCTGCGACCGCCGGAGTCGAGGGCGTCCACGCCCACCGCTTCCGGCACACCTTCGCGCACGCCTGGCTGGCCGGGGGAGGCCAGGAACGCGATTTGATGCGCTTGGCGGGCTGGAGGTCGGCGGAGATGCTGTCCCGGTACGCGGCCAGCACTGCCGACGCCCGCGCCCGCGAGGCCCACAAGCGCATGGCGCTGGGGGATCGGCTGTGAGGCCGCCAGCGGACGCGGCCGTGCTCGCCGTGCTCGACGCCAAGGGGCGCCCGGTCGCGGGCGTGCCCGCCATGACGCTCTACTGCCGCACCCGGCACCACCGCATGGGCTACATCATCCGCACCCCCGCCGGGGTGCTTGTGGTCAACCGGCAGGGCCTCGTCGGGCAGTGGCTCGACGAGGTTGACGAGCAGGCCGAGGTCTTCCTGTCCTGCTCGTCCGGGAGGTGCAGCGGCCAGTACTACGGGCGCCCGTTCCTGCTTGACCTCGCCCGCCTCGCCGGCAGCGGGGTGATCGAGGAAGTGCGACAGGCAGGCCCCCAGTCGCCGCCGCAGGCGGTCACCGTGAAGGTCGCGCCGACCTCCCGGCACTCCCCGGACAGGCCACAACGCTTGCTGTAGCGTCGCCCGGACCTCAAGGCCCCGGCCAGTCAGGCCAAAGAGCAGCGGAACGTCAGGGAGCTGCGACCAGCGAAGGCTGGCCGCCGCATGCCCACAACACCCGAACAGCGCGCCCTCTGGGGCCGCATCGGTGCGCACGCCCTGCACGCGAAGGTCGTTGACCCCAGCGCGCACACCGCTCCCGCACGTCAGGCGTTCCGCGACAACTTCGAGCGCGAGGTCGACCCCGAGGGGGTCCTGGCGCCCCAGGACCGCGCCCGCCGGGCGGAGCACGCCCGGCGGGCGTACTACCTCGCGCTGGCGGCGAAGAGCGCTGCTGCTCGCCGCGCCCGGAAGACGAAGGCGGCATGAGCGCCCCGCCGGGGACACGACGAGGGCCGGCACCCGCCACAGGCACCGGCCCTACTAGTCGAGACGCAGCCGCCGCCAAGCAGCAGGTCCGGCCCGAGTCTCTCACGGACGTCCGACAGGCGCGGCGGTACGACCCGCAGGACGCAACCGGGCGATGGGCTCGGGGCGTGCCGGGGGGCCTCGACGGTCTGCCGCTGTACGGGTCCGCCGAGTTCGAGGCAGCGCCCCAACCGACCAAGGTCGCCAGCGCCGTCTGTGCGGCCGAGGCGTGGCGCCGCGAGTGCGATCCGCACGTCATCGCCGAGCGCCTGGCCCTTGAGGTCGAGGCCGCCCACCAGGCCGAGGAGCGCAACTACGTCGGGTGGCGCACCGTCGCTCTGGGCGTGCGTGCTCGTGCCGGCGGCACGTCCCACGACGAGCTGACACGGCTGCGGGGGACCCCCGGCTACGTCGCCGGGCTCAAGGTCGAGCGGGACCACCCCGGCGGGCCGGTGCCCCGGTGGTGACGGGACGTGGCACGCGGCGAGGCCGGTGGCGCGAGGAGGTGCTGCGGTCCGCCGCGATCAGCGACAGCGTCCGCGTGTTGCTCCTCGCGCTCTGCGACGACATGACCGAGGCCGGGCAGGTCAGCGTCCCCCGCAGCCGGCTGGCGACTCGCCTCGGCCGCAGCGAACGGCGCGTGAGCGAGCGCCTGGAGCAGGCCGTCGAGGCACGGCTGCTCGACCGCGTCCAGACCGGGACCCCCGGCCGGACCGCCGTCTACGCCGCGCTGTTGGCGACCGAGCAGCGCCGCGTCCGACCCCGCACCACGAGCCGCCGCGAAGGAGGCGGACGTCCGCCCCTTGAGCCGATCCCGCTAAGGGGGCGGACTGCAGCACCCATCGAGGGGGCGGACGGGCGCCCCCCCGCCCCACGCTCGGAGGGGGGCGGACGGGGGTCCCGCCAAAGTAACGAGCAGCGCGAGTCCGCACGCCTGCTCCAGGCGGTGCCCAGTGCCTAGGTGCCCGCGCACTCCCAAGGACCCGCGACAGCTCGCGGCCGAGCAGCGCATCCGCGCCCAGAAGGCCGAGCGCCTGGCCCTCGGCGAGGTCGCCCACGACGTCGTCCTCGCGCACCGCCGCCGCGAGAGCAGCCGACGCCGGCTCGCCGCCGCCCTCGCACGACGAACCCCAGCAGCCCCCACCCACCAGCCTGACCTGTTCCAGGAGGACGCCGCATGACCACAAGCAAGAGCAGCCAAGAGCGGGGGAGCAGGGCTAGCGCGCAGTGGTCCTGCCTTTTCCTGTTCTCTGCCCACAAGATGCCGCGCGACGCGGCCGAGCCGGTAGCGCCTGCCGACCCCGCCGGCTCTCCTCGGCTGCTTGTTCACCTGACTGTGGGTGAGCGCTTCCGGCGCCTGGTGCACCCCGTCGGGGGTCCCAGCAAGCACCCGGAAAAGGGACAGACAGGGCATCCGCGCGTGCTAGCTGAGTGCTTGCAGATGTTTGCGCAGGTCAGAGGGTGTTCTGACATAATCACCATTATCGGAGCACTCGATTATCAGGTCGCGCGATGACGCAGAGTGAGCGGCCGGGCGGGTGGGTCCCGGCCTTCGAGGGCCAGCGCCCGCCGTTCCAGCCGGGACACACGCTGAGCACCCGGCACGGTGCGTACTCACCCCGAGTGCACGACGCCGTGCAGGCCGAGGTGGTCGCCGAGGTCGAGGCGGCCGACCCGTCGTGGCTCCAGCACGTCGACACCTGGGCGGTCGAGGCGTGGTCCTACGCCGAGGCGCGCTGCCGGCTGCTGCGCCGAGTCGTGTCCGAGCAGGGGACGTTCACCGACAAGGGCACCGAGACGACCGCCGCCGAGCAGCTCCGGCACTGGGAGAAGCGCGCGGCTGAGGGCCGGAGCAAGCTCGGGTTCGACCCGACGAGCAGGGCGAAGCTCGGCCGCGACACCGCCTCTGCCGCCGCTGACCTCGCGCAGGTCCGCGCTGCCGGCCGCGCCGCGATGGAGGAGCAGGCGTGAGCGCCGCTCTGGAGCTGCTGCACGGGCTCGTGCTGGAGGACGGTGCGCGCTGGGGGGAGCGGGCCACGCGATGGCAGCGGGACGACGCTGCGGCCATCGTCGACCCCGCGCCCGACGCCCCGCGCCTGCACTTCCTGACCCGTCCGCGCGGCGGCAGCAAGACGTCCGACCTCGCGGGCCTCGCGGTGGCGCTGCTGCTGTCCGAGGCGCCCGCGCAGTCCCGCTCCTACGCCGTCGCCTCCGACGCGGAGCAGGGCGGGCTGCTGCTCGACGCGGTGCGCGGCTTCATCGCACGTACCCCTGGGCTCCAGGCCGCCCTGACGGTCGAGGCCCGACGTGTCGTCGTCCCCTCCACGGGCGCGACGCTGGAGGCGCTCCCGGCGGACGGCGCCTCGGCGTACGGGCTCCGGCCGTGGCTCGTGATCGCCGACGAGCTGGCGCAGTGGGCGTCGACGCCGAACGCGCGCAACGTCTGGACCGCCGTCGTGTCAGCGCTGCCGAAGGTCGCCGCTGCCCGGCTGGTCTGCCTGACGTCGGCGGGCGACCCGTCGCACTGGTCGCACGCCGTCCTGACGGGCGCCGAGACCGCTCCGGCGTGGCGGGTGTCCCAGGTGCCCGGCCCGGTGCCGTGGCTGTCTCCGGTGGCCCTGGAGGAGCAGGCGCGGCTGCTCACGCCGTCGCAGTACTCGCGGCTGCACCTCAACGTGTGGACGGCGTCCGACGACGCGCTCGTGAGCGCCGAAGACCTGCGCGCGTGCGTCGCTCACGACGGCCCGCTGCCGTCGGTGCCGGGCGTCCGGTACGTCGTCGGCGTGGACCTCGGGCTCAAGAACGACCGGACCGTCCTGGCGGTCTGCCACTCCGAGGGCCGCCGGGTGGTCCTGGACCGGCTCCTGCGCTTCGCCGGCACCCGGGCTGCGCCCGTGTCCCTCGCGGACGTGGAGGCTGCCGTGCTGGGCCTGCACGAGCGCTACAACGCCCCGCGCTTCATCGCCGACCCCTGGCAGGCAGTCGGGCTGATGCAGCGCGTACGGGCGAAGGGCGTGGCCGTCGAGGAGTTCACGTTCTCCGCCAGCAGCGTCGGCCGGCTCGCCTCGGTGCTGTTTCGTCTGCTGCGGGACCGGGAGATCGCCCTGCCCGACGACGCCGACCTCCTCGCCGAGTTGGGCGCTGTCCGACTGCGGGAGAACGGGTCGGGCGTGCTGCGCCTGGACCATGCCTCCGGCGGCCACGACGACCAGGCCGTCGCCCTCGGCCTCGCGGCGCAGGCTCTCGCCCAGGAAGGCGGGCCGACCTCGGCGACGATCCACGTCCCGGGCGGCCGTGTGCCCCTCGGCGCCGCCGCGATCACGGGGGGCTTCGCCACCGGACCGTCCGTGCCCCTCGGCCCTACCGCCCGGGCGCGGGTCATCCCGAGCATCGGCGGCATGCGGTGAGCGCCGACCTGCTGCGGGACCTCTCGACGCTGCTTGCCATCGAGGTCCGGTCCGTCGCCCGCGAGGGCACCCCGGACGTCCCCGTCTTCTGGGCGGCCGTCACAGACCGCCACGGCCGACCCGTTCAGGCGCCACTTGGCGCCGCCAAGGCCATCCGCCACCCCGCCCGGCTCCAGAGCTTCGCTCTGGCCTACGGGCGCCCGTCGCGCCTCCGCCCGCTCAACGCCGAGCAGTGCAAGCGCGCCCTGAACCTCATCCGCGACATCGCCAAGGAGACCTCGTGAACTACCTCATCGAGTCCGCCCGCCAGTACCTCATCGCCTCCGACCCCAAGTGGTCGTGCAGGCACGCCCTCAAGGCCCCGCCCGTGCTCCTGTGCGCTGACCACCCGGCCGCCGGCCTGCTCTGCCCTCAGTGCCTGCTCGTGCACCAGGGCCGCGCCACGCACCAGGCCGGCTGCCGGTCCTGCGGCGCCGTCGACCGACCGCTGTGGGCGCAGGAGCTGGTGGAGCGCGTCGGCTCCATGCGGGTGCGGTTCACCTCCGGCCGCGTCGCGCCGTACAGCGGCGACGTGGTGCTCTGGGGAGCGGCCACCTGGTGCTACTCGTGCAGGACGCCGCCGGGCACGGACGGTGCCTGGCTGAGCGCCTGGCACGCCGAGATGGCTGCTGCGGCCGACGTGGGCACGGTCGCCGACCTCGGGCTCGCGTGGAACCGCAAGCTCGACGAGGAGGGCTTCCCCGTCGAGGTGCAGGAGGCCGGGCTCGCTGCGCTCTACCTCGCGGCTCAGCGGCTCGGGATCGACCCGACGGCGTAGGGCACTCCCCGGCGCGCACCCGGCTGCCCCCCTACGTTGCGGGCAGACGGGCAGCCGCGCTGGAGACAGCGGCGGTGGGAGTCCCACGGGCCACCACCACCGGAGTGGTCCACCGAAGCGAGCGCCCGGGACGGGGCTCGGCAGAGGGGTCGGGACGGACACCCCCGCCTGCCCTGGAGCACCCGTGGACCTCGCTGCCTTCCTCGCCCTCGATGACGCAGGGCGCGCCGCGCACCTGGCGACCCTGGACGCCGAGGGCCTCGTCGCTCTCACAACCGCCCTGTCAGCGCACTTCCACGTGCTCGACGAGGGACCCGCGTACAAGGAGACGGTCGACGAGCAGGAGGCCGTCGTGGCCGCCGTGCAGGCGATCCGTGCCTTCGTTGACGGCGGTGAGGGCCGCGCCGACCTGCGTGCTGCCTTCGCCGCCGCCACAACCTCCCAGCGCGCCGCGAGCAGCCCGTCCACCCCGGCTCGCCCGAACCTCGCAGCCATGCAGCAGCGGGTCCCGGCGCAGACCGCGCCTCGGCCTTCGGCTCCCGGCCCGGTGGCCTTCAGAGCGACCGAGCCCGCCATGTCCGGCAAGTACCAGGCGGGGCAGGAGGTGTCCTGGTCCGACCTCGGTGCCCTGGCCGTCGACAAGCTGAACATCGACCACCAGTTCCTGAACTCCGGCAAGATCACTCTGGCGCAGCTCGACTGGACGGCCACCCTGGCCGACCGCCGTCTCCAGGCGGGCGAGGGCGGCGGCGACAAGAACGCCGCCCTGGTTGCGGCGCTCACTAGCCGCGAGGCGCTCACCGCCGCCGCTCAGGCGTTCCTGGCCACCAACCCGTCGGACCGCGAGGCGCTGACCGCTGCCGGCGGCGGCATCTGTGCTCCTTTTCCTGTCGACTACGCCGTCCCGACGTTCGGCTCGACCGCTCGCCCGGTCCGCGACGCCATGCTCCGGCTTGGCGCTGATCGAGGTGGAATTCAATTCACGACCCCGCCCGTCCTCAAGGCTTCGCCCGCCGCCGACGGCGTGAGTGTCTGGACCGCCGCCGACGACGCCGCCGTCACGCTCAACCCGACGACGGGCGTCTACTCCGCGCCGAAGACGAAGCCGGTCGTGGACTACGCCTGCCTGCCGGAGACGGTCGAGCAGGTCTACGCGGTGCCGTCCCGCCAGTCGTTCAGCAACTTCAATGCGCGCTTCAACCCGGAGCAGGTCGCGGCGTACCTCCAGCTCGCGCTGGTCAACGCCGCTCGCCTGTCCGAGCAGATCTTGCTTCAAGGCATCTGGGACCGCAGCTCGTTCCGCGTCACGACGTCGAGCACCCTCGGTGCCGCTCGTGACTTCCTCGCCCTGCTGGACACCGTGCTGCCCCAGGCGCGAGCGCGGGAGCGGCTCGACCCGACCGCGCCCATGCGCTGCATCGTCCCGCAGTGGTTCGCCGACATGCTCCGGGCCGACCTCGTGCGGCAGATGCCGGGCGACGGGCTCGCCAACCTGGCCGTTGCTGACGCTCAGCTCAAGGCCTTCGCTGCGGTGCGCGGCGTCAACCTGACCTTCTCCATGGAGGACCGCGACGGCGGCTCCGCCTTCTACGGCCGGACCCAGCCCACGCTCAACGCGGATGGCACTGGCACCGCCGCGCTCTTGAGCTTCCCCGACGTCGTCGAGTGGTACTTGTATCCCGAAGGCACCTACCAGTTCCTCGACGGCGGAACGCTCGACCTCGGGATCGTCAGGGACACGAGGACGAACGCGGTCAACCGCTTCGAGACGTTTGCAGAGAGCTTCGAGGGCATCGCCAAGCGAGGCGCCTACGGCTACGCCCTGCGGTCGCCCTTCGAGCCCAGGGGCACCGCCTCGGGGCTCAAGGACCTGAGTGCCGCGAACTTCTAGCCCGTGGCGATCATCGGCGACGCCGAACTGTCGATCACGGCCGACACGAGCAACTTCGGGCGCAGCATCACCCGGCAGGCTCGGGGCCTGGGCGCGACCGTCGCCGCCGGCCTCGGCGTCGCCTCCATCGTCAAGAGCATCTTCACCATCGGGACGTCGTTCCAGGACACGCTCAACACGTTCGGCTCGGTTGCGGACAAGGCGCAGCTCCAGGCTGCGGGCGGGCTGGCGGCCATCGGCTCGGCCGCCAAGGTGCTCGGCAACGACCTGTCGCTGCCGGCGACGTCGGCCGCTGACGCGGGGGTCGCGCTGACCGAACTCGCCAAGGCGGGCCTGTCGGTCAAGGACAGCCTGGCTGCCGCGAAGGGCACCCTCCAGCTCTCGACGGCAGCGAACATCTCGGCCGGCGACGCCGCCACCATCACGGCCAACGCGCTCAACACCTTCGCGCTCAAGGGCACCGCCGCCGCTGACGTGGCGAACGTGCTCGCCAACGCCGCCAACGTCTCCTCCGGCGAGGTCACCGACTTCGCGCAGGGCCTTGCGCAGGGCGGGCTCGTCGCCAAGCAGGCCGGCCTGAGCATCCAGGAGACCGCCGGGACGCTCGCCCTGTTCGCCAACAACGGGCTCAAGGGCTCCGACGCCGGCACCAGCCTCAAGACCGCGCTGCTGCGCCTCCAGGCCCCCACCAAGGACGTCCAGGGAACGCTCAAGAGCCTTGGAATTAACGTCCGCGACGCCTCGGGCAACATGAAGCCGCTGAGCGACATCGCCGAGACCCTCAAGGGCCGCCTGTCGGGGCTCACGTCGGCGCAGCGCGACGCAGCGCTGTCCACGATCTTCGGCTCCGACGCGATCCGCGCCGGCACCCTGCTCTACAACGCAGGCGGCGCCGGGGTCGACAAGTACACGACCGCCGTCAGCCGGGCCGGCGGGGCGCAGGAGGTCGCGGCGGCCAAGAGCCAGGGCCTCGGCGGCGCGTTCCGAGGGCTCCAGTCGCAGATCGAAACCGTCAAGATCGACGTGTTCGAGAAGGTCGCGCCGTCGCTGGAGGCCGCGACCCGTGCGGTGAGCGACAGCCTGCCGGGCTTCGTCAGCGGCGCGACCGCTGTCGGCGGCGCGATCAAGAGCGGCATCGGCCTCGGGCTCGGGCAGCTCGACGCGCTCGTCGACCTCGGGCCGCTGCGCTCGCAGCTCGCGGACGTCGCAACCGAGATCACGTCGTTCTTCACCACGCTGACGGAGCAGCCGCAGCAGACCCTCGATCTCGGCAGCATCGTGTCCGTCGACCATGCCGCCCTCGCTGGCCCGGACGGGCCGGGCGCGCAGCTCGCACTGGCGATCAAGGAGGGCATCGACGGCGGCCTGGGCAGCATCGACACGGGCGCGCTCGCGGCCAAGATCGGGACCGTTCTGGCGGGCGCCGCGTCTCAACTGACTCAGCACGGAGCCGAACTCGTCGGCGCCCTCGGCAAGTTCTTCGCCGACGTCGCCCCCGACCTCGCCCTCGCGTTCGGCAAGTCCGCACCGACGATCCTGCTCGGCCTCGCCACCGGTCTGCTGACCTTCGACGTCGGCCCGCTGTTCACCTTCGTGGGCAACCACCTGTTCGACGTCGTCCTCGGCGCCGTCCTGCTCGCCTTCGCGCCCGCGAAGCTGCTGGAGGTCTTCGGGCGCATCCCGCTCATCGGCCCGCTCGTCGAGACGACCCTCAAGGGCGCCTCTGCCGGCGCGAAGGTGCTGGTCCGCGCGGGCAGCGACCTCGTCGGCGGTCTGATCCGGGGGATCGAGGGGGCAGGCCCCGCCTTCGTGTCGCGCGGCATCCTGCTCGTGCAGCGGTTCGGCGGAGAGGCTCGGACCGCCCTGCGCCTCGGCCTGGCGCGGTTGCGCGGCGACCTCGGGGCCTTCCCCGGCCAGGCTGCCAGCGCGCTCCGTGACCTGCCGGGCCAGCTCGGCAACGTGGCGGGCAAGGCTGTCGTCCTGTTCGTGCGTGGCCTGACCGCCCTCCCTCGCCTCGCCGTCGCCCCGTTCCGCCTGCTCCCCGGTCAGATCGGCGCCGTGCTGTCCGGGCTGCCCGGGCAGCTCGTGGTCGCCGGGGCCGCCGTCATCGGCGGGTTCGTCTCGGGCATCCGCAACAGCGCCGGGCAGGTCATCGGCGCGATCAAGGACGCGATCACCGACCGGCTCCCGGGCTTCGTCAAGAAGGCCCTCGGGATCAACAGCCCGTCGCGGGTGTTCGCCGAACTCGGCGACTCCGTGGGCGAAGGGTTCGCGCTCGGCATCACCCGCTCGTCCTCGCTCGTCGGCTCGGCGGTGCAGCAGCTCGCGGCCGACGCACTGCACGGCGTCACCGCCGCCGACCTGGCTGCCGCTGCGGCGCGTGCCGCGCTGACCGACGTCGACAAGGCCGCCACCACACGGGGAGGCGCCGCCTCCGCCGTTACCGCCGCCCGCGCGGCAGCCGCCACCGCCGCTGCCGCCGCCGGCCGTCAGACCCCCGTCGTCGCGCAGACCTCCGCCAAGGCGCTCGCGGACCAGACGCGCCTCACCGCAGTGACCAAGCAGCTCGCTGCCGCCCGGGCCGCCGCTGCCGCTGCCTCCCGTGGCGGACTGGCGAACGCCCGCGAGTACGCCGACGAGGCCCGCGCCGCGTCGCAGGCCGCCGACGCCCTTCCTGCGCACACGAAGGCGCAGATCGCCGCGAAGAACGCCGCCGTCGCGCACGCGCAGGCGCTGTCGAACCTGTCCCACGAGGCAACCCGGGACAAGCAGGCCGCCGCCGATCATGCCGCTGCCGTCGTCGCCGAGCTGGTCAAGGAGCAGAAGGCCGCGACCGCCGCTGCTGCCGCGAGCAAGGCCCGAGCGAAGGCCGCCAGCGACGAGGGCGCCAAGCGGGTCGACGCGGTCAAGGACGCGAACGCCGCCGTGCTCAAGGCCGACACCGAACTCGCCGACGCGCAGTCCGCCCTCGCCGACGCGGTCTACAAGGCGCAGGCCGAGGCATCGGCGAAGGCCCGCGAGGCTGCTGTCGCCGACGCGAAGGACATGCTCGACCTCGCCGGCAAGCAGATCGACGCGCTGCTGGCCCGGTCGTCGGCGCTCAAGGGCGCGTTCTCCACCAGCATCCTCCAGGGCTCCGGGCTCGGGGACTTGTTCACCGCGCAGCAGTCCGCCGCGACCGACGCCGTGAAGACCGCCGCCGACGCCCAGACCAGCGCTGCCCGCGACGTCGCCAGCGCGCAGGAGAAGGTGACCGCCGCCTCGGCCCGCTACAGCGCGAACCTCGTCAAGCAGCAGCAGGCCCTGGCCGCTGTGGTGGAGGAGGAGCAGCGCCGTCGTGGCCTGCTCCAGGCCGCCACGCTGGACCGGGCGACCGCAGAGGCGAACCTCGCCGCCGCCCGAGCCGTCGCCACCGACGGGGCAGCCGCGTCTGCCTTCGAGCTGGAGAACCTGCGGGGCGCGTACGCCGCCGTCGAGGCTGCCAAGGCACGCGAGGCCGACGCCTCCGGCGCCGTCGCGGACGCCGCCGGCAAGACGGCCGACGTGCGGGCGCAGCAGGTCGAAGGCCTCAGCGACCTCGCCGAGGCCCAGGCTGACCTCGCCACGGCGCAGGCCGAGGCTGCCGCCTCAGCGACCGCCTACGCCCAGGCCCAGCAGCAGGCCGGGAGCACCGTTGCGGGGGTGGTCGACGCCCTGCGGGTCAAGATGACCGAGGCCAAGGCGTTCGCGGTCCAGCTCGGGACGCTCGCCGGGCTCGGCCTGAACGACCAGCTCCTGACGCAGGTCGCGCAGCTCGGCCCGCAGGCGGGTTCCGCGCTGGCCGCCGGGATCATTGCGGCCGGCCCGCCGACCATCGTGCAGGTCAACAGCCTGACCTCGGCCATCGGCGACGTCGCGACCAACGGGCTGAACACGGTCGCGGACAGCCTCTACGGGCAGGGCGTCGCCGCCCTCGGCGCGTACATCGACGGCATCCGCGCCCGCTTCCCGGAACTGGACGCCACCGTCGCCGAGCTGCGGGCGAAGCTCGGCGACGTCGCCACGGTCCAGCAGCAGCAGCCCGCTGCCGCCGCCGCGCTCGCGGCCACCCCGAAGACGTCCACCGCGTTCGGCAACGGCAAGGACGTCGTCGTGCACATCGTCAACGGGGACACGGTCGTCAACGCCTCCGGGATGACGCCGCAGCAGACCCTCGCGGCCATCGCGAAGGCGCAGCAGGACAACAACGCCGACATCGTCCGGCTCGTCAAGGCGGGCGTCCGGTAGGACGCCCACACGCCAGCGCGCCCCGGCGGACCGTCTCCCCGCCGGGGCGCGCTGCTCAACCGTCAGGCTCTGCGGGCCTGCTCCGCTCGGACGCGGTTCGTGAGGTCGACCACCGGCTCCATCTGCGCCAACAGCCCGCTGGTCAGCGGCTCCGCGTCGAGCAGCTCGAACCACTCCGCGAGGTCCAGCAGCAGCTCGGCCAGCGCCTGGTCGTCGGCGTCGGCGACGTGCCGGTCCTGCTGGGCATGGGGAGCCTTGAGTAGCCCGAGGGCGTCGGGGCTGCTCACGTCTCCGAGCCGGTACGCAGGTACTGGAGGTACTCGATGACCCGCGCCTCACACCTCCGGTGTTCCCCCTCCTCTGTCTGAGCCGCTTCGACGGCCCGGTCCGCCTCATGCCGCAGGTGCTTGACGTCGCTGAACAGGGTGGGACCCGCGATCAGGAGCATGTCTGCGACGACATCGATGGACAGGTCCGGGAGGTACTGCCTCAGGGCCGTCTGCATGGCGAGGGCGGTGCGGTCCGGTGCCTTGTACGGGACCTGCAGAACGTGCCCGCGCCCCTCCACCCAGGGTGCGACCGCGGCCGGCCAGTCCAGTGTGGGTGCCTCAGGATTCATCATGACGCGGACGCTACGCACGAGGTCCGGCGTAGCGCTGGGGCGGCAGCAGAAGGCGGTAGTGCGCGTCGATCTGCTCCTGCGTGTACGGCGGGGCCGCCGCGAGCTGCTCCTCCAACCATGCCTCGCGCTCGTCCGCGTCCCGCTGCGCGCGCTCCTCGGGGGTCACCCGCGCCACCGCTCGCTCACGGGGCGGGAGAGGAGGATGCCGCGCGCCTCCTCGGCTTCCTCGCGTCCTGCGAACTTCTGGAGCCGCCCGTCGGGCCAGAGCACCGACCAGTCCGACGCGGCGTTCTGCTGCCGGAACTGCTGCAACGCGCGAGCCCGGGCGGCGGCACCGGCGGCCTGTGCGCGACTGAGCAGCTCGGCGTGGCAGTCGAAGTCGACCGTGGGGGCGGACACCGGTTGACCAGCCGACTGGTCGGCGGTGCTGATCACGTTGCCGCGCCTCGCATCGGACCGGAGGGCGGCGGTAGCTCGGAAGGTTGGGCGGTCGGTCGGTGCAGACACACAAAGCTCCTCTGTGGGGGTCTGACTCGCCGGACAACCCGGCCAGTTTCGCTCGCCCGGTGCAGGCTCAGCAGGCTTACCCGCACAACGCATCTGGGGGAGACACCCCGAAGATGGAGGGCGAGCCGCTGCGCAGCCGGCCGTCGGTGGCGGGACCGGCCGCGGCCAAGCGGGCCGAGGCGGACGCCAAGCGCCGGGCCGAGGCCGACGCCGACCGCGACCGGACACCGCCGAGGCCGCGCCGCCCGCCGAAGACGACGGCGGAGTAGCGGCCGGACGCGTCGTGCGACGCGCCCGGCCGTCCCTCAGCTGCCGGTGGCGCAGCGGGCGTACACGACCGCGAGGCGACCGCTGACCTGCTTGGTGACGAAGGTGGCCTGCCAGCCCCGCCCGTCGTCGGTCGGCCAGCTGCCCGTGACGTCGATGTAGGGGTAGCTGCTGTCGGCCATCAGGAAGCCGCCGCCGACCGCCACCTTGCCGACGGGACACGCCGCGACGAGCGTCAGGACGCCGCCGACGGACTGCACGATCGTCTCGTTCTTGTACACCGTGGACAGGCCGGACAGGCCGGTCGAGGTTCCCGCCGGACCTGCGGGCCCTGCCGGGCCCGCAGGGCCTGCCGGACCCGCCGGACCCGCAGGGCCCGCCGGACCCGTCAGGCCGGTGGCGCCGAGGGGGCCAGCAGCGCCGGTCGCACCCGCCGGACCCACCGGGCCCGTGTGGCCGGGGAGTCCGGGGAGCCCGATGGGGCCCGCCGGCCCCGGCAGCCCGATCGGTCCCTGGGGGCCCACGACGCCGTCGAGCCCGGCCGCTCCCGCGACCCCGGGGACGCCCGGCTCGCCGATCAGCCCGGCCACGCCCTGCAGGCCGGTGTCGCCCTTCTCGCCCTTGTCACCCTTCCCGCCCTGGACGCCGACGTCGCCCTTGTCGCCCTTGTCGCCCTTGTCGCCCTTGGGGCCCGCCGCCCCGACGTCGCCCTTGGGACCCGCGGTCCCGACGTCGCCCTTGTCGCCCTTCGCTCCGGGTGCGCCGGTCTCGCCCGTGGCACCCGTCGCCCCTGCGGCGCCGTCCTTGCCGGCCGCGGCGGCGGGCCCGACGGGACCCTCCGGACCGGTGGCACCCGTGGCGCCCACACCGGTCTCGCCCGCGGGGCCCGTCGCGCCAGGGGCGCCGGGCAGCCCGTCCTTGCCGTCCTTGCCCCGGGCCTGCCAGTCGATGTTGAGCTCGCCCTTGCGGCAGGTCTCGGAGATGCGCAGGCGCCCGTCCGGACCGACGCATCCGTGGATGTTGTTGTTGCTGAAGCCCGGTCCGGCGAAGGCGACACCCGTGCCTCCGACAGCGGCTGCGGTGGCCAGGCCGGCTGCCAGGAGCGCCAGGGTCTTCTTGCGAGCAGAGACGTGCACGAGATGTCCTTCGTCCATGAGGGGCCGAGCGGGTCGGCAGGCGGGCGTGCTGCCCGCTCCCCAGGCCATCGGTCGAGCCCCTGCCGGCAGCGAGCGGCGGGCGGGGCCAGGTGCGGGAAAGGTCCGGTCCGACCAGACGCGGGGGACCAGCGGACCCAGTCCGGCTAGGTGCAGGGCACCAGTGGTCCCCTGGTCCCGACGGACGGGGCCCGGCCGGTCAGCGCGACGGCTGCGGCGGCGCGTGGCGGCGTCCTGTCGGAGGCCCGGCCTAGCCTTCGCCGCGTGGCCCCCCAGATCGCGTCCGCCTGCATCACGGCGAGCGCGGTCGTGCTCGGCCTGGTCCTGCAGGGCCTGGTCGCCCGGTACACGCTGCGGCAGAAGCAGGCCGCCGACCTGCGCTCGGCCCACTGGGCACGCATCCAGTGGGCGGTCGACAAGACCCTGTCCGGCGACGCGGAGGCGCTCGAGATCGGGATGCGGGCTCTCGAGACGCTGGCGCTCGACGAGACGGTGGAGGAGGTGGACCTGAAGGTCGTCGGCACGGCACTCGACATCGGCGACCCGAAGTTCCGCAACGCACGCGCTGCGCTCGAGGCGGGCGACGACGTCCCGGACTCCGTGGAGGGAGACGGGTGACCCGGGTCGTGGACATCGCGGAGAGCCAGGCGCACACTCGTGCCATGGAGAGCAGGCAGGAGCGGGAGCAGCGCGTGCGGCAGGAGAAGCTCGCGCGGATGTCCGAGGCGATCGCCAGCATCGAGCGGACCCGCAAGATCGTCGCCGAGCGGCTCGCCCGCGGCGACTCCCGCCGCGCCAGCTAGCCCAGGTCGGCCAGCGCCTGCGCGTCCAGCTCGACGCCGCCCGCAGCCAGGTTCTCCTCCAGGTGCGTCACGGAGCTGGTGCCCGGGATGAGCAGCGCGTGCGGGACGGTGGCCAGGACCCACGCCAGCGCGACCTGCGCGGGGGTGCAGCCGAGCCGCTGCGCCGTCGACGTGACCGACGGCGTCGTCAGCACGGGGTCGACGCCGAACCCCGAGCCCAGCGGGAAGAACGGCACAAACGGGATGCCGCGCTCGCCGCACAGGTCGACGACGGGCTGCGACGCGCGGTCGACGACGTTGTACGGGTTCTGCACGCAGACGACCTCGGTGCGGGCGAGCGCCTGCTCGAGCTGCTCGCGCGACACGTTGCTGAGCCCGACGCCCTCGATGAGGCCGTCCTCGCGGGCCTGCACCATCGCGTCGACCTGCTCGTCGAAGGGCACGCCCGAGCCGTGACCGGGGTCCATGACCCGCAGGTTCACCGCGCGCAGCCGGTCGACGCCGAGCGACCGCAGGTTGTCCTCGATGCCCTGCCGCAGGTCCTCCGGCCGGTCCCACGGCAGCCAGGCGGCGTCGTCGTCGCGACGCGCCCCGACCTTGCTGACCAGAGCGATCCCCTCGAACGGGTGCAGCACCTCCCGCAGGAGCTCGTTCACGACGTCCGGGCCGTAGTACTGCGAGGTGTCGATGTGGTCGATGCCCAGCTCCACGGCCCGCCTCAGCACCCGGAGGGCCTCGCCGCGGTCCTTGGGCGGCCCGAAGGCGCCCTTGCCGGCGAGCTGCATCGCGCCGAAC
>JAODNQ010000016.1 GCA_025464695.1 Frankiales bacterium | reverse complement strand
GTCGAGGAGGCCGTCGACGGCGCCGACCGGATCGTGCTGATGCTCTTCGGCCCCGACGCCGTCCGCGAAGTGCTCCCCCGCCTGGCCGGTGCTCCGCAGGGCGCGCTCGTCGTCGACAGCACCACGGTCGGCCCCGACGCCGCCCGCGAGTTCGCCGCCACCGCCGCCGGCATGGGCCTGCGGTACGTCGACGCTCCCGTGGCCGGCTCGACGGGTCCGGCGCGCGACGGCACCCTCGGGGTGCTCGTGGGCGGAGCGCAGGCCGACTACGACGACGCGCTCGAGCTGCTGCACCTGTGGGGCGCGCCGGAGAAGGTCCGGCGGGTGGGCGACGTGGGCGCCGGCTCGGCCCTGAAGCTCTGCGTCAACCAGGGGCTCGGCGTGATGGCCGCCGGCGTCGGGGAGTCGCTGCGCCTGGGGCGGGACCTCGGGCTCGACCGCGGGGTGCTGCTCGACGTCCTCGGCTCGACGGCGTACGGCTGGTACCTGGGCCAGAAGCGCCCGATGCTCGATCGCGGCGACTTCTCCGCCACGACCTTCTCGCTGGACCTCATGGTCAAGGACCTGCAGCTGGCCGTCGACGCCGCGCAGGCGGAGCTGGCGGTGACGAAGGCCTGCCTGCACGCCGCCCGGTCCGCTCTGGCCGAGCACGCGGGCGAGGACTACAGCGCGATGACGGCGGGCGTCGAGGACGCGTAGGTGGAGCACGGGCCGGACCCGGCGTGGACGCGCGCCGTCGCGCTCGGCTGCGCCGTCCCGCTCGGGCTGGGCCTGGTCGCCGTCACGCTCGGCGTGCTCTACGCCGTCTGGCGGCTCGCGCTCTAGCGGACGTGCCCGTCGCCGTGCACGACGTACGTGGTGCTGGTGAGCTCGGGCAGGCCCATCGGGCCGCGGGCGTGCAGCTTCTGCGTGCTGATGCCGATCTCCGCGCCGAACCCGAACTCGCCGCCGTCGGTGAAGCGGGTGCTGGCGTTGACCATGACCGCCGCGCTGTCCAGCGACCGCACGAACCGGCGGGCCTCGTCGACGTCGCGGGTCACGATCGCCTCGGTGTGCCCGCTCCCCCACCGCCGGATGTGGGCGACGGCGTCGTCCAGGCTGTCGACGACGCCGACGGCGAGGTCGAGCGAGAGGTACTCGGCGGCCCAGTCCTCGTCCGTCACGGGCAGGGAGGTCGGGTCGTACGCGGCGGCCCGGGCGTCGGCGTGCAGGGTCACGCCCTCGGCCTTGAGCGCGGCGACGGCCCGCGGCAGGAACTCCTGCGCGACGTCGGCGTGCACGAGAAGCGTCTCGGCGGCGTTGCACACGCTCGGCCGGTGCGTCTTGCTGTTCACCGTGATGGCGACGGCCTTGTCGAGGTCCGCGCTGGCGTCGACGTAGACCGTGCAGTTGCCGACGCCGGTCTCGATGACCGGCACGGTCGACTCGTTCACCACGCTCTGGATCAGCGAGGCACCGCCGCGCGGGATGAGGACGTCGACCAGGCCGCGCGCCGTCATGAGCTCCTTGACGCTGGAGCGGTCGGTGCCGGGCACCAGCTGGATGCTGTCGACCGGCATGCCGGCCTCGGTGGCGGCGTCCGCGAGCACCTGCACCAAGGCCGTGTTGCTGCGGTACGCGCTGGCGCTGCCGCGCAGCAGGACGGCGTTGCCGGACTTCAGGCACAGGCCGGCCGCGTCGGCGGTGACGTTGGGCCGGGCCTCGTAGACGATCCCGACGACGCCGAACGGCACCCGCACCTGGCGCAGCTCGAGCCCGTTGGGCAGGCTGCTCCCGCGCACGACCTCGCCGACGGGGTCGGGCAGGGTCGCGACGTGGCGCAGGCCGTCGGCCATCGCGCGCACCCGGTCGACGTCCAGGGCGAGCCGGTCGACCAGCCCCTCCGCCGTGCCGGCCTCCCGCGCGGCCGCGACGTCCTCGGCGTTGGCCGCGAGGACCTCCGCCGACCGCGCCTCGAGGGCGTCGGCCATGGCGCGCAGCGCAGCGTCCTTCGCCCCCCGGTTCAGGGGGGCGAGGGCCGCTGCGGCGGTACGGGCGCGTCGGGCTGTGTCGAGGACCTCGCTCATACCCAGACGATAGGACTCAGCCGCCGCGCTCGACCAGCGCGCTCTCCACCCCGCGGACGGCGATCTCCAGCGCGGCGTCGTCCTGGCTGAGGTCGAGGGTGGAGGCCGGGACGGAGCCGAGCCACTCGGGGCCGCTCGCGGTCACGCGGGCGACCTCGACGTCGTCGCCCTTCGGGCGGAGCAGCACGTCGCCGTCGACGGCACCGGACGGGGCGTCGGCCCCCTGGTCGATCTTGTGGACAGTCATGCCGTCCCGCCTACCCCGCTACGGGCGGAGCACCACCAGGTCGTCGCGGTGGACCACCTCACGCAGCCCCAGCTCGCGGGTCGACCGGCCCAGCAGGGCCGGCAGCTCCGCGGCGTCGTAGGCGACCAGCCCGCGCGCGACGGCGCTCCCGTCCGGCCCGAGCAGCTCGACGGGGTCGCCCGCACCGAAGTCGCCCTCGACGGCGGTGACGCCGGCCGGCAGCAGCGACAGCCGCCGCTCGACGACCGCGGCGACCGCGCCGGCGTCCAGCACCAGCCGGCCACGCGGGGTGCTCGCGTGCTCGAGCCACAGCAGCCGGCCGCTGCTGCGGGTCCCAGTGGGCAGGAACAGCGTCCCGCCCTCGCCCCGGAGCGCCTCCGCCACGCGGTCCGCGCTGGTCAGCAGCACGGGGACGCCGGCGCTCGTCGCGACCCGGGCGGCGTCGACCTTGCTGGCCATGCCGCCCGTGCCGACCGCCGAGCCGGTCCCACCGACCTCGACGGCCTCGAGGTCCTCCGGGCCGCGGACGACGTCGACCCGCCGGGCCCCGGCCTTGCGGGGGTCGTCGTCGTACAGGCCGTCGACGTCGGACAGCAGCACGAGGGCGTCGGCCCGCACCAGGTGGGCGACGAGGGCGGCCAGCCGGTCGTTGTCGCCGAACCGGATCTCCTCGGTCGCGACGGCGTCGTTCTCGTTCACCACCGGCACGACACCGAGGGCGAGCAGCCGCTCGAGGGTGGTCTGCGCGTTGCGGTAGTGGCTGCGCCGGACGACGTCGTCGGCCGTGAGCAGCACCTGCCCGACGGTGCGGCCGTGCCGGCCGAAGGCGGTGGCGTAGCGCTGCACGAGCAGCGACTGGCCGACGCTCGCGGCGGCCTGCAGCGTGGCGAGGTCGCGCGGCCGCTTCGCCAGGCCGAGCGGGGCGAGGCCTGCGGCGATGGCGCCGGAGGAGACCAGCACGACGTCGCCGTCGCGGGTGGCGAGGGCCTCGACGAGGGCGTCGACCCGCGCCTCGTCGAGGCCCCCCTCGGCGGTGGTCAGCGAGGAGGAGCCGACCTTGACGACGACGCGTCGGGCAGCGGCGACGGCGTTCCTGCTCACCCCTTGCGGTCGGCCCGGGTCGCGTCCTCCGCCCGGGACGGGTCCTCGAGCAGGTGGTCGAGGCCCAGGCGCTCGGCCCGGCGGATGTCCTTGAGCTCGCGGCGACGGTCGGCGCCGATGCGCTGGTCGACCTCGAGCCGGACGTCCTGGCCGCGCAGGCCGGAGGCGAACTGCTCCATCTCGGTGGGCTGCCAGTCGAAGCTGACGTCGCCGACCGTGACCTGGCAGCCGGGCTCGGCACCCGCGGCCGCGAGGGCCTTCTCGACGCCGAGCCGGGCGAGGCGGTCGCCGAGGTAGCCGACGGCCTCGTCGTTGCCGAACTCGGTCTGCTGCACCCAGCGCTCGGGCTTGCTGCCCTTGACGACGAAGCCGTCGCCGTCCCTCGCGGGCTCGATGGTGAAGCCGGCGTCGTCGACCGCGGTCGGCCGCAGCACGATCCGGGTCGCCTCCTCGACCGGCCGGCTGGCGCGGTCGGCGGCGACGAGGCCGCCGAGGGCGTAGGTCAGCTCACGCAGGCCCTCGCGGGTCACGGCGGAGATGGGGAAGACCTGGAGGCCGCGGGCCTCGAGGTCGGCGGTGACGATGTCGGCGAGGTCGCGCCCGTCGGGGACGTCGATCTTGTTGAGCACGACGACGCGCGGCCGGTCGGCGAGGTCGGACTGGTACGCCCGCAGCTCGGCCTCGATGACGTCGAGGTCGGTGAGGGGGTCGCGGTCGGTCTCGAAGGTCGCGGTGTCGAGGACGTGCACCAGCACGGTGCAGCGCTCGACGTGGCGCAGGAACTCCAGGCCCAGGCCCTTGCCCTGGCTGGCGCCGGGGATGAGGCCCGGGACGTCGGCGACGGTGAAGATCGTGCCGCCGGCCTCGACGACGCCGAGGTTCGGCACCAGGGTCGTGAACGGGTAGTCGGCGATCTTCGGGCGGGCGCTGGAGATCGCCGCGATGAGGCTGGACTTGCCGGCGCTCGGGAAGCCGACGAGGGCGACGTCGGCGACGCTCTTGAGCTCGAGGACGACGTCGGCGCTCTGGCCGGGCTCGCCGAGCAGCGCGAAGCCGGGGGCCTTGCGCTTGGGCGTGGCCAGGCTGGCGTTGCCGAGGCCGCCGCGACCGCCGCGGGCGATGACGTAGCGCGTGCCCACGCCCACGAGGTCGGCGAGCTGGTTGCCCTCGGCGTCGAAGACGACGGTGCCGTCGGGGACGGGCAGCTCGACGGTCTGGCCGTTGGCGCCGGTGCGCAGGTCGCCCGCACCGGGCTTGCCGCTGGTGGCCTTCTGGTGCGGGTGGAAGTGGTAGTCCAGCAGCGTCGTGACGTTGTGGTCGACGACGAGGACGACGTCGCCGCCGTGCCCGCCGTCCGCCCCGTCGGGGCCGCCGAGCGGCTTGAACTTCTCACGGTGGACGCTGGCGCAGCCGTGTCCGCCGTCGCCGGCGGCGACGTGGAGCACGACGCGGTCGACGAAGGTGGTCACGGGGCGCCTCTCGATCTGTTCAGGGCAGTGCGGGTCATCAGGGGGTGCAACGCGAAGGGCGGGCCCGGCATGCCGGACCCGCCCTCGCTGAGCTGTGGGACTGCTGGACTAGCTGGCGACCGACAGGTCGGGGGCCGGCTTCGGCGCGATGTTCACGGTCTTCTTGCCGCGCTTGCTGCCGAACAGCACCGCACCGGGGACGAGCGCGAAGAGCGTGTCGTCGCCACCGCGACCGACGCCCTCACCGGGGTGGAAGTGGGTGCCGCGCTGACGGACGAGGATCTCGCCGGCCTTGACGACCTGGCCACCGAAGCGCTTGACGCCCAGGAACTGGGCGTTGGAGTCGCGGCCGTTGCGCGAGGAGCTCGCGCCCTTCTTGTGAGCCATCTCTAGTTCCCCGTCTCGATCGCGGTCACCCGGACGCTGGTCAGCTTCTGGCGGTGACCCATGCGGCGCTTGTAGCCGGTCTTGTTCTTGTACTTCAGGATGCTGATCTTCGGGCCCTTGGTCTGCTCCACGACCTCGCCGCTGACCGTGACGCCCGCGAGGGCGGCGAGGTCGGTGGTGACGGACGTGCCGTCGACCACGAGCAGGGCAGGGAGGGTGACCGAGGAACCGGACGCACCGTCGAGCTTCTCGACCTCGACGACGTCGCCGACGGCGACCTTGTACTGCTTGCCGCCGGTCTTGACGATGGCGTACACGGCTGAGCTCCTCGCGGGGGTCTGGGGTTGCGCGCACGACGTACCGCGCGACCTGGAGAGACTACAGGAGCGCGGCCCCGGGCGTACAGGCGTCGCCCTCACCCCCTGGGAGGGCTGGGGAGGACGACCGGGGGCTGTGTCCGTCGTCACCTAGGTTGCGGACGCGACCGCCTCTCCCGGTCGCGCCGCCTCAGGAGGAGCCATGCACAGCTCGACGTCCTTCCGACGAGCAGGGACGGCGGGCCTTGCGGCCCTCGCCCTGGTCGCCGGCGCCACGACCCTGCTCGACACCGTCCTTCTCACCCCGGCCTCCGCCGCCGTCGCGCCGACCACCGTCTCCCTCGGGGCGGACGACAGCGCCGCCGCCGGCACCTGCGCCACCTTCGTCGTCACCGCCACCGGCGCCGGCGGAGCCCGCGCGGAGGGCGCCGTCGTCGACGTCGTCCTCACCGAGCGCACGCCATCGGCCACGCAGGACGTCGACTTCTGCACCTCCCCGACGGCGGGCGCCACGGCGCAGGCCGTCGCGAAGGAGACCGACTCCGGCGCCGCGGGCAGCACGGACCGCGCCGAGGTGACCACCGGCGCGGACGGCACCGCCGTCGTCGGGATCCTCACCAACGAGCGCGGCACCGTCGACGTCGCCGCCTTCCTCGACAGCAACGGTGACGACGTCCGCCAGGCCACCGAGGTCCAGGACGTCGCCGTCCTGTTCGTCAGCGCCGGCGGGCCCTCCGGCGCGCAGAGCACCGCGAACGCCGTGCAGTGCGTCGACGCCCAGGCCGAGACCGACACCAACGTCGTCGGCGAGCAGCAGGTCGTCACGGCCGTGCTCACCAACAACGTGACCACCAACCTGGCCACCGGCGCGCAGACCGCCGGCGGCCTGGTGCGCGACTCCGGCACCACCGCCTGCGCCGGCGACACCGTCGCGGGCGTCACCCCGACCGCCGTCGTGACCGGCGCCAACGCCGGCGCCGCCGTCACCTGCACCCTGTCCAGCGGCAACGGGCGCTCGCGCTGCACCTACCCCGCCCCGAAGGCCGGCACGGACAGCGTCCGCGTCTTCGTCAACCAGACCGAGGGCGCGGGCGGCCCGGCCGCCGACGCCAACGAGCCGAGCGACGTCGTCGCCCGCACCGCCTCCGCCGCCCCTACCGGTCTGCAGGTGGACCTGACCTGCGCCAAGGCCGGCACCTCCGCCGAGGACTGCCTCGCCGACGTCCCGGCCGGCAAGGCCGACGCCACCGTCGACCTCGTCGCCACCGTGGTCCGCCGCGGCGCGAACGGGGCCGCCACCCCGGTCTCCGGCGTGCTGGTCCGCTTCACCGAGGCCGGCCCCGACGCCACCGTCGTCGCCAGCCCGACCGGCCGCGCGGGCAACGGCGGCGTGACCACGACCGACGCGCAGGAGTGCGTCACCGCCAACAACGGCACCTGCACCGCCGTCCTCACCGAGCGCACCCCGACCGGCGGCGAGACCTACGCCGTCACCGCGACCGTCCGCGGGCAGGACCCGGCCGGCGACGTCGCCGAGGGCACCACCAGCGGCGAGATCAGCAGCGACAGCGGCACGGTCTCCTTCCGCAACGCGCCCCGTGACGCGCGCT
>JAODNQ010000002.1 GCA_025464695.1 Frankiales bacterium | reverse complement strand
CTCGTCGATCTCCAGGCGGAGCGCCGGGAGCTCGGGCAGGACGTGGGCGGCGAGGCCGGTGTCGACGAGCAGCTCGAGCCCGGCGCGCGGCGAGGCCCCGACGACGAGCTTGGACAGCTCCTCCTTGACCCGCTCGCGCGGGATGATCGCGAGCCGGTCGCTCCTGGCGCTCATGGCCGCGACGACGGCGGGGTCGACCCGGAAGCCGAGCTGGCTGGCGAACCGCGCGACCCGGAGCATCCGCAGGGGGTCGTCGTCGAAGGAGTCCTCGGGGCGGCCGGGCGTGCGCAGCAGGCCGGCCGCGAGGTCGTCGAGGCCGCCGTGGGGGTCGACGAAGGCGTCCGGGGCCTTCCAGTCGGGCAGCGCCACGGCCATGGCGTTGACGGTCAGGTCGCGCCGGACGAGGTCGTCGACGAGGGAGTCGCCGTACTGCACGACCGGGTTGCGCGAGCCGGGCTCGTAGGCCTCGCTGCGGTAGGTGGTGATCTCGAGCTTGAACCCGCCGCGGGAGACGCCGACCGTGCCGAAGGCGATCCCGGTGTCCCAGACCGCCTCGGCCCAGCCGTCCACCAGCGCCAGCACCCGCGACGGGTGGGCGTCGGTGGTGAGGTCGAGGTCGTCGCCGAGGCGCCCGAGCAGGGCGTCGCGCACGGAGCCGCCGACCAGGTGGAGGGCGTGCCCGGCGGCAGCGAACCGCGCGCCCAGCTCGACCGCCACGGGGCTGACCCGCAGGAGCTCACGCACGGCGTTCTCCTGGGCGACGGTCAGGGTGGGCACGGGCGGCGAGTCTAGGGCTGGCCACCGGCCCGCGAGCGGAGCATCATCAGCACCGTGATGGGAGCGCTGGACGTGCACCGGGCGCTGCTCGACGCCGCCGTCCCGCACGAGGTCGTGCGCCTGCGCCGCCCCGTCCTGTCGGCCGACGACCTGCCCGGCGCGCTCGACCTCGCGGCGTCGGAGTGCGTCGCCGTCCGCTGCTACGTCGCCGACGACCGCACGGTCGCGGTCCTCATGCACGCGGGCGAGGTCCCCGACCCCGTCGCCCTGCTCGACGCCCTCGGGGCCCGCTCCGTCCGGCCGGCGACGGCGTCGGAGGTCAACGCCGCGACCGACTGCGCCGCCGGGCTGGTGAGCCCCGTGGGCCTGCCGGCCGACGTCGCGCTGCTGGCCGACAGCGCTCTCGGGGCCGCCGACGTCGTCTACACCGCGGCCGCGGAGGGCGGGGTCGCCCTCGGCATCCACGTCCGCGACCTGCTCGTCCACACCGGCGCACGGGTCGCCACGCTGTCGCCGCAGCCCCAGCCGAGGGCCGACCGCAGCGGGTGGAGCGGGGTCATCGACCTCGACGCCGACCGGGCCGACGACGCCGCCCTCGCCCGCCTCGTGCACCTGCCGCAGCGCCGCCCTCCCGCCTGACCCCGGCTCCTGCCGACGGCCCTCACGGGCGGGCTCCCGACCGTCCTCTTGACGACCCTCACGACCGGGCTCCCGACTGCAGGCCGGCCGCGGGTCCCGGTCGTACCCTGGGTCGATGGCCCCCGTCCCGACCCCTCCGCCCGGCCGCCGGCCGCTGCGCCGGGTCGACGAGACGAGCGCCGGCGGCCTGGTCCTCGACCGGCTCGGGCCCGGCGCCAACGGCGCGCTCATCGGGCGGCTGGACCGCCGCGGGCGGCTGCTGTGGTCGCTCCCCAAGGGCCACGTCGAGGCGGGCGAGACCGAGCCGGAGACCGCCGTCCGCGAGGTCGCGGAGGAGACCGGCATCCGGGGCCGGGTGGTCGGCAAGCTCGGCACCATCGACTTCTGGTTCGTCGCCGAGGGCCGCCGCGTGCACAAGACGGTCCACCACTACCTGCTGCTGGCCACCGACCCGGTCCACGGGCTGGACCTGTCCGACGAGGACGTCGAGGTCTCGGAGGTGGCGTGGGTGCCGCTGGAGGAGGTCGCCAGCCGGCTCGCGTACGCCGACGAGCGACGGCTGCTCGACCGCGTCCCGGACCTGCTGGCCGACAGCGCGTGAGACCGGCGTGAGCCGCTCGCCGGGCCGGGCCGACCGCGCCGCGACCGCCGTGCTGCTCGGCGTGCTGGCCCTGGCACCGCTGGGCCTGACGACACTGACCCTGGGGGGACTGGCCCCGACCGCCGCCTCCGCGCAGGGGCCGTCCCCCACCGGGCCGGAGCCGGAGGCGCCGGTCGACGTGCTCGTCACCAGCCTGAGCCCCAAGGCCCCGGTGGCCGGGCGCCGGCTCGAGGTCTCCGGCGTGCTCACGAACGAGGGCCGCGAGCCGGTGGAGCGGCTGCGGGTGGCGCTGCGCATCGGCGACAAGCTCATCACCCGCGGCGAGCTGGCGGTGGCCGACGAGGAGGGGGAGCCGACGCGCCGCGTGTCCGGCACGGTCGTCGAAGACCCCGCCCCTCTGCCGCCGGGCGCGACCCGGCGGTTCACCGTCTCGACCCCGGTCGACGCGCTCGGCCTGGGCGGTGACGGCGCCTACCCGCTCGAGGTCGAGGTCCGGGGCCTGCTGCCGGGCGGCAGCGCCAGCGACCAGGTCGGCCTGGCCGACACCTTCCTGCCCTGGTTCCAGCGCCCGCCCACCGGGACGACCCGGCTGGCCTTCGTCCTGCCGCTGACCTCGCCCCCGGTGCAGGCACCCCGCCGGACCGAGGCCGGCAGCGTGCTGCTCGACGACGCCCTCGCCGGGTCGCTGGGCGAGGACGGCACGCTCTCCGACGCCTTGAAGGCGGCCCGCGGAGCCCAGGCGACGCCGGCCTGCGACCGCCCCGCCACCGGCGACCCCGCCCCGGCGAGCTGCCGCGCGGAGCCGGTCCCGGTCACCTACGGACTCGACGGCGACCTGCTCGAGACGGTGCAGGGCATGGCCGACGGCTACCGGGTCCGGCTGTCCGAGAGCCGCCTCGGGCCGGGGACGGGGTCCGCGGCGGCCCGCGACTGGCTCGGCCGGCTCCGGCAGGGGGTCGCGGAGGGGTCCGCCCTGGCCCTGCCCTACGCCGACCCCGACGTCGTGGCGCTCACCGACCCCGACAGCGGGGTGCCCTCCGACGTCGCGAGCGGGGTGCAGCTGGGCCGGACCGCCGTGCAGGAGCGCATCGGCGCGACACCGCTCGAGGGGGTCACGCTCGCGCCCGGCGGCCCCCTCACGGTCGACGCCCTGCAGGCCTACGCCGGCTCCCGCACCCGGACCCTCCTGGTGGGCGAGGACGTGCTGCCGCCCCGGCCCGACAGCCAGACCAGCACCTCGGTCGCCCGCGACACCCTCCCCACGGCCACCGGCCCCCTCACGGCGCTCGTGGCCGACGACGGCCTGTCCCGCCTGCTCGCGCCCGAGACCACCGGCCCGACCTGGCAGGGCGCCCGGCTCGCGGAGCAGCGCTGGCTGGTCGAGAGCGCGATGATCAGCGCCGAGGACCCGTTCGCCACGAAGACCCTGCTCGTCGTGCCCCCTCGTGGCGCCGACCTCGTGCCCGCCGTCGTCGCGCAGTCGGTGCAGGACGCCGGCCGGCTGCCGTGGCTGTGCGGGGTGCCCCTGGCCGACGTCGTCGCGGGGACCGAGCAGTGCCCGCTGGGCGGCCC
>JAODNQ010000294.1 GCA_025464695.1 Frankiales bacterium | reverse complement strand
CCCTGCCTGCGCTGCTGTTCGCCGCGCACGAGGCGCAGCGGCGTGGCGCCGTCCTCGAGATCGTGACCGCCCACGACCTCGGCGTCCCGACCTTCGGCTACGTCGGCGGCTTCGGTGGCGGCTTCGCCATGGAGACGATCCGGGAGGACCTCGAGGCGTCGGTCAAGGCGGCGGCGGACACCGTCGCCGTCGCCCTGGCGGGCGCGCCGATCCACGTGCGGACGGTCGTCGTGCAGGGCCGTCCGAGCCGCGTCCTGCTCGACGCAGCGAAGGGCGCAGTCCTCCTCGTCGTCGGCGCGCGAGGCGCCGGGGCTCTCTCGCGTCTCGTGCTGGGGTCGACGAGCACCGAGGTGGTCCATGCCGCGCACCTGCCCGTGACCGTCGTGCCGTCCGACCTGTCGGACGCGTCGTAGACGCCGGGCGAGCAGGTCGGCCGCCGGCACGCGTCGTCGGTCGCCCGCGAGGGGTCGGCCGCAGTCCCTTGGCCCGTGACCACGTCCCCGGCGTTCCCGAGGTCCCCGGGTCGCCGGTCCCCCGCGCCCTGCGCCCCGTCCCGCTACGCACGACCTGATCTCGTCGACCCCAGGAGCTCCGCATGGACCTGACCCTGAAGGCTCCGTGGGAGCGGGAGTCGTGCTCCGGTCCGCCGGCAGCCGCGCGGCCATGACGCCGGCCACCGCGGAGCCCACGACCGACGGCGGCCCAGGTCAGCCCGAGCACGCCGACGCCGTCCAGGCGGTGGCCGAACGTCTCGGTACCGACGTCGTCCTGGGCCTGACAGCTGCCTCGGCCGCCGACCGGCTCGTCGCCTGCGGCCCCAACGAGCTCGACGACCCGGCGCAGCGGGGCTGGGCGGTGCTGCTGCGGGCCCAGCTGACCTCACCGATGATCGCCCTGCTCGCCGCGGCCGGTGTGGTGTCGGCCGCCCTCGGGGACACGACCGAGGCACTGGTCATCCTGGCCGTGGTCGTGCTGAACGCCTGGATCGGCTTCCGGCAGGAGTACCGGGCACAGGTCGCGCTCGCCTCGCTGGAGGACCTCGCCCGGCCGGTCGCCCTCGTCGTGCGGGACGCGAGCGCTCAGGAGGTACCGGCCCGAGACCTCGTGCCCGGCGACCTCGTCCGGCTCGAAGCCGGGTCGAGGGTGCCGGCGGACGGGCGCCTCGTGGAGGCGCACGCACTGCGGGTGCAGGAGTCCGCGCTCACCGGCGAGTCCGTGCCCGTCGACAAGGGCGTGCGCGCCGTCCCGGTCGGGACCGCGCTCGCGGAGCGGACGTCGATGGCGTACGCGGGCACGAACGTGACGGCAGGGCGAGGGACGGTGCTGGTCACCGCGACCGGCATGGCGGGCGAGCTCGGTCGGATCGCCGGCCTCCTGCAGCAGGCCGAACCGGGCCGGACCCCGCTGCAGCGGCGGCTCGACGCGCTCGTCCGGCGGCTCGCCGTGCTCGTCGGCGTCGTGGTCGCGGTCGTGACCGTCGTCGGTGCGCTCCAGGGAGAACCGCTCGACCGGTTGCTCCTGACCGCGGTCAGCCTCGCGATCGCGGCGGTCCCTGAGAGCCTGCCGGCGGTCGTGACGATCACCCTCGCCCTCGGTGCCCAGCGGATGCTCCGGCGGCACGCACTCGTCCGGCACCTCTACGCGGTGGAGACGCTCGGCTCCGTCACCACGATCTGCTCTGACAAGACGGGGACCCTCACCCGCAACGAGATGGTCGTGGTCGCGCTGGAGACAGCGGACGACGACGTCGCCCTGACCGCGGACAGCAGCCCCGGGGACCTCTCCTCCGCCGCGCTGCACCTGCTGGTCGTCGCGGGCGTCCTGAACAACGACACCCGGTTCGACGGCGTCGGCGCGCCGTCCGGAGACCCCACCGAGACGGCGCTCGTGGAAGCGGGTCGCCGTCTCGGCGTCGACAAGCGGGCGCTCGACGCTGCGTTCCCCCGCGTCGGGGAGCTGCCGTTCGACGCGGACCGCAAGCGGATGACGACCTTCCACGCCACACCTGCCGTCGGGGACGCCCCCTTGTCCGCGCTGTCGGAGGCGTTCGGCGCAGCATGCGGTCGGACAGCGTTCACCAAGGGTGCGCTCGACGGCCTGCTCGCCGTCTGCGACACCGTCCTGACCACGCAGGGACCGGTGCCCCTCGACGCGGAGCGCACCGCCGCGGCGCGCGCCACCGGCGACCGGCTCGCCGCACGGGGCCTGCGCGTGCTGGGGTTCGCGGCCCGGACCTGGAGCGACCCGGTCACAGCACAGGAGGACCTGACGTCGGAGAGCGCGCTCATGCTGCTCGGCGTCCAGGGGATGATCGACCCGCCGCGCGAGGAGGTTGCCGCTGCCGTCGCCACCTGCCGCTCGGCCGGCGTCCGCCCCGTCATGATCACCGGCGACCACCCGCTCACCGCGCTGGCGGTGGCACGGTCGCTGGGCATCGCGGGCGAGAGCGACCAGGTCGTCACCGGCGCGACCCTCAGCGGCCTCGACGACGACGAGCTGGTCGCCGTCGCGAGGGAGGCCGCCGTCTACGCGCGCGTGTCCCCCGAGGACAAGCTGCGCGTGGTCGAGGCGATGCAGCGGGACGGCGGCGTCGTGTCCATGACCGGGGACGGCGTGAACGACGCCCCGGCTCTCGAGCAGGCCGACATCGGCGTCGCGATGGGCATCACCGGGACGGACGTCACCAAGGACGTGGCCGACGTCGTGCTCCAGGACGACGACTTCTCGACCATCGTCAGCGCCGTCCGTGAGGGCCGCGTCGTCTTCGACAACATCCGCAAGTTCATCCGGAACATCCTCAGCGGCAACCTCGCCGAGGTCGCCGTCATGCTGCTCGGCCCCCTGCTCGGGATGCCGCTGCCGTTGCTCCCGCTGCAGATCCTCTGGCTCAACCTCGCCACCGACGGCCTGCCCGCGATCGCCCTCGCCGTCGAGGCCGCGGAGCCCGACGTCATGCGCCGGCCGCCCACGCCGCTCGGGGAGAGCCTGTTCGGGGCCGACCGCGGACGTCGGGTCCTGCTGCGCGGAGCGGTGCTGACCGTCCTCACGCTCGTCCCCTCCTACCTGCTGTGGCGCGCACACGACCCCGCCTGGCAGACGGTCCTGTTCACCTCGATCGCCTTCGCCGAGCTGGCCGGCTGCTTCGCCATGCGCTCGGAGGTCCGCTCGCTCCGGCACCTCGGGCTCCTCGGCAACCGGGCCCTCCTCGCTGCCGTCGCCCTCACCGTGGCGCTGCAGGTGCTGCTCGTCAGCGTCCCCCCGGTCCGAGACCTGCTCGGCCTCACGGCCCTCGCGCCGCGGCACTGGGCACTCGCGAGCGGCGTCGCCCTCGCCTACCTCGCCGCGATCGAGGTCGACAAGGCCCTGCAGCGCGGCCCGACCCAACGGCCCTGACCGTCGCGTTCCCCCACCTGTCCTCGCGTGTCCGTGCCTGGTCTGCACCGCCCTCACGGAAGTCCCGGCCCCGGCCTCATGTTGTCCCGGGGACGCCCCCGGCACCCAGCCGGCCGGCGACCCGGAGGAGGTCCTCGTGACGCAGTCGCCCACGCCCGAGCAGGTCTACGACCTGTACCGCTACGCCGAGAAGCTGCTGCGCGAGCAGCCCGCCGAGGCGGCGAGGGTCCTCGCCCCCCTGGTGGAGGTCGAGCCGGGCAGCACCCAGCTGCTCGAGCTGTACGCGCGGGCGTTGTTCGGCAGCGCGCAGCTGGGGCGGGCCGAGACGGCCCTTCGTGAGCTGGTGGTCCGGCGCCCCGACGACGGCTGGGCGCGGCTGGCGCTCAGCCGCACCCTGCAGCGGCGCGGCGAGGTCGCCGAGGCGGCCGAGCACCTGCGCGTGGCCGAGGCCCTGGGCGCGCCGGTCTGACGCCTACGCGCTGAGCACCCGGTCGAGCACCTCGGCCTTCAGCCGCACGAACGCCGGGTCCGACAGCACGGCCCTCCCGCGGTGCGGACCGAACGGCACCGCGACCTCCTCGACCACCTGCGTCGGCCGGGCGCTCAGCAGGGCGAGCCGGTCGCCGAGGAGCAGCGCCTCCTCGACGTCGTGGGTCACGAGCACGGTGGTGGTCGGGCGGCTGGCGAGCAGCTGCCCGAGCCACTCGTGCATCCGCAGCCGGGTCTGCGCGTCCAGGGCCGCGAACGGCTCGTCCAGCAGCAGGACGGGCGGCTGCGACGCGAGCACCTGGGCGATGGCCGCCCGCTGCCGCATCCCGCCGGACAGGCCGCGCGGCAGGCTGTCGGCGAACCCCTCGAGGCCGGTGCGGGCGAGCAGGTCCCGGACGACGTCGGCGACCTCCGCGCGGGACGCGCCCTGCGCGCGGGGCCCGACCGCGAGGTTGTCCCGCAGCGTCAGCCAGGGGAACAGCCCGCCTGCCTGGGCGACCATCCCGCGGCGCGGCGACGGCCCGCGCACCAGCTCGCCGTCCTGCCGCACCTCGCCGGAGGTGGGCGGCTCGAAGCCGGCGAGCAGCCGCAGCAGCGTCGACTTCCCGCAGCCGGACGGGCCCAGCACCGACAGCACCTGACCGGGGGTGGCGGTGAGGTCGACCCTGCCGAGCACCTCGAGCGGGCCGAACGCCTTGGTGAGGGCGCGGGCGGTGAGGGTCCCGTCGGTCACGCGTCGGCCCAGCGCACCCAGCGCCGGGTGAGGGCCCGCAGCAGCAGGTCGGCGGTCAGGCCCACGGTCGCGAACACGAGGATGCCGACCACCACCTGGTCGGTGCTGCCGGTCTCGCGGGCCGCGTTCATCATCGCGCCGACGCCGAGCGAGGTGCCGGACAGCTCGCCGACGATGACGCAGGTCCAGGCCAGGGTCAGCGACAGCCGGAGCCCCGTGACCACCTCCGGCAGGGCGGACGGCAGGTACACCGCGCGCCACAGCGACCGCCGGGGCACCCCCAGCATCCGGGCCGTCTCGACGTGGCTGCGGGGCACGCGGCCGGTGGCGTCGGCCACCGACACCAGCACCGGCCACAGCGCCCCGACGAAGATGAGCGCACGGGCCGCGCCCTCGCCGATGCCGAACCAGATCAGCGCGAGCGGCAGCCAGGCGAACAGCGGGACGGCGCGCAGCGCGTTGAGCACCGGGTCGAGCAGGTCACGGCACAGCGACGACAGTCCGAGCAGCAGCCCGACGGTGGACCCCACCGCGACGGCCA
The DNA here is from genome assembly GCA_025464695.1 of Frankiales bacterium. The sequence goes on along the minus strand of JAODNQ010000294.1, from coordinate 26,953 downwards.
GCACCCACGAGACGGCGCACCGGGTGAGCGACGCCTGCAGGTGGTCCCAGCCGGCGCCGGCGAACGGCACGACCCCCGCCAGGGTGGTGGTCCGCCCGGGCCCGAAGAAGTCGACGAGGGACGAGAAGACCGTCTGCGGCGAGGGGAGCAGCCGCACCGACACCAGGCCGCGCTCCGAGACGGCGAACCAGGCCCCGAGCAGGGCGAGCGGTGCCAGCAGACCGAGCAGCCGCCGAGGGCGCCGGCCCCGGCGCCGGGCGCTCGTGCCGGGCAGGACCGCGACCGGCGCCTCTGCTCCCGCCTCGCTGAGCAGGGCCACGGCTAGACGTCCCAGTACTCGCGGGCGAAGAGCTTCTCGTAGTCGGGCTCCTTCGCGATGCCGCCCTGGGCGACGAGCAGCTTCCCGGCGCCGCGCACCTGGTCCTCGCGCGTCTTGTCGAACTCCCACACCGCGCCGACGTTCTCCAGCACCGCTTCGTACACGGGCTCGGTGTAGCCGAACTGGGTGACCAGCAGGTCCTTCCAGACGGCCTTGTCGTTCACGCCGCCCGGGGTCAGGTACTCGGCCGCGGCCTTCTGCATCGTGCAGACCTCGCGGACGACGTCGGGCCGCTCCTTCAGGATCTTGCCGCTGGCCCAGTTCGCGGTGTTGAAGTCACCGACCGGGGTCCCGCGGACGTCGATGCGCGTGCCGATGCCGGCGACGACGGACTGCGTGCACAGCGGCTCGGTGCCGATGTAGGCCTGCACGTCGCCGCGCTCGAGCGCCGTCGGGTGGTCGGCGTACGCGAGCGGGATGCCCTGGACGTCCTTGCCCAGGGTCAGGCCGGCCTGGCGCAGGACCTCGTTGAGGATCAGCACCTGCGCGCCCGGCGGCGGCACCGCGACCTTCTTGCCCTTGAGGTCGGCGACGGTGTCGACGACGCCCTTGCGGCCGATCAGCGCGAGCCCCTGCCGGGCCGTCATGCTGACGATCCTGCTGGTGAACGGCGTGCCCTTCGCGGCGGCGATGACCGTCGTGTACGCCCCGAGCAGTCCGAAGTCGAGCTGCCCCGCCTCCAGCCCGTCCTGGATCTGCGCCGACGACGTCACCGGGGTGACCTCGATGCGGTAGTTCGCGGGAGCGAACTTCTGCCAGAACAGCGGCGAGCTCGCGTGGTTCTTGGCGTACACGCAGGTGCGCACGGTGACCGGCTCGGCGCCGCTCGAGGACCCCGCGGCGCGCGGGCTGGCGGAGCTGTCGTCCCCGCAGGCGGACAGCAGGGCGGCAGCGCCCAGGCCGGCGCCGAGGCCGAGCAGACGGCGGCGGGTCAGGTGGGACGTGGTCACGGTGCCTCCGGGTCCGGGCGCACTCATGCACGCACGTTGATCCGTCCATGGAAGCAGACCGGGGCGCTCCCGGCGCGCCAGGCCCCGAGTGCCGAGTGCCGAGCGGTCAGGCGGTCGGGGCGGTCCGCGGCTGGCGGAGCACGTAGCCGACCCCACGCACCGTGTGCAGCAGCCGCGGCTCGGTCATGTCGACCTTCTTGCGCAGGTACGACACGTACGACTCGACGACGTTGCCGTCCCCGCCGAAGTCGTAGTTCCAGACGTGCTCGAGGATCTGCCGCTTGCTCAGCACGCGACCGGGGTTCTGCAGCAGGTACCGCAGCAGGTTGAACTCGGTCGGCGACAGGTCGACCGGGGTGTCGCCCTTCCAGACCTCGTGCGTGTCGTCGTCGAGCACGATGTCGGCGAAGGCGAGCCGCGCGCTGGGCGCCTCCTCCGCCGGAGCCGCCGTGGTGGTCCGCCGCAGCACCGCGCGGATGCGCGCGACGACCTCCTCGAGGCTGAACGGCTTCGTGACGTAGTCGTCGCCGCCGAGGGTCAGGCCCTGCACGCGGTCCTCGGTGGCGTCCTTGGCGGTGAGGAACAGGACGGGCACGCGGTCGCCGCGGCTGCGCAACTGGCTGACGACGTCGAACCCGTCGAGCCCCGGCATCATCACGTCGAGCACGAGCATGTCGGGCGAGAACTCCCGCACCCGGTTCAGCGCGTCCGCGCCGTTGGTGGCCGTCGCGACCTCGAAGCCGGCGAACCGCAGGCTCACGGACAGCAGCTCGAGGATGTTGGGCTCGTCGTCGACGACGAGCAGACGGGCCTCGGGCGCGGCGGTGGTCATGCGGGGCTCCAGGGGTGGCGCGGGGTGGCTGGAGCTCCAGAGTCCGTGAGCCCGCTGAGCGTCGGCTGGGCGCCCCCTGTGCGTCTGCTGTGAGCAGCCTCAGGGGAGGACGGGCGCTCCGGGGATCTTCCGGTTGATCTCGCGGGTCTCCTGGAGCGTCTGGCGGGCGACCTGCAGGAGCTGCTCCTGCACCGCCTTCGACTCCTTCAGCGTGGTGAGGGTGTCGCGGGCGACGGCGAGCGCGGCCTGGCCGTTCGCGAGCGTCTGCTGCGCGAGCTGCAGGGCGGTCCGGGCCAGCCGGAGGGCGTCGTCCACCTTCTCCGACAGCTGGTCCAGCGGGCCGAGGGCCGCCGTGACCTCGCGGACGGTCCGCAGCGCCGCCTCGGTCTGCTCCCGGATCGCGGTGGTGTCCTGCTCGGCCGCCTGCGCGACCTCGAGCCCCTGCTGCTGCAGCACCAGCGACTGCTCGGCGTCGGCCAGCTGCGCCCGGGTGACCGACAGCGCCTCGCGGCCGGTGCCGAGGGTGCCGTAGATGCCCTTCTGCGAGGACGCGAGGTCGGTCTGCAGCTCACCGATGTCGTCCCGCATCCCGCGGGCGGGACCGAACACCAGGGCGAGCACGCCCGCCAGCAGGACGGCGCCCACGAGCAGGAGCACGCCGAACTGCGCCCGTGTCATCAGGGGGAGCGCGACGTCGGACGCGTCGGGGTCCTGCGACCGGGGGCGGACGCGGAGGGAGTCGAGGACGGTCACCCCTGTCTCCTGCCCGGGTGCTAGCAGGAGCAAGCAGTGTGTCCGCTCACAGCGGTCGGAGGACCGCGCTCCCGGCGCGCGTCGCCGGGCACCGTGTGCGGGCTCCGCTCACAGGACCTGCGCGACGTCGATCACCGGGGCCGCCGGCAGCCGGCGGACGACGACGTCGCGGGGCGCACCGATGACGAACACCGTGCGCCGGAAGACGAGCCAGACGTCGGCCTCGACCTCGACCCGGTCGGCCTCGACGAGGTCGTCGGGCCGGGGGAGCTCGCCCGCGGGCGTCTCGTCGGGGCGGTAGCGGACGCGGAACACGGGCACGGGTCGGCCTCTCGTCGTACGGCTCGACCCTCGCTCCAGACCCTAGCGGGACCTGCCGACAGCGAGAGGGTCCGGCATGATGCAGGGCCGCGAGCACACCAGCAGGAGGGACCGTGCACCAGGTGGACGACGAGGAGGACCGGCTCGCCGCCCTGCGCGCTCTCGACCTGCTGGACACCCCGGCCGAGGAGCGGTTCGACCGCGTGACCCGGCTGTGCCAGCGCCTGTTCGGGGTGAGCAAGGCAGCCGTCACCCTCGTGGACCGCGACCGCACGTTCGTGAAGTCCGGCGCCGGCATGCCCACCGGCGACACCCCGCGCGTGCAGTCGGTCTGCGACACCACCATCCGGTCCGTGGCCCCGCTCGTGATCCGCGACATGAGCGCCGACGAGAAGTACGCGGGCATGCCGGTGGTGCGCAGCGGCGTGCGGTTCTACGCCGGCGTCCCCCTCGTCACGCCCAGCGGCGCCCGGGTCGGTGCGCTGTGCCTGTTCGACGAGTCCCCGCGCGAGCTCACCTCTCCCGAGACGACGCTGCTGAGCGAGATCGCCGGGTGGGTCCAGAACGAGCTCGCCGTCGACGAGGAGCTCGAGCGGGCCGCCGAGGTCCAGCGGGACCTGCTGCCCAGCCGCCCCGGCGACCTCCCGGGCTACTCCCTGCTCGGCACCTGCGTGACCTCCCGGCAGGTCGGCGGCGACCTGTACGACTGGTACTCCGTCGGCGGCGGCACGGCGCTCACGGTGGCCGACGTCATGGGCAAGGGGCTCGGCGCGGCGATCGTCATGGCGTCGCTGCGCTCGGTGCTGCGCGCCGCCACCCGGTACCGCGGCGTGCAGGCGGCCGTCGGCATCGCGTCGGAGTCGCTGCAGACCGACTTCGAGCAGTCCGGCACCTTCGCGACCCTGTTCCACGGCGTGCTCGAGCACGACACCGGGTTCCTCCACTACGTCGACGCCGGGCACGGCCTCGGGCTGCTCGTGCGGGCCGATGGCACGACGTCGCGGCTGGAGAGCGGCGGCCTGCCCGCGGGCGTGCTCCCCGACGTCACCTGGCGGGTCGGCGAGCTCACCCTGCTGCCGGGCGACACCCTGGTGCTCTACAGCGACGGGCTGCTCGACCTGCACGCCGACCGCGACGCCGTGGACCGGCAGGTGGTGGAGGCAGTAGCGGCCGGCACCGGTGTCGCCGGTGTGCTCGAGCACCTGACCTGGGCCGTCCGGCTGGTCAAGCTTCCCGACGACGTCACCGTCGTCGTCCTGAGGAGAGACGCGTGAGGCTCCGCACCACCCTGACCGGCACCGTGCTCGGCGCCCTGCTGCTCCCGCTGGCCCCCGCAGGAGCGCTGTCGCTGCCGCCCGCCAGCACGCCGTCCGCCGCCCCCACCACCCTGTCCTCCCCGACCACCACCCTGGCGGCCCTCGGGTACGGCGAGACGGCGCTGCGCGGCACCTACGGCAGCGCCGAGGTCTTCGTGCCGCTGCCGGCGGGGACGCAGCCGCAGGGCGACACCCGCGTCGACCTCGTCTTCGACCACTCCCCCCTGCTCACGCCCCGGTCCACCCTGACCGTGCTGGCGGGCGGCGTCGCGGTGGGCAGCGCCCGGCTGGGCGCCGGCAACCAGCAGGGCGGGCACCTGACGGCCACGGTCCCCGCGTCCCTGGTCGGCTCCTCGGGCCTCGCGCTGTCGCTGCGCGGCTACCTGCGGCTGACCGACGACGACTGCGAGGAGGCGGACAACCCGGCCCAGTGGGTGACCGTGCGGCGGACCTCCGTCGTCGGCCTCGCCAGCGCGGCCGCGCCGCGGCGGCTGGACACGGTGCAGGAGCTGCTCACCGGTGGCTCCACGCGCAGCGTCGCGGTGGAGCCGGCGGACGCGGCCGTCCTCGGCGCGGCCGGCGTCGTCGCGGCCCAGGTCGGGCGGTGGCAGGGCGAGGCGCGCAAGGACGCCCTGGTGCTGCCCGCCGTCGGCGCTCCCTCCGTGCGGGTCGCCGCCGGGACGCCCTCGGCGGCCGGGCCCGGCGGCGTGCTCGCCGTCGTCCCCACCGGCGGGGTGCAGCTGCTCGTCGGCGGAGGCACGCCGGCCGACGTCGACCGCGCGGCGCGCACCCTGGCCAGCCGGTCGGCGTCCGCATCGCTGTCCGGGCCGGCCGTCGTCGTCGGCGAGGGGCAGACCGCGGCGCCCCTGGACCGCCGGTCCCTGCCCTGGCAGGACGGCGCGGCGAGCCTGGCGCAGCTGGGGATCGACCGGCAGGACGTCGTCGGGCTCGGGGCCCGCGAGGTGGCGCTGCAGGTGGACCGGCCGGCCGGCTGGACGGTCGGCCGCGGCGCGCGGGTCGACCTCGTCGTCGACGCGGGGGCCGGCCTGCGGGAGCGCACCTCGACCGTGCAGCTGCTGGTCGGTGGCGTCGACCTCGGCACCCGCCGGCTGCAGCCGGGAGCCGGCCCGACCAGCTACCGCTTCCGCATCCCCGACGGTCTCGCCGACCGCCGGCTCGACGGCCGTCCGCTGCGCGCGCTCGACCTCACGGTCCGCTTCCTGCTCGACGTGCCGCAGGACCGCTGCCAGCCGCTCGACCCCGAGGCCGCCCGCGCCTCCGTGCTGCCGACGACGACGGTCCGCCTGCCGCACGGCGACTACGACGGCCGCGAGCTCGCCCGGTTCCCGCACCCGCTGGCCACCGGCTCGGACGAACGCGTCACCGTCGTCCTGCCGCGCGACCCCGACTCCGCCACCGTGCGGGCGGGGCTGCAGGTGGCGGCCGCCGTCGGCCGCTGGTCCGACCCGGGGTCGCCCGCACCCGCCCTCGTGACCGCCGCGACGCTGACCCGGGCGCAGCGGAAGGGCGGGCTCGTCCTGCTCGGCGACGCCGACCGGCAGCTCGGCGAGCAGGTCGACCTCGGGAGGAGCGCGACCCGTCCGACCGCCGGTGCGACGTCCGCCCTGCTCGGGCTCGTCGACAGCCCGCTCGACGGCGACCGCACCGCGCTGGTCGTCCACGGCGACGCCGCCGGCCTGCTGCTCGCCGCCCGCACCCTGGGCAGCCGGGCCGGGCTCGCCTCCCTGCGCGGCGACCACGCGGCCCTGGTCGGCGGCGCCAGCCCCGTGACCCTGAGCCGGGCCGAGGGCGAGCGGCCCCCCGCAGCGCTGGCCCCCGTCGTCGGCGGGCCCTGGTACTCCGAGGTGCGGCCCTGGACCGTGCCCGCGCTGGTCGTGCTCGTCGGGCTGCTGGTCGTGCTCGGCCTGGTCGCCCGGGCGCGGTGGCGGCCGCGACGGTGAGCGACGTGCTCGAGGCGCCCCGCGCGTCGGTGCTCCTGCCACCGGACCCGCAGGCGCGCCGGGCCCTGCGGCTCGGCGTCGTGCGGGTGCTCGTCGCGGTGTCGGGCCTGCTCGGGCTGTACTACGCCGGCTGGCGGTGGACCGCGGCGATCAACTGGTCGGCCTGGTGGATCGCCCTGCCCCTGGTGCTGGCCGAGACGTACAGCCTGCTCGACAGCCTGCTGTTCGGCATCACCATGTGGCGGCTCAAGGAGCGGGGCGCCGCGCCGCCGCCGCCCGAGGGCGCCACCGTCGACGTCTTCATCACCACCTACAACGAGGACGTCGAGCTGGTCCGCGCGACGGCGGCGGCGGCCCGCGACATCTCCTGGCCGCACAGCACCTGGATCCTCGACGACGGCGCCCGGCCGGAGATGCGGGCAGAGGCGGAGCGGCTCGGCGTCGGGTACCTGACGCGCAGCGCGGACTGGGCCGACCGCCCCCGGCACGCCAAGGCGGGCAACCTCAACAACGCCCTGTTCGCGACCAGCGGCGAGTTCCTGCTCATCCTCGACGCCGACCAGGTGCCCGTGCCGGAGGTCCTGGAGCGGACGCTGGGGTGGTTCACCGACGAGCGGGTCGCCCTCGTCCAGACCCCCCAGTACTTCGTCAACGTGACGGAGGCCGACCCGCTCGGCTCGCAGGCGCCGCTGTTCTACGGGCCGATCCAGCAGGGCAAGGACGGGTGGAACGCGGCCTTCTTCTGCGGCTCCAACGCCGTCCTGCGTCGCGACGCCCTCATGCAGCTCGGCGTCGTCGGCTACGTGCTCGGGGTGCGGGACGCCCTGCGACGGGCGCTGGCGGCGTCGGACGAGGTGCTGGCGAGGGCACGCAGGAGCGCCGCTGCCGAGGGGCCGGCGGTGCTGGCGGCCCTGGACCAGGTGTCGGCCGCGGTGCGCGAGGCGCGGCGTGCGGTCAAGGCGGGAGAGCCGGTCAGCGAGGTCACGTACCGCTTCCAGCGGGCCGTCGAGCAGGCGGGCGCCGGGGTGGTCGACGCCGACCTCGCCGCCCTGCAGGCGGACCTCGCGGCCCTGCGCGAGCTGCCGTTCGAGACCGACGCCGAGCTCGACGTCCCCGTGGTCGACCCGCTCGCGCTCGAGCAGCTGGCCGGCCGCGCGTGGTCGCCGCTCGGAGCGATCGAGGGGGTGCGCGAGCTGGTGCGCGCCGTCGACGTCGACCGCGACGACGAGGCCCAGCCGGTGATGCCGCTGGCGACCATCTCCGTCACCGAGGACATGGCCACCGCGATGCGGCTGCACGGCCTCGGCTGGCGCAGCGTCTACCACCACGAGGTGCTCGCGCACGGCCTCGCACCCGAGGACCTCGGCACGATGCTCCAGCAGCGGTTGCGCTGGGCGCAGGGCACCCTGCAGGTGCTGCTCAAGGAGAACCCGCTGCTGCAGCGCCGGCTGTCCTGGGGTCAGCGGCTGATGTACCTGGCCACCATGTGGACGTACCTGTCGGGCTTCGCGGCGCTCGTCTACCTGGCCGCCCCCGTGCTGTACCTGTGCTTCGGCGTCCGGCCGGTGACGGCGTACGGGGAGGACTTCCTCTGGCACCTGCTGCCCTACCTCGTCGTGAACCAGCTGCTGTTCGCGGTCTGCGGCTGGGGCAAGCGCACCTGGCGCGGTCAGCAGTACAGCCTCGCGCTGTTCCCGCTGTGGATCCGCGCCTGTACCACCGCCGTCGGCAACGTGTACTTCGGCCAGAGCCTCGGCTTCGTCGTCACCCCGAAGAACCGGCCGACGGGCGAGCACGTCGCGAACTGGCGGGCCGTACGGCTCCAGCTCGTCGCCATGGGCGTGCTGCTGCTCAGCGTCGTCGTCGGGCTGCTGCGGCTCGCCTTCGGCGCCACCGACTCCGGCGGCGGCGTGCTGGTGAACGTGCTGTGGGTCGTGTACGACCTCGTGATCATGAGCGTCGTGATCGACGCCGCGCTGTACTCGGGACCGACAGACGTCCCCGCCCCCGCCACCACCCCAGCCCAGGAGACCGCACCGTGATCGAGTTCTCGACCGACCGCCGGGACGACGGGACGGCCGTCGTGGCCAGCACCGGACGCCTGGACATGGTGGCCGCGCCGCAGCTGCGCTCCCTCGTCGCCGACACGGTGGCGGGTGGTAACCCCCGGGTCGTCGTCGACCTGTCGGGGACGTCGTTCATCGACTCCTCGGGCCTCGGCGCCCTCATCGCCGGGCTCAAGACGGCCCGGCAGGCGGGCGGCGACCTGCGGATCGCGGGCGCCGGGGAGCAGGTCCGGATGGTGCTGGAGCTGACGCAGCTGCACACGGTCCTGCGGCCCTACGACTCGGTCGAGGCCGCCCTCCGTGTCCAGTGAGGGGCCGCCCGGGAGCGGCCCCGGCGGTGCGGTCGGCACGCGCCTGCTGAGGGCCGACGCCCAGCCGTCCTGGCTCGACGAGGTGCACGCCCTGCTCGACGAGCTGTGGCTGCTCGTGCCGGACGTGGGCGCGACCGACCGCATGTGCTTCACCACGGCGCTCGCCGAGGTCGCGGCGAACATCGTCGAGCACGCCGCGCGCGCCGGCGTCGTGCCCGTGCGGCTGGTGGTGCAGTGCGCCGCTGCCCGGCTGTCCGCGCTCTTCGAGGACCACGGCGAGCCCTACAGCGGAGCCGAGGGGAGCGACGTCGAGGCCCTCGCCGAGAGCGGCCGCGGCCTGGAGATGGCCCGGATGCTCACCGACGAGCTGCTGTACGAGCGCGACGGGCCGGTCAACCGGTGGCTGGTCACGAGGGCGTGCAGCGCCTGCTGACGGCCTGCTGGGAGGATGGGTCGTGCCCGAGGCTCCCGACGTCCGGCTGCTGCAGGCGGCGTCCCTGACGAGCTCGTTCGACCGCTTCGTCGTCGGCCCGCTGCTCGTGACGATCGCCGCCGACTTCCACGTCCGGCTCGACGTCGCGGCGGCCGTCGCCAGCGCGTACTTCCTCTGCTACGGCCTGAGCCAGCCCTTCTGGGGCCGCTGCAGCGACCGGTTCGGCCGGGTGCACACCCTCCGCGTGACCCTGGCCGGCGCGGCGGTGCTCGGGACGGTCAGCGCGTGCGTCACCGACCTGACGGTGCTGGTCGTCGTCCGGGCGCTCACCGGTGCCTGCATGGCCGCGGTGGTCCCCACCGGCCTGGTCTACGTCGGCGACGCCTTCCCCCAGGTGCACCGGCACCGGACGCTCACCGACCTCAACGCCGCCACCGCCGTCGGCATCACCGCGGCCACCGGCCTCGGTGGGGTGCTCGCCGCGACGCTGTCCTGGCGGGTCGGGTTCCTGCTGCCGGCCGTCGCCGCGGCGGTGCTCGTCGTGCTGCTGCCCCGTCTGCCGGAGCCGTCCTCCGACGTCGTCTCCGCGGGTGTGGGTGCCGTCGTCCGGTCCCGGTGGGGGGTGCTGGTGCTGCTGCTCGCCCTCGTCGAGGGGGGCGTGCTGCTCGGGCTGCTGACCTACCTCGCCCCCGCGCTCGAGAGCGAGGGCGTGTCCCCGGCCCGCGCCGGCGGGGTGGTGGCGCTGTACGGCGTCGGCCTGCTGCTGGCGTCGCGCGTCGTGAAGCGGCAGGCCGGGCGGACGAGCGCGCCGGTCTTCCTCGGCGTCGGGGCGGCCGGCCTCGGGGTCGCCTACCTGCTCGTGTCCCTCACCCGCGACACGGTGGTGGTCGGGGCCGCGGCCCTGGTGCTCGGGGCGGCCTGGGCGTCGATGCACTCGACCATGCAGGCGTGGGCGACCGAGGCGGTGCCGGGGGCGCGCGCCGCCATGGTGTCGCTGTTCGCCGGCGCGCTGTTCGTCGGCAGCGGCGGCGCGACCGCGGTGCTCGCCCCGCTCGCCGGGGACGCGCGGTGGCGCCCGCTGTTCGCGACCGGGGTCGTCCTGGCCGTGGTCTTCGGGGTCGGCGCGGTGACCGGACGCCGGGCCTACGCGCGGGCGCAGGTGGACGCGTGAGCGCGCTGCTGAAGGTCGAGGGCGTCCGGCTGGTCCGCGAGGGAGCGGTGCTTCTCGACGACGTCGACATGGAGGTGCGGGACGGCGAGCGGTGGGCGCTGCTCGGGCCGAACGGGGCGGGCAAGACCACCTTGCTGTCGCTCGCCGCGGCCACCCGGCACCCGACGTCGGGCCGGGTGGAGGTGCTGGGGCAGCAGCTCGGGCGGGTCGACGTCCGCGACCTGTGGCCCAGCGTCGGTCACGTGCTCGGGCGCTTCCGCCCGTCCGGGCGCCCCACCGTGCGGACACTCGTCCTGACCGGGGCGACCGGCACGACCGCCCTCCCGCTGCGGTGGGTCCCGCCCGCCTCGACCGTCGCCCGCGTCGCGCAGCTGATGGCGGCGCTCGGCGTCGACGCCCTCGCCGACCGCACCTGGGACACCCTGAGCAACGGCGAGCAGCGGCGGGCCCTCATCGCCCGGGCGCTCGTGCCGGACCCGCCCCTGCTGCTGCTCGACGAGCCGGCCGCCGGGCTCGACCTGCCGGCCCGCGAGCAGCTGGTCGACGCCCTCGACGTCCTGGCCGCCCAGCAGCCCGACCGCGCGAGCGTCCTCGTCACCCACCACCTCGAGGAGCTCCCGGGCAGCACCACCCACGCGCTGCTGCTCCGCGACGGGCGCGTCGTCGCCGGCGGGCCGGTCGAGCAGGTGCTCACGCAGGAACTGCTGTCGGAGGCGTTCCGCCTGCCCCTGCGGGTCGCCCGCGAGGACGGCCGCTGGAGCGCCCGGAGCGTGCGCAGGGGCTGAGCGGGGCAGGAGCGGCGCGACCCCGACGCAGAGGAGCGCCACCGTGTCCGACCAGGACGTCGCCACCCTGATCCTGTCCGAGCACGAGGCCTTCCGTCGCGACTTCGCGGCGCTGGAGGGCCTGAGGGGCCCGGAGCTCGGGCAGGCCTGGCAGCGCCTCGCCGACGCCCTCGAGGTGCACGCCGCGGGCGAGGAGGCGGTCTTCTACCCCCACGTGGTGCGCGAGCTCCCCGACGGTGCGGACGACACCGAGCACGCCCTGCACGACCACAACGAGATCCGGGCCGCGGCGGCAGCGGTGGCCGACCAGGAGGTCGGCAGCGAGGCGTGGTGGGAGGCCGTGCGCACCACGCAGGAGGTCAACGGCGACCACATGGCCGAGGAGGAGCGCGACCTGCTGGGGCCGTTCAAGGAGCAGCTCGGCCAGGAGCAGCGCGACGAGCTGGGCCTCGCCTGGCTGGCCTTCCACGAGGTGCACGACGGCGCCGAGGGGCTGTCGGGCGAGCCCGAGGACGTCGCGGGCTACGTCGAGGCGGCGGAGCAGGACCGGCTCCCGCAGGAGGCTGCGGCCCAGCAGGTGCTCGAGGACCTCAGCTAGGCAGGCTGCTGGACGTCGGACCTGGTCACCGCGAGGACGGCCACCAGGGCGGTGATCGCGGCGATCAGCACCAGCGTGACGACGCCGTCGCCGACGCCGAGACCGCCGCCGTGCTCGTGCTCCTTGCCCACCCAGTCCGCGAAGGACGCGCCGAGCGGGCGGGTCAGCACGTAGGCGGACCAGAACGCCACGACCTCGTTCAGCCCGAGCTTCCACGCGACGAGCGGGACGGCGATCGCAGCCAGGAAAAGCAGGCCGGAGGCGAAGAAGCCCAGGTGCAGCGTCAGGCCGGTGAGGTCGCCGGCGGCGGTGCCGAGGGCGAACGTGGCCAGCACGGTGCACCAGTACAGGCGCTCGCGCCGGGGGGTCGTGATGCTGTGCACCGACAGCGTCCCCTCGGTGCGGTGCCAGTACCAGAACAGGCCCGCCACGACGGCCGCATACACCGGGGTCGTGACGCCGTACGACAGGCCGGTGCCGACGTGCAGGACGTCGGCGGCGATCGTGCCGAACACGGCGACCATGGCCACGCAGGTCCAGTAGGTGACGGCGTCGTACGCGGGGGCGCGCAGCTGCCGCCACAGGGCGAGCCCGAACCCGCCCACCCCGACGACGCCGCCGAGCACCAGGTTCGCGGTGCCGAGGTAGTCCGAGGCCGTCTCGCCCATCCCGGTGGTCAGCACCTTGACCACCCAGAACAGGACGGTCACCTCGGGGACCTTGGCGAGCAGCACCCGCGACGCGACGGGCTCGGCGGTACGGGTCACGGCAGACCTCCAGGCTTCGGGGAGCGGGCACCGTAGGCGGGCGCTCCTGACCTGTTCCTGAACGCCGAGCGGCGCAGACTGCTCCGCGTGCCGAGCCGGTCCCGCGCGTGCCCGCCCTGGTGGCACGACGCCCTGGCCCTGCTGTTCCTGCTCGTCGGGTACGACCGGGTGACGGCAGCGGCGTCGGTCCGGGTCGCTCTTGCCGACGCGCACGGCGAGTCCCTGCTGCGGGTCGAGGGGCTGCTGCACCTCGACATCGAGGGGACCCTGGACCGGGCCGCTGCGGCGCACCACCTGCTCGGCGTCGCGATGGCGCTCTACTACGACCTCGCGCACGTGCTGGTCACCACAGCGGTCCTCGTCGCCGTCAGGCTGGTGCGCCCGGACGTCCACCTGCCGCTGCGTCGCGCTCTCGTCGCCACGAACCTGGTCGCGCTGATGGTGTTCCTGCTCCACCCGGTGACGCCGCCCCGGCTGCTGCCGGGTGCGGGCGTCGTCGACGTCGTGGCGCTCTCCGGCGCGTGGGGGACCTCGGGCGCGATCACCGCGGCGCCCGACCAGTACGCGTCGCTGCCGAGCCTTCACGTCGCCTGGGCGCTGTGGGTGCTGCTCGCCGTCCTGGCGGCCTCGTCCAGCCGTTGGCTCCACGGGCTCGCGGCGGCGCACCTGCTCGTCACCGTCGCGGTGGTCCTGCTCACGGGGAACCACTACGTCCTCGACGTCCTGGCCGGCGCTGCGCTCGCCTTCGGCTGCCGCGTCGCGTGGGAGGTCCCCGGGAGAGGCCCCGGTCGCGAGGGCGTAAAGGCGGCCGTCAGGCAGTGGTCCGCACCCTGACGTCCCGCCCCCTCCCGTCAGGAACGAAGCCGTGCCCCGTCGCCCGCAGCACCCGTCCTCGTCCCGCCGTCTCCCGCAGGCGCCCCGGGTCCTCGTCGTCTCCGGCAGCGTCGGGGCGGGGCACGACGGCGCGGCGGCCGAGCTCGCGGCCCGGCTGCGGGCGCGGGGTGCGGAGGTCGACGTCCGCGACTTCCTCGACGCCGTCCCGCGGCTGTGGCGTCGGCTGCTGCGCGACGGCTACACGTGGAGCGTCCTGCGAGCACCGGGGATCTTCGACTGGCTGTTCGACCGGGTGGAGGACTGCGCCCCGGTGCGTGCGCTCGCCCTGCTGTCCTGCCGCACCGGTGACCCGGCCGTGCGCGAGTGGCTGCGGGCGGGACGGTACGACCTGGTCGTCTCGACCTACCCGTTCGCCAGCCAGTGCCTCGGCGGGCTGCGCGTCCGCGGCGAGCTGCAGGTGCCGGTGGCGACCTACGTGACCGACCCGGCCGTGCACCGCACCTGGGTGCACGACGACGTCGACCTGCACCTGTGCGTCACCGAGGCGACAGCGACCCACCCGTACGGCGTCGACGTCGTCCCGGCCGGCCCGTTGGTGCCGGACCGCTTCCGCCGTCACGTCGGCCGGTCTGCTCTGGCGGCGGTCCGGCGAGAGCTCGAGCTGCCGACGGGACAGCCGGTAGCCCTGCTGTCCACCGGCAGCCTGGGCCTCGGGGACGTGGTGCCCGCAGCGGCGGCTCTGGCTGACGCCGGGGTCTTGCCCCTGGTGCTGTGCGGCCGCTCCGCGGCACTCCGCGCGGCCGTCGCCGGAGTGCCCGGCGCGGTCGCCCTCGGGTGGCGCGACGACGTCCACGTGCTCATGCAGCTGGCTGACGTGCTGGTGCACAACGCCGGCGGCCTCAGCTTCACGGAGTCGCTCGAGGCCGGCCTGCCTGCTGTCAGCTACCGGTGCATCCCGGGCCACGGTCAGGCCAACGCGGAGGTGCTCGAGCGCTCCGGCCTGGCGCCGTGGGCACGCGACGAGGCGTCTCTGGTGGCGCTCGTGCTCGCCGCCGCGGCCCGTCCTCGCGTAGCCCCGCCCGCCCGCCCCGACCCTGCTGACCTCCTCGCGACCCTGCTGCCTGCCCTGGCCCGCCCCTCGCTGCGGTCCGCGTGAGGCGTGCGCTCGCGGCCGGGACCGGCCTCGTGCTCGCCGCGCACGCAGCGCCGTCGCTCACGGCGCTCTCGCCTCTGCGGCGCCGGCTGCTGCCCGGCCTGTCGGGGCAGGGCCGTCCGGGTGGAGTGGCGCTCACCTTCGACGACGGCCCCGACCCCCTCGGGACTCCGCCAGTCCTCGACGCGCTCGACAGGCTCGGCTGGTCGGCCACCTTCTTCCAGCTCGGCAGTCAGGCGCGAGCCCACCCCGAGGTGGCCGCCGAGGTGGTCGCCCGTGGGCACGAGGTGGCACTGCACGGCGCCCTGCACCGCAACCACCTGAGGCGCACGCCGCAGGCACTCGCGGCCGACCTGCGCGACGGCCGCGACCAGGTGGAGCAGGCCGCCGGCGCCGCCGTCACGCTGTTCCGCCCGCCCTACGGGGTGCTGTCGGGCGGGACGGTCTTCGCAGCGAGGGCACTGCGGCTGCGGACCGTGCTGTGGACGGCGTGGGGCCGCGACTGGCTGGTGCGTCCTCCCGAGCAGGTGGTCTCGACGTTGCGACGGGGCCTGGCCGACGGCGGGACGCTGCTGCTGCACGACTCCGACTGCACGAGCCAGCCCGGGTCCTGGCGGGCCACCGCGGCCTGCCTGCCGCTCCTGGCCGACGAGCTGACGACCCGAGGGCTCGAGGTGCGGACGCTGTCGCGCCACCTCGCCGCATGAGCGCGCTCCGGTGACCGCGGCCCTGCTGGCGCTGCTGGCCGCGTCCTGCTTCGCCGGCGCGACCGTCGTGCAGCACCGCTCGACCGCGGTCGCCGCGCAGGTCCGCCCCGACGGGCTGGGGCGGCTGCTCGCCGACCCCGCCTGGTTGGCCGGCCTGCTGCTGGGAGGCGCCGCCCTGGTGGTGCAGGCCCTCGCGCTGCGCACCGGCCGGGTCGTGGTCGTCCAGCCGCTGCTGCTGACGGGGGTGGTCCTGGCCCTGCCGCTCGGCGTGCTGCTCGAGCGACGGCGGCCCTCATGGCAGGAGTGGTGGTCCGCCGTCGCGCTGTCGGCCGGCCTGTCCTGTGCCTTGCTGTCCGCGGCCCCTGCGGCCGGCACGGCCCGGGCGGGCACCGGGCCGCTGCTGCTGGACGGCGCGGTCGTCCTCGGCGCGTGCGCCGGCCTGCGGCTGCTCGCGACGGTGCGGCCCGCTCGTCGGGCCGCCCTGCTCGGGGCTGCGGGCGGGGCGGCCAGCGGCCTGGCCGGTGCGCTCCTGAAGCAGGCGGCGGCACCGGGCGGGGCCCGGCCGCTGGTCCTGCTCGCTGTCCTGCTCGCCGGTGGTCTCGGCCTGTGGCTGACCACGCAGGCCTACGCCGCGGGTCCGCTGTCGTCCTCCCTGCCGGCCCTGGCCGCGGGCGAGCCGGCAGCCGCCGTCCTGGTGGGGACGCACTCCTTCGGGGAGCACCTCGCGGCCGGCGTTGGCGCCCGGGCGGGGCAGCTGCTGGGCTGCGTCGTCGTGCTGCTGGCCGTGCGCGCGCTCGGACGTGCCGGTGAGCAGGCGGCGCGCCCGAGCACGTCGCCCGCGTCCTCGTCCGGCGGGGGAGACTGGGCGCATGTCTGACCGGGTGCTCGTCGTCGAGGACGACCTGGCGCTGCGCGACGTCCTGGTCCGTGGCCTGCGGGAGGCGGGCTTCCAGGTGGACGGGGCCCGCGACGGTGCGACGGCGGTGCGTCTGGCCACCGGGCCGCTCGCCGCACTCGTGCTCGACGTCGGGCTGCCCGACACCGACGGCCGGGACCTCTGCCAGGCACTGCGCGCCCGGGGCGTCGACGCCCCGGTGCTCTTCCTGACGGCCCGGGACACGCTGACCGACCGGTTGTCCGGCTTCGCCGCCGGCGGCGACGACTACCTGGTCAAGCCGTTCCACTTCGCGGAGCTCGTCGCCCGGGTGCGCGCCCTCGTGCGCCGACCGCCGTCGGGGGCGACCGGGGAGCCCGAGGTCGCCCTCGACCCCGCCAGCCACAGCCTGCGCAGCCGCACCGGCGTGCGGCCGCTGACGCCGACCGAGTTCAGGCTGCTGGCCGTCCTGCTCGCCGAGCCGGGCAGGGTCCTGCGGCGCGCCGAGCTGCTGCGGGCCGGCTGGCCCGAGGGAGCGCGCGTGAGCGACAACACCCTCGACCAGTACGTCGCTCGGCTGCGCCGGAAGCTCGCGGAGGTCGACGCGCCCGAGACCATCAGCACGGCCCGCGGCGTCGGCTACCGGTACGCGTGAGGAGCCTGCGGCAGCGGCTGGCCCTCGGCGCCCTGCTCGTCGCCGCGGTCTGCCTCGCCGTGCTGACCCTGGCCTTCGACCTGCTGCTCGCCGGCCAGCTGCGCAGTGGCGCGGACGACCTCCTGCGCTCCCGGGCAGTGGGCACGGCGGCCTCCTTCGACGTCCAGCCCGACGGGTCGCTGCACGAGCGCGGGACGACGGCAGGCCGCCTGGTGCCCGGGACCTGGGTCTACCAGGGGACGACGGCGCTGCAGCGGGCGCCCGGCGACGAGGACGACCAGCGGCGCGCCGACGCCCTGGCGGGCGTGGGTGAGCGGTTCGCGCAGAGCGGCGAGCCGGAGGCCGTGCGCTTCCTCGCCCTGCCGTTGCGGCTGGGACGCCGGCAGGTCGGGACCGTGGTCAGCAGCGTCCCGCTCGACCCGTACCGCAGGGTGGAGGAGCTGGCCTACTTGGGCTCGGCCGGCTTCGCGGTGCTCGTGCTCGGCGGGGCCTACGTGCTGAGCCGGGCCATGGTCGGTCGTGCGCTCTCACCCGTGGCCGAGATGACGGAGCAGGCGGCCCGCTGGAGCACCAACGACGTGGACCGGCGGTTCGGGACGGCTCGCCGCCCGGTCGAGCTGCAGCAGCTCGCCGCGACCCTGGACGGGGTCCTGGACCGGCTGTCGGCCGTGCTGCGCCACGAGCAGCAGCTGTCGGCAGAGCTGTCGCACGAGCTGCGCACGCCCCTGGCGGCGGTGGTCGCGGAGGTCGAGCTGCTGGACAGCCGGCCTCGGCAGCCGGAGGAGCTGGCGGCCGGGCACGCAGCCGTCCTCGCCGCGGCCGCCCGCATGAGCCGGGTGATCGAGAGCCTGCTCACCGCTGCCCGGGCCAGCAGCTCGGACGCACCGGGTCGCTGCGACCTGGGCTCCGTGGTGCAGGCGGCGGTCGAGCTGCTCGACCCCCGCGTCGAGGTGCACCTGCCCGCCCACCCGGTGTCGGCCGGCGTCGACGCCGCACTGCTCGAGCGTGCCCTCGCGCCGCTGCTCGAGAACGCCCTGCGCTACCGCCGGTCGCGCGTCACCGTCGAGGTCGGGGACGGGGACGGCGAGGCGCCGTGGGTGGCGGTGTCGGACGACGGCCCGGGAGTCCCGGCGTCCCTGGGGGACGCCGTCTTCGAGCCCGGTGTCCGCAGTGACGACGGCCACGGCGGAGCGGGGCTCGGCCTGACCCTGGCCCGCCGGCTGGCCCGGGCGGGCGGCGGCGACCTGGTGCTCGACCACGCCGCCCCGGGCGCGCGGCTGCTGCTCACCCTGCCGCCGGGCTGACGTTCAGGCGGTGTGCATGCACCGGCGAGCACGCTGCGACCATGACGACGACGACACCTGCCCCCGGTCACCCCCGACCCCACCCGGGCGGGGGGCGACGGATGCTCAACAAGGTCCCGGAAGTCACCATCTGGTTCTGGATCATCAAGATCCTCTGCACCACGGTCGGGGAGTCCTTCGCGGACTACATCAACACGTCGCTCGGCTTCGGGCTCCACGGGACCGCGGTCCTGTTCACGGTGGTGCTGGCCGTCGCGCTCGGTCTGCAGTTCCGCACCGACCGGTACGTGCCGGCGGTCTACTGGTTCGCCGTCGTCGTCATCAGCGTGGCGGGGACGCTCTACACCGACATCCTCACGGACGACCTGAGCGTGCCGCTCGCCCTGACGAGCACCGTCTTCACGGCGGTGCTGGTGGCGGTCTTCGGCACCTGGTACGCCCGGGAGCGCACCCTGTCCATCCACTCGATCGTGACGCTCCCGCGCGAGGCGTTCTACTGGCTGACCGTCCTCGTGACCTTCGCCCTCGGGACGGCGACCGGCGACTGGACGCTCGAGCTCACCGGGTGGACCCCTGGGGTGGCGGTCCTGCTGCCGCTCGCCCTGATCGCGATCGTCACCGCGGGGTGGAGGTCCGGCGCCAACCCGGTCCTCGCCTTCTGGCTGGCCTACATCCTGACCCGCCCGCTGGGCGCGAACCTCGGTGACTTCCTGGGGCTGGGCAAGGCGGACGGCGGCCTGGGCCTCGGGACGCTGGGCACGAGCCTGCTCTTCCTCACGGCGATCGCGGCGACCGTGCTGTACCTGACGGTCTCGCGCGTCGACGTCGGCGGTCCGGACCGCGAGGACGTCGAGGTCGTCCAGCGCACCGAGCGGGAGCGCGCGGTGCTCGCGGGCTACGTCGTCGCCGCCGTGGTGACCGTGGCCGTCGTGGTCTTCGCCTCTCACCACAAGGGCTCCGCGACCCTCGCCGAGTCCGAGCAGCCGGCTGCCGCTGCCACCCTCCCGCCGGGCAGGACCGCCGTGCCCTTCACGTCGGCGCAGCTGCAGCCCTTCGCGGTGATCGACCGGGACGTCGCCGCGCGGGTGCAGTCCGGCCAGCAGGGCGCGGCGGTGACGCGGGTCAAGGACCTGGAGAGCGCCTGGGACGACGCGCAGGCGAGCCTGCAGGCACAGGATCCCGCGGCCTGGACATCGCTGGACGGACAGGTCGACGACGTGCTCACGAGCGTCCGCGCGGCACACCCCGACCAGGCGGAGGAGGCAGCGGCCCTGGCAGCGCTGCTGCGCGGGCTCGGACAGGGCTGACCCGAGCCGGACTCGAGAAGGCCTAGCCGACCGCCTTCTCGAGGCCGGCGAGGCTGTCCTCGAGGTGCCCCAGCAGGCGCTGCAGACGCGGCACGCTGCGGCGGTCGCCCACCAGCCCGAACTGCACCTCACCGGCGTAGGACGTGACGGTGATGTTCAGGGCCTGCCCGTGGGTCGGGATGGACAGCGGGTACAGCCCCTGCATCCGCGCGCCGTTCCAGTAGAGCGGGTCCTGCGGACCGGGCACGTTGCTGATCACCAGGTTGAACGGCGGTGACGCCACCCGGTGCAGCGACACGAGCGAGTTGAACAGCAGCGGCGCCATGACGACGGCCGACAGCGCCGTCACCTGGGTCTGGTTGAGGCCCTTCAACGCCGCCTTGCCGGCGTCCATGGACGACTTCACCGCCGCCAGCCGCGCCTCCGGGTCGGCGAGGTCGGTGCCCAGCCGACACAGGATGGTGCCGGTGGCGTTGCTCGACTGGTCGTCGTCCAGGTCCTTGCGCAGCGACACCGGGGTCATCGCCACGAGCGACGTCGCGGGCAGTGCGTCGAGCTCGGACAGGTACTGCCGCAGGGCGCCCGAGCACATCGCCAGGACGACGTCGTTCACGGTCGCGCCGGTGCTCCGGCCCACGGCGCGGATGCGCTCCAGCGACCACGACTCGGCGGCGAACCGGCGGCTGCCCGTGATGCTGACGTTGAGCATGCTCCGCGGCGCCTGCCCGGGCAGGGCGACCGCCTGGGAGCGCAGGGCGTCCCCCGCGAGGTGCAGCAGCCGCGGGGTCAGCCCGACGACGTCGACGGTCAGCGCAGCCGCCGCCTTCGGCACGTCGAGCAGCCCGGCGCCCGAGCCCTTCGCCTTACGACGCCGCGGGGTGACGACGCCCCACGGCACCGGGACGTCGCGGTCGTCGGGGTCGGTGGACAGGCTGCGCTGCAGCAGCTTGAGGCCCGAGACGCCGTCCATCACGGCGTGGTGCAGCTTCGTGTAGACGGCGAAGCGGTCGCCCTCGAGGCCCTCGATGAGGTGGGCCTCCCAGAGCGGCCGGTGCCGGTCCAGGAGGGTGCCGTGCAGCCGGCTGGTCAGGGCCAGCAGCTCCCGCACGCGGCCCGGCCCGGCGAGCGCGGAGTGCCGCACGTGGTGCTCGAGGTCGATGTCGCGGTCGTCCTGCCAGGCCCACTGCCCGGCGGTGAGCGGGCCCCGGTGCGCCCGCTTCCGGTAGACCGGGTTGACCTCCTTGACGCTCACGGCGTCCCGGTAGAGCTCGGTGAGGTAGTCCTTCCCGGCTCCGGCGGGGAGGTCGAACAGCTGGAGGCTGCCGACGTGCATCGGCTGCTCCCTCGACTCCGCGATCATGAACATGGAGTCGTTGACCGGCATGAGTCCCATGCGGCCTACCTTGCCCCGCGCGTGGTGTCTGCCACACCTCCGGCCCCGACCGGGCGCGAGGCGTCGCCGCCGGCGGCGGCCAGGGCGGCCTCGGCGCGGGGCACGTCACGCCGGGCCCCGAGGGCGACGATCCCCGGCATCAGCCCCGACGCCGGACGCACGAACCGCAGCCAGGACTGCGCGTACACGTGCGCCCGGCGCGCCGCGAGGCCGTCGACCATGCGGGTCACGGCGGGGACCATCGGGTAGGTCCGGCCGAAGACGCCGGGCAGCTTCGCCCGGAACTCCCCGAGCCCCGGGGTGGCGTCCGCGCCGCGGACCATGTCGGTGTCGGTCCAGGACAGGTAGCAGACCCCGACGGTGACGCCGTGGTGCGCGACCTCAGCGCGCAGCGCGTGCGCGAACGCCTCCACACCGGACTTGCTCGTGCAGTACGCGCTCATCAGCGGGACGGGCAGCAGGGCCGCCAGGGAGGCGACCTGCAGGACGTGCCCGCGGCTCTGTACGAGGTGGGGCAGGAAGGCCCGGACCGTCCGGATCGAGCCCATCAGGTTCACCTCGACGACGCGGTCGTAGGAGGCGGCGTCGGAGGCGAGCAGGGTCCCGCCCGCGCCGATGCCGGCGTTGGCGACGACGACGTCGACCCGACCGAAGTGTGCGACGACCTCGGCCGCGACGGCGGTCAGCGCCGCTCCGTCGGTGACGTCGACGGTCCAGGCGCGGCTGCCCGCGCACGACGCGGACACCTGCGCCAGCTCGGCCGGCTCGAGGCCGAGCAGCGCCACCCGGGCGCCCCGCGCCGTCAGCTGGCGGGCGAGCTCGGCGCCGAGGCCCCGGGCTGCGCCGGTGACGGCGACCACCTGGCCCTTCACGCGGGCACCGCGGTGCGCTCGGTGAGGACGTACTGCGCGAGGTCGCACACGGCGACCTCCTTCCGGTAGGTGGAGGTGAAGGTCGGCCACAGCGTGGTGTTGCGGCCGTTGCGGTCGAGGTACCAGGACGAGCACCCGCCGGTGTTCCAGACGGTGCCCTGCAGCTCGGCCTGCAGGCGGTCGTTCCAGGCGTCCTGCACGTCCTGGCGCGGCTCGATCGCCGCGATCCCGCGGGCCTGCACCTGGTCGAGCGCTGAGACGAGGTAGCGCAGCTGTGCCTCGATCATCACGACGATCGAGGTGTGGCCGAGGCCGGTGTTCGGGCCGACGAGGAAGAACAGGTTCGGGAAGCCCGCGACCGTGACGCCGTGGTGCGCGGCCATCCCCTGTGCCCGCCACGTCTCGGCGAGGGTGCGGCCGTCGCGGCCGGTGACCCGGTGCGCGACGGGCGGGTCGGTGACCTGGAACCCGGTCCCGAGCACGATCGTGTCGACCTCGTGCCGGACGCCGTCCTTCGTCACGACGGCTCCCGCCTCGACGTGGTCGATGCCCTCGGTCACGACGTCCACGTTGTCCTGCGCGAGGGCCGGGTAGTAGTCGTTGCTCAGCAGGACCCGCTTGCAGCCGAGCGTGTAGCGGGGCGTCAGCTTCTCGCGCAGGACGGGGTCCTTCACGGCCCGGTGCAGGTGGCGCTTCGCGACCGCCTCGCCGGCCTTCATCACGGCCGGCTGCTTCGTGAAGCCGATCAGCCACGACTCCCGCAGCGTCCAGATGCTCGCGCGGTTGACCTTCTGCGCGGCCGGGAGCGCCCGGAACAGCGCCTGCTCGGCCTTGCTGATCGGCCGGTCGCGGCGCGGCATGACCCACGGCGCCGTGCGCTGGAACAGCGTCAGGTGCGCGGCCCGCTGCTGCACGTGCGGCACGAACTGGATCGCGCTGGCGCCCGTCCCGATGACGGCGACCCGCTCGCCGGTGAGGTCGTGGTCGTGGTCCCAGGTGGCGGAGTGGAAGACCGTGCCGCGGAAGTCGGCGAGCCCGGGGACGTCGGGGACCGACGGCTCCGACAGCCCGCCGGTGCCGAGGACGAGGACGTCCGCGCGCAGGCTCCCGCGGCTGGTCTCGACCTCCCAGCCGTCGCCGTCCCAGCGGGCGCTGAGCAGCTCCGTGCCGAAGCGGACGTGCGGCAGGACGCCGTGCTCGCGGGCGGTGCGCTGCAGGTACGCCTCGATCTCCGGCTGCGGGCTGAAGGCCCGGCTCCACGACGGGTTCGGGGCGAAGGAGAAGGAGTACAGGTGGCTCGGGACGTCGCAGGCGCAGCCCGGGTAGCTGTTGTCGCGCCAGGTGCCGCCGACGTCGTGCGCCCGCTCGAGGACGACGAAGTCGGTGCGGCCGCTGCGGCGCAGGGCGATGGCCGTGCCGAGGCCGGCGAAACCGGTGCCGACGACGAGGACGCCGGTGCGGGCGGGCAGGTCGGTCATGTCGGGCTCCTCAATGCTGCAGTGGTGTAGCAACACAGGTGTAGCATGTGCACGTGACCACGGCAAGACCCGGCGCCAAGCCCTACGCCCCCCGCCTGCCCCCGGAGCAGCGCCGCGAGCAGCTCCTCGACGCCGCCCTCGACCTCGCCCTGGAGCGCGGCTTCCACGCCGTCAGCGTCGACGGCGTCGCCCGGGCCTGCGGCGTCACCCGCCCCGTCGTCTACGGGCTGTTCGCCGACCGCGGCGCCCTGCTCACCGGGCTGGCGGAGCGGGCCGAGCAGCGGGCGCTGGAGCGGCTGGCCGACGTCCTGCCGGCGCTGCCCGGGGACGACGACCCCGACCCGGACGCCCTGCTGCTCGCCGGTCTCGAGGCCTACTGGCAGGCCGTCGTCGAAGACCCCCGCACCTGGCGGGTCGTGCTCCTGCCCCCCGAGGGCGCCCCCGCCGAGATGACCGATCGGGTCACCGCGCAGCGCGCCCTGGTGCTCGACCAGCTGCAGGCGCTGTCGGCGTGGGGGCTGGCCCGGCGCGGCGGCCCGGACCTCGACCCGGAGCTGTTCGCACGCTCGGTCGTGGCCCTCGCCGAGGCCGCCGCACGACTGCTCCTGGACGAACCCTCCCGTTTTGCCGTGAGTTCCTTCACACTGCATGCACGGACCGTGCTGGAATCGCTCAGGCGCAGCCCCCGCCCGCCCGCCTGACCCGCCCGCCCCACCCCCCCCGTCCCAGGAGGACACCTGTGGCCGCCCCGATCCTCAAGGGCTCCGCGCTCGCCCGCCAGCGCGTGCTCGGGCTGGTCTTCCTCGTCGTCATCGTGCTGCTCGTCGGGTTGACCGTCGCGCTCTACCAGAAGCGGTTCACCGCCAGCGACACCGTGCTGCTCGAGGCGGACCGGATCGGCAACCAGCTCACCCCCGGTGCCGACGTCAAGCTGCGCGGCCTGATCGTCGGGCGGGTCAAGGAGGTCCGCACCAACGGGAACGGCGCGACCCTCGAGCTGGCGATGGAGCCCGACAAGACCGGGATGGTGCCCGCCGACGTCCGGGCGCAGCTGCTGCCGAAGACCCTGTTCGGCGAGAAGTTCGTGGCGCTCATCGCGCCCGAGCGGACCGGCGGCGCGCGGCTCGAGGCCGGCGACGTCATCGACCAGGACCGCAGCACCACCGCGCTCGAGACCGAGAAGGTCCTCGACGACCTCCTGCCGCTGCTGCAGACGCTGCGCCCGCAGCAGCTGTCGCAGACCCTCAACGCCGTCTCCGGCGCCCTGCGCGGCCGCGGCGAGCGCACCGGTCAGAACCTGGCCGCCCTCGACACCTACCTGTCGAAGATCAATCCCGAGATGCCGGGGATCCAGGACAACATCCGCGGGCTGGCCGACCTCGCCGAGAACTACGACGAGGCGGCTCCCGACGTCCTCGCCGTGCTCGACAACTTCTCCGCCCTGAGCCGCAACCTGGTCGAGGAGCAGCAGCAGCTGTCGACCTTCCTGGCGGCCAGCGTCGGCTCCACCGCGGAGGTCGACCGCTTCCTGCGCACCAACGAGCAGCGGCTGGTCCGCCTCGCCGCCGACAGCCGGGCCTCGCTCGGGGTCTACGCCCGCTACTCCCCGGAGTTCCCCTGCCTGGCCGCGGGGCTGGTCGAGGCGAACAAGGAGGTCTCCGCCACCTTCGGCGGGCGGCAGCCCGGCCTGCACATCACCCTCGAGGTGCCCGTCCAGGACAACGGGCCCTTCGTCAAGGGCGACGAGCCCCGCACCGGCGACGACGGCGGCCCGACCTGCCGCGGCCTGCCGCCGAACAAGAAGGAGATCCCGTTCCCCTTCTACCGGAACGCCATCGACGGGTACCGCGACGGCCAGCCCGTCGACCCGAGGACCGGCGTGTTCGGCGCCGGCGGCTCGCAGGCCGCAGCCGCCGCTGCCGCCGAGCCCGCTCGCTACCTCGCCGGGGACGACGACCTGACGCGCGCCGTGGTCGGGGCGGTGACGGGCAAGCCGTCCGACGAGGTCCCGGACATCGCGGTCATGCTGTTCGGTCCGATGGCCCGGGGGACCACCGTCCGGCTCAGCTGACGGCGGCCGTCCAGGAGCTGACCGCGGCGAGCACGCGGGCGCTGTCCTGCGCCGTCGCCACGGTCACCCGCACGCCCTCCCCCGAGAAGCAGCGGACCAGGACGCCGGCCTCCTCGAAGGTCGCGGCCAGCCGGTCGCTGTCGGCGCCGGCGGCCAGCCACACGAAGTTCCCCTGCGCGGGCGGGACGTCGAAGCCGCGCTCGAGCAGGGCCTGTCGCAGCGGCTCGCGCTCCGCGACGACCAGGGCGACCCGGGCGGCCAGCTCGTCCGCGGCGTCCAGCGAGGCGAGCGCCGCGACCTGGGCGGGCATCGACACCGCGAACGGCACCTGCACCTGCCGCAGCGCCGCCCCGACCTCGGGGGACGCCGTCAGGCAGAAGCCCACGCGGAGGCCGGCCAGGCCGTAGGCCTTGGAGAACGTCCGCAGCACG
Organism: Frankiales bacterium; assembly: GCA_025464695.1. The sequence goes on along the minus strand of JAODNQ010000294.1, from coordinate 1,231 downwards.
GCGAGGTTCGGGTGGTCGGCCAGCAGCCGCGTGCCGTCGACGGCGTCCGGGTCGGTCACGAACTCCGCGTAGGCCTCGTCCAGCACGACGAGCACGTCGCGGGGCACCCGCTCCAGGAACGCGACGACGTCGGCCTCGCGCAGGGCGGGGCCCGTGGGGTTGTTCGGGGTGCACAGCACGACCAGCCGGGTGCGCTCGGTGACGGCCGCGGCCATCGCCTCGAGGTCGTGCTCGGCGTCCTTCAGCGGCACGGTCACCGGGACCGCACCCGCGACGTCGACGAAGCCCGGGTAGGCCTCGAACGAGCGCCACGCGAACAGCACCTCCTCGCCCGGGTCGGCCGCGATCTGGACCAGGGACTGCACGAGCGACACCGACCCGCAGCCCACCGCCACCTGCTCGGGGGCGACCCCGAACCGGCTGCTCAGCGCGGTGACGAGCTCGGCGCAGGTGGGGTCGGGGTAGCGGTGCCCCTGGGCGAGGGCGCGCGCGACGGCGTCGACCACCGACGGGAGCGGCGGGTACGGCGTCTCGTTGCTGGCCAGCCGCGAGGGGTCCGAGCCCGGGGCGGGCCGGCGGCCGGGCTTGTAGCCGGGCATCCGCGCGAGCAGGGGCCGCAGCCTCGGGCCGGACGGGCGGGACGTCGTCATGTCCGCGGACCCTAGTTGGGGCGGGAGCGGTCAGCTGGACGGCAGGGTGGCCTGCTGGCCCTGGCGGAACTCCCAGTGCCACGCCTCGGGACGGCTGCCGCCGGGCTCGGCCCAGGCCGGGTGCGCCCAGCCGAAGCGGGGCGCGTTGGCCAGCATCCACAGGTGCGCCTCGCCGTCGAAGCGCTCGACGCCGCCGCACATGTCGAGGGCGAGCCCCCAGCCGTGCTGGCTGCGGCCGGGCACCGCGGCCAGGCCGGGCTTGCGGACGAAGACGTCGACCTGGCCGGCGTAGGACCGGTACGAGTCGGTGATGCACAGCCGCGGCAGGCCGGCGGCGGTGCGCGCGGCGTCCATCGCGGCGAAGGCCTGGGCGGCGTCGGTGCGCAGCCGCTCCCCGGGCCGGCCGGGCAGCGGGCAGAGCACCTCGTCGGGCAGGAAGCCGTTGGCGTAGCCGTGGTCCGACGGCGGCGCGCAGCCCCCGCCGGCGGCCGGGCTGACGGCGCCGGGCACGTAGTCGGGGGCGACGTAGCCCGGGGTCGTGCTGTAGCCGGTGACGGCGGCGGCGCGCTCCGCGGCGGCCT
>JAODNQ010000265.1 GCA_025464695.1 Frankiales bacterium | reverse complement strand
CGCGCCGTTGGCGGCGAAGACCTGGTCGGGCAGGCCGGGGACGGGGTCGAGCAGGTCCACCCGGTGCCCCAGGGCGAGGTAGGCGTCACGGACGCCCTCCCACTGGCGCAGCGCCAGGCCGGCGTCGATCTCGGCGCCCAGCGTCATCCAGGGGTTGATGGCGTAGACGAGGGCGAAGTGCACCGGGGGGCACATGAGGACGTGCAGGGGCGTCGCGCTGCGCGACGGGGCACGCTGGGCGGGGACGGTCACGGGCGCTCCTCGGCTCCTCCGCAGGCTAGGGCTGACAGGGCCCCATCGGCAGTCCTGGGGCACGACGAGAGCCTGGCGCCGCGGCTTCATGGACTGTCGGACCCGGGTGGGACCGTCCTGGCGTGGGCGACAGCGGGTGCGGGGCGGCGGGCTGCGAGCAGCCGGTCTACGCGAAGGGGCACTGCAGTCGGCACTACCGGCAGCTGCTGCGGCGCGGCGCGCTGCGGCCGGAGGCGGTCGTGGCCGACTGCGCCGTGGCCGGCTGCGGACGCCGGGCGGTGACCCGCGGGTGGTGCCACGGGCACTACCTGCGCTGGTCGCGGACGGGCGACGTCCGGGCGGAGGTGCCCCTGGACCGACCGGCACGGGACGCGTGCAGGCACCTGGACTGCGAGGACGGCGCCGTCTCGGCCGGCTGGTGCAGGGCGCACGCCCGACGGGTGCGGCTGTACGGCGACCCCGACGCCGGCCAGCCGCGCCGGCTGCGCACCCCGCTCGGCGGCAGCGTGAGCCACGGGTACTGGGTGCGCCAGGTGCCGCCGGAGCTGCAGCACCTGGTGCCGCCCGGGCGGACGAAGGAGCTGGAGCACCGGCTCGTGATGGCCCAGGTGCTCGGGCGGGCGCTCCGCGACGACGAGACCGTGCACCACCGCAACGGGGACCGGCTCGACAACCGGCCCGAGAACCTGGAGCTCTGGTCGACCGCGCAGCCGAAGGGGCAGCGGGTCGAGGACAAGCTCGACTGGGCGTACAGCCTCATCGCCCGGTACGACCACGAGGGCTGCCGCGCCCTCGGGCTGGACCTGGGCCCGGACGGAGCACCGCGGTCGGACGCGGAAGAGGCCGGCGTCCCGTGTGGGACACCGGCCTCTCCGTACGCGACGTAGCCCCGATGGGATTCGAACCCACGCTACCGCCGTGAGAGGGCGGCGTCCTAGGCCGCTAGACGACGGGGCCCCAGAACTTCCTGGACGTGCTGTGGTGCGTGATCATCGTACCGGTCAGCGGTGCTGACCTTGCTGGGGTACCTGGACTCGAACCAAGACTAACGGAACCAGAAACCGTCGGGCTGCCAATTACCCCATACCCCATGGGACCCCTTGCGGGGCGGACGAGACTCTAGCGGATCGTGGCCGCGCGGAGCCGCCGCAGTGTCCGGTCCTTGCCCAGCAGGGCCATCGACTCCGGGAGCGGCGGCGTGGCCAGCGCGCCCAGGGCGGCAGCGCGCACCGGTGCGTACGCCTTGCCGCGCTTGAGCCCCAGCCCCTCGACCAGGGCGGCGTCGAGCGCACCCTGCACGGCCTCGGTCGTCCACTCCTGGACGCCCTCGAGCGCGTCCGCCGCGGCGGTGAGGACCTCGGCCGACCCCTCCCCCAGGTTCTTCGCCCGGGCGTCGTCGTCGACGGTGAACGTGTCCTCGTCGACGAGCAGGAACCGGCACAGGGGCGGCGCCTCGCTCAGCAGGTTGAACCGGGTCTGCACGAGCGGCACGAGCCGCCGGACGTCGTCGAGCTGCGGCGGCGTGGCGGGGTCGGACACCAGGCCCGCGGCGGCCAGGAACGGCAGCACCCGCTGCGCGAGGTCCTCCGGGTCGAGGGCGCGCAGGTAGTGGCCGTTGAGCCACAGCAGCTTGTCCAGGTCGAACACCGGGCCGACGGTGTTGACGCGCGCCCAGTCGAAGTCGCGGGACATCTCGGCGAAGGTGAAGACCTCCTCACCGCCGGCCTGGCTGTACCCGAGCAGGCCGAGGAAGTTCAGCAGCGCCTCGGGCAGGTAGCCCTGCTCCTGGAACCACGTGAGCCGGGCCGCCGGGTTCTTGCGCTTGCTGATCTTGCTCTTGTCGACGTTGCGCAGCAGCGGCATGTGCGCGAACTGCGGCCGCTCCCAGCCGAGCTTGTCGAACAGCAGCAGGTGCTTCGGGGTGGAGCTGATCCACTCCTCGCCGCGCACCACGTGGGTGATCCCCATGAGGTGGTCGTCGACGACGACCGCCAGGTGGTACGTCGGGAAGCCGTCGCCCTTGAGAAGCACCTGGTCGTCGGGGCGGGGCGCGGACACCTCGCCGCGGATGACGTCGACGAACGTCAGCGGGGCGTCGTCGGGGACGAGCAGCCGCACCACGGGCGTCTCCTGGTAGCCCGGCAGCTCTGCCCGCTCCTGCGCGGTCTTGCCGAGGCACAGCCGGTCGTAGCCGGTGGGCTGCTTGGCCTTCTGCTGCGCCTCGCGCATCTGCGTCAGCCGCTCCCCGCTGCACCAGCACAGGTAGGCGTCGCCCTGCGCCAGCAGCTGGTCGACGAACGGCTGGTAGGTGTCGAGCCGCTCGCTCTGCCGGTACGGCGCGCACGGACCGCCCTTGTCGGGGCCCTCGTCCCAGTCGAGCCCGAGCCAGGAGAGGGTGTCGTAGACCTGCTGCTCGCTGTCGGCCTGGAAGCGGGCGCGGTCGGTGTCCTCGACGCGCAGCAGGAACTGGCCCCCCTGCTGGCGGGCGAAGGCCAGGTTGAACAGGGACATGTAGGCCGTGCCGACGTGCGGGTCGCCGGTGGGGGACGGCGCGACGCGCACCCGGACCGGACCGGGCGCGGCGGTCACCGGGACACGACCGGGTTCGTCAGCGTGCCGATGCCCTGCACGCGCACCGACACGGTGGAGCCGGCCGACAGCGGACCCACGCCGGCCGGGGTCCCCGTCAGCACGACGTCGCCCGGCAGCAGGGTCATGAACGACGTGATGAAGGCCAGGACCGACGGGACGTCGTGGATCAGCTCGCGGGTGTTGCCGTCCTGGCGCAGCTCGCCGTCGACGCTGCACTGCACCCCGGCGTCGGCGACGTCGAAGTCGGTCTCGAGCCACGGGCCGAGCGGGCAGAACGTGTCGTGGCCCTTGCCGCGGGTCCACTGGCCGTCGGACTTCTGGTGGTCGCGCGCCGTGACGTCGTTGGCGCAGGTGTAGCCCCACACGTGGTCGAGCGCGGTGAGCGGCGTGAGGTCGCGGGCCGGCTTGCCGATGACGACGGCGAGCTCGGCCTCGTGGTCGACCCGGACGCTGTCGCGCGGCAGTCGCACCGGGTCGCCCGGCCCGACGACGGAGGTCGCCGGCTTGAGGAACACCACGGGGTCTTCGCCCGGAGGCGGGCCGGTCAGGTCCTTCATCTCCGCGACGTGGTCGGCGTAGTTCTTGCCGATGCAGACGACGTTGATGGGCTGCACCGGGGCCAGCAGCCGCACCGACGACAGCGGGAGGACGTCACCGGTGGGTGTCGGGTCGAACAGCGGGTGGCCGACGAGGGTCGCGACCGTGAGGTCTGCGGGGTCCTCGCCGTCGCCGTGCACGAGGCCGTAGGAGATCTCGCCCGCGAGGGCGAAGCGGGCGATGCGCACGCGGGAGGGGCCTTCCGGGAGCCGAGCGGGGGTCGGTGCCGAGGCTACCGACCCCCTCCCGGCGGGTCCTCAGGCGAACGCGGCGCGGTGCTCGGTCAGGAACTGCTCCAGGGGGCGTGCGGGCGACCCCGTGGCCTTCTGCACCTCGTCCGTCACGCCTGCGGCGCCACCGGAGCGGTAGACCTCCCCGAGCTCGAGCAGACCGTCGACGGTCCACTCCGGCACCCCGGCGGAGACGAGCGACGCCCGGTACTGCGCCGGCTCGACGTCCTCGAAGCGCACCTCGCGGCCGAGCACGCGCGAGAGCGTCTCCGCCACCTGCGCGTACGTCAGCGCCTCCGGGCCGGTGATCGTGTACGTCGCCCCCTCGTGCCCGTCGCTGGTGAGGACGTGCGCCGCCACCGCCGCGACGTCGCGGACGTCCACGTGGCTGACCGCACCGTCGCCGACGGCGGCCCGGACCACGCTCTGCTCCTGCACGCTGCCCGCCTGGCCGAGCAGGTTCTGCATGAACGACCCGGGGGCCAGCACGGTGGAGGCCAGGCCGCTGTCGGCCAGACCCTGCACGACCTGCCGGTGCAGCTGCAGGAAGCGCACGCCGGTCCCGCCGGGGGCGTCGACGCCGGCCGCGGCCAGCTTGACGACGTGCGCCTCGGGGGCGTGCGCCTGCACGGCCGCGACGACGGCGAGCTCCTGGTCGGCCATGACCGGGCTGCCGGGGCTGACGAGGAAGACGCGGTCGACGCCGTCGAGCGCGGCGCCGAGCGAGGCGGGGTCCTCGTAGGACCCGATGGCGAGGTCGACGTCGTAGCCGCGCAGGTCGTCGGCACGGGACGGGCTGCGGACGAGGGCACGGGCGGGGACGCCGGCGCGGGAGAGCTGGGCGACGAGCGCGCCGCCGACGTTGCCGGTGGCTCCGGTCACGAGGATCACGAGGAGGCTCCCGAGGGGTGAGGCGGCTGGGTCCGGTCCCAGACTGCCCTGCCCCCGGACCACCACGTCTACCGGGACGGCACCGCTACCTGGCCGGCGCCGCCACCTCGCCGGCGCCGCCACCTCGCCGGCACCGCTACCGGGCCGGCACCGTGCCGCTGCTCGCCCGGCCCACCCGCAGCAGCCGGGGCACGTCGTCGACCCGCAGCGGCCGCGCCACCAGGTAGCCCTGCGCCGAGGGGCAGCCGAGCCGCTCCAGCAGCTGCCACTGCTCCAGCGTCTCGACCCCCTCGGCCACCGCGTGCAGGCCGAGCCGCCCGACCAGCCCGACGACGCCGTCGAGCAGCGCGAGGGCCGACGGGTCGGACTCCGCCCCGACGAGCAGCGACCGGTCCAGCTTGACCACCTCGACCGGCAGCCGCTTGAGGTAGGCGAGCGAGGAGTACCCGGCGCCGAAGTCGTCCAGGGCCAGCCGGACCCCGAGGGCGCGCAGCTCCTGCAGCACCGCGACGGCGTCCTCGACGTCGTCGATGAGGACGTCCTCGGTGAGCTCGAGCACCAGTCGGCCCGGGTCGGCGCCGGTGTCGCGCAGGACGTCGCGGACGGTGGCGACGACGTCGGCCCGGACCTGGACGGGCGACAGGTTCACGCTGATCAGGGGCAGGGCGTGCGCGGGCAGGGTGTCGTGCCAGCCGCGCAGGGCGGTGCAGGCCCGGTGCAGCACCTCGCGGCCGAGGTCGACCACCAGCCCGGAGTCCTCCGCCAGCGGCACGAACACGCCGGGAGCCAGCTCCCCCCGGGTCGGGTGCTGCCAGCGGACCAGCGCCTCGAGCCCCAGCACCCGCGCGTCGGGCACGCGGACCACCGGGTGCCAGCGCAGGAACAGCTGGTCGCCGGCGCGCAGGGCCGTGCGCAGGTCGTCGACGAGGGCGGTCCGCTCCAGCAGGTCGGCCCGCAGCTGCGGCTCGAACACCCGGTAGCGCCCCTTGCCGGCGGCCTTGGCCGCGTACATGGCGGTGTCGGCGTCGCGCAGCAGGTCGTCGGCCCGGGACGCTCCCGTGGAGCGGGCCAGCCCGACGCTGGCGCCCAGGCTCACGGTGCCGACGCCGACCGGCACCGGCTGCCCCAGGACCTCGACCAGCCGGGCGGCCAGCACCTCGGCGCCGGCGCCGTCCAGCGGCCGCTGCGGCGGCCCGTCCCCGCCCCCCAGCAGCACGACGAACTCGTCGCCCCCGAGGCGCGCCACGAGGTCGTCGCTGCGGCAGACCGCCTCGGTGCGCCGGGCGACCTCCACGAGCACCCGGTCGCCCGCAGCGTGGCCGGCGGTGTCGTTCACGCCCTTGAAGCCGTCGAGGTCCAGCAGCAGCACCGTGGCGCCGTCCGGGGAGCCCGCCTGCGCCTCCAGCCGCTCGGCGAACAGCGCACGGTTCGCCAGGCCGGTCAGCGGGTCGGTGTGGGCCGCGGCCCGCAGCTCCTCCTCGAGCTGGCGGCGGCCGGTCGTGTCCTCGTAGACGCCCAGGAAGCCGAACGGCCGGCCGGCGTCGTCGCGCAGCACCGACGCCGACATCTCGAGGTCGACGACCGCGCCGTCACGCCGCACGCGCTGCACCGGCACCCGCACGGCGGGGGCGTGCGTGAGCTCCACGAGCCGGCTGTCGTACTCGTCCTCCGGGGCGACCGGGTTGAGCGCGCCCAGGACCTGGGCGGCGGTCCAGCCGAAGATGCGCTCCGCCGCCGCGTTCCAGACCCGCACGCGACCGTCGAGGTCGAGCTCGACGATGCCGACGGGCGTGCTGGTCACCAGCGTCGACAGGCGCCCGAGGGCCTCCGCGGCGTCGGCGTTCTGCTGCAGCAGCGCGTCGTGGAGCTGGGCGTTCTCGATGGCGATGCTCACCTGCGCGGCGTACATCTCGAGCAGCTCCAGCTGCGCCTGGCCGGGCCGGCAGCCGTCGCGCGGGAGGTCGACGCTGATGACGCCGACGAGGCCGCTGCGGGCGGTGCGCAGGGGCGCCAGCAGCTGGTCGAGGGGCTGCCAGGCGCCGTCGCCGGACACGACCGGACGGTCCGGCACCCAGCTGACGACCGGGGAGTCGTCCGGCACCAGGTGCAGGTAGTCGACCAGGAGGTCGCCCACCGGCTGGCAGGCGGCCATCAGCGCCTCCCACTCGTCGCGCGGCGCCTCGGTCCCGAGCAGGGTCGCGCGCGCCTGGGCGTCGCCGGCGCACGCGACCACCCTGAGGCGCCCGTCCGGCAGGACGAGGTTCAGCACCGACACCTCGAAGCCCAGGCCGTCGACGATGCCCTGGCAGACGCTCTCGAGGGTCCGCCCGAGGTCGAGGTCGCCGTTGACCTCGCGCACCAGGCGGTGGAGCCGGCGGAGCGAGTCGGCGCGCCCGTCGACGCCGTCGTGCAGGGCGGGCGCGGACAGGGGGTACCCACCGGGGACGGTGCGGGAGGGCGGGTCCGACGGGCTAGGCGACAGGAGCGCTGCTCCACACGCGGACGAGGTCACGCACCGACAGGACGCCGACGACGTCGGGGCCGTCGCAGACCACGAGGTGGCGGAACCCGCCGCGGACCATGGTGGCGGCCGCGCGCTCGAGGTCCCAGTCGGGCTCGGCGCTGACGGCGTCGGCCGTGAGGTGGTCGCCGACCAGCTCGCGCTCGGGGTCCTGCCCGGCAGCGACGGCGAGCAGGACGTCGCGCTCGGTGAGGATCCCCGGGCCGTCGGCGTCGGGGTCCATCACGAGCGCGGCGCCGACCTTCCGGTCCGCCATCTGGGTCGCGGCCTGGCGCAGGGTGTGCGCCGGCCCAACCGTGAGCACCGCTGACGTCATCGCGTCTCGGACCAGCACGGGCACCTCCGGGGTCGACCGCGACCGTAGGCCCGCTCCGGGGCCGACGGCAAGGGTCAGACGACCCGGCGGACCCACCCGTGCGTGTCGGGGGTGCGGCCGTACTGCAGGTCGAGCAGCGCGCTGCGCAGCTTCGTCGTCACCGGGCCGGGCTGCCCGTCGCCGGCCACGGCCTCGCCGCCCGGCCAGCGCAGCGCGCCGACCGGAGTGATGACCGCGGCGGTGCCGCAGGCGAAGACCTCGACGACCCGGCCGTCGACCGCGCCCTTGCGCCACTCGTCGACGTCGAACCGCCGCTCCTCGACGGTGTGGCCCGCCTCGCGGGCCAGCGTCATGACGGATTCGCGGGTGACGCCCTCGAGGATCGTGCCGGTCAGCTCGGGGGTGACGATCGTGCCGTCGTCGAGCACGAAGAACATGTTCATGCCCCCGAGCTCCTCGACCCAGCGCTTCTCGACGGCGTCGAGGAACACGACCTGGTCGCAGCCGTGGGCGATGGCCTCCTGCTGGGCCACGAGGCTGGCGGCGTAGTTGCCGCCGGTCTTGGCCGCGCCCATGCCGCCCGGCGCCGCCCGGGTGTAGTCCTGCGACAGCCACAGCGAGACCGGCCGCAGCGGCCCGGAGAAGTAGTTGCCGGCGGGGCTCGCGATGACCAGGAAGCGGGCGGAGTCGCTCGGCCGCACCCCGAGGCCGACCTCGTCGGCGAACATGAACGGCCGCAGGTACAGCGACGTCCCCTCGCCCTCGGGCACCCACGCCGCGTCGGTGCGCACGAGGAGCTCGACGGCGGCCACGAAGTCCTCGGGCGGGAGCGCCGGCAGGGCGAGCCGCTCGCAGGAGCGCACCATGCGGGCGGCGTTGAGGTCGGGGCGGAACAGGCCGACGCCGCCGTCGGGCTGGCGGTAGGCCTTGAGCCCTTCGAAGACCTCCTGCGCGTAGTGCAGGACGACGTTGGCGGGGTCGACCTGGAGCGGGCCGTAGGGCAGCAGCGCGGCGTCGTGCCAGCCCCGCTCCCGGGTCCAGCTGATGCTCACCATGTGGTCGGTGAAGACGCGCCCGAAGGCCGGGTCGGCGAGCACGGAGGCCCGCGCCTCGGCGTCGACCGGCGTGCCCGTCGGCTGCAGCTGGAACTCCACGTCGTCCTCCCTACGGCCCGTCTGAGGGGCGCTCGAGCCGCCACGGTAGCCGCAGCGGCGGCGCCCTACAGGCGGTCGAGCAGGGCTCCGCGCACGGCCGCGGTCGGCCGGGACCCGGGACGGGTGGCGAGGTCGGCGGCGACCGCGGCCTCGACCCGCTGCGCCTGCTCCGGGTGCCCCAGGTGCTCGAGCAGCAGGGCGACGCTCAGCACCGCCGCCGTCGGGTCGGCGAGGCCCTGCCCGGCGATGTCCGGGGCGCTGCCGTGCACCGGCTCGAACATGCTCGGGTTGGTGCGCGAGACGTCGAGGTTGCCCGACGCCGCCAGCCCGATGCCGCCGCCGATGGCAGCCCCGATGTCGGTGAGGATGTCGCCGAAGAGGTTGTCCGTCACGACGACGTCGAAGCGGCCGGGGTCGGTCACGAAGAACATCGAGGCGGCGTCGACGTGCTGGTAGGCCGTCTCGACGTCCGGGAACTCGGCCGCCACCTGGTCGAAGACGCGCTTCCACAGGCCGCCCGCGTGCACGAGGACGTTCGTCTTGTGCACCAGCGTCACGTGCCCGCGCCGCGCCGAGGCCCGGGCGAAGGCGTCGCGGACGACCCGCTCCACCCCGTACGCCGTGTTGAGGCTGACCTCGGTCGCGACCTCGTGCGGCGTGCCCGTGCGCATGCTGCCGCCGTTGCCGACGTAGGGCCCCTCGGTGCCCTCGCGGACGACGACCATGTCGAAGGAGGTGTCGCCGAGCGGGCTCTCGACCCCCTCGAACAGCCGCACCGGCCGCAGGTTCACGTGGTGGTCCAGGCTGAAGCGCAGCCGCAGCAGCAGGCCGCGCTCGATGACGCCGGGCGGGATGGTGGGGTCGCCGACCGCGCCCAGCAGGATCGCGTCGTGGTCGCGCAGCTCCTCGAGGACGCTGTCGGGCAGCACCTCGCCGGTGCGGCGGTAGGACCGGCCGCCGAGGTCGTAGTCGGTGGTCTCGACGCCCGGGAGCACGGCGTGCAGCACCTCGAGGGCCACCTCCGTGACCTCGGGGCCGATGCCGTCGCCGCCGATGACCGCCAGCCGGGTGCTCATGCCCGGAACTGTATCTGGGACGGCCGTCCCACGCGTTGGGACTGCCACGATGGTCCCGTGCTCGCCCTCCGCCTGATCGCCCCACCCGCCCTGACGCCGGGCCTGCTGCACGTCCTGCAGACGCAGCCGGGCGCGACGCACGTGGTGCTGCTGTCCGGCGCGGCGGTCGAGCCGGCCGGGGACGTGCTGCTGGCCGACGTCGCTCGGGAGGCCGTCACCGACGTCGTCTGCGCCCTGCAGGCGGTGGGCGAGTGCGCGATCACGCTCGAGAACGTCGACACCACGCTGTCGGAGCACGCCGACGCCGCCGAGGAGGCCGCCCCCGGGCTCGGCGTCGACGCCGTCGTGTGGGAGGAGGTGGAGGCGCGCAGCGGCGAGGAGGCGACGCTGTCGACGTCGTTCCTGCTGCTGCTCGTGGCCGCGACGCTGATCGCCGCCGTCGGGCTGCTGCTCGACAGCCCGGTGCTTATCGTCGGGGCGATGGTCGTCGGCCCCGAGTTCGGGCCGGTCGCGGGGCTGACCGTGGCCGTCGTGGAGCGCCGGTGGGACCTCGCCCGGCGCTCGCTGACCGCCCTGGTGGTGGGGTTCCCCGCGGCAGCGCTCGCCGCCCTGGTGCTCGGGGCCGTGGTGCGCGCGACCGCCGGCTTCCCCCCGGCGTACGCCGGTGAGCAGCGCCCCCTCACCGCCTTCGTCAGCCAGCCCGACGGGTACGCGGTCGTCGTCGCCCTGCTCGCCGGGGTGGCCGGCGTGGTGGCGCTGACGTCGGCCAAGAGCGCCGCGCTCGTGGGCGTCGCCGTGTCGGTGACGACCGTGCCGGCCGCCGCGGACGTCGGCCTGGCGGCAGCAGCGGGACGGCTCGACGAGTGCCTGGGGGCCGCGGCGCAGCTGGGCGTCAACCTGGTGGCGCTGGTCGTGGCGGGCGCCGTCACGCTCGCGGTGCGACGCCCGCGCGGGCGGGGCAGGACGTGACCGTGCCCCTCCCTCCCGCGGTCCTGCAGAGCGCCTACGACGCGCTGCGCGACGAGCCCGACGAGCACCAGGTCCTCGTCATGGCGCGCCTCCGGCGCAGCTGGCCCGACCTGCTGGCGGGCCTGACCGAGGCCTACGGCGACGCCGGTCCGGAGGTCGCGGCGAGGGCTGCGGAGCTCGCGGTGCGGGGCGCCGTGGACCGCCCCGCGGACCTGCGCCTGCTGGACCTCCGGCGACTGGTGGAGCCCGACTGGTTCCAGTCGCCCCGGATGCTGGGCTACGCCGCCTACGCCGACCGCTTCGCCGGGACCCTGCGCGGGGTGGCCGAGCGCGCCGGGTACCTGGCCGAGCTCGGCGTCACGTACCTGCACCTGCTGCCGCTGCTGCAGCCCCGGCCCGGCCCCGACGACGGCGGCTACGCGGTCGCCGACTACCGCGCGGTCCGCCCCGACCTCGGCGACCTCGACGACCTGCGCGCCCTCACCGCCGTGCTCCGAGAGCACGACGTGAGCCTCGCCGTGGACCTCGTGCTGAACCACGTCGCGGCCGAGCACCCCTGGGCGCAGGCGGCACGCGACGGCGACGAGCGCTACCGCCGGTGGTTCCACGTCTTCCCCGACCGGACGCAGCCGGACGCCTTCGAGCGCACCCTGCCCGAGGTGTTCCCCGACTTCGCCCCGGGCTCGTTCACCTGGGACGACGACCTCGACGGCTGGGTCTGGACGACCTTCAACAGCTTTCAGTGGGACCTCAACTGGCACGAGCCGGAGGTGTTCTGCGCCTTTGCCGACCTCGTCTGCTTCCTCGCCAACCTCGGGGTCGAGGTGCTGCGGCTCGACGCGATCGCGTTCCTGTGGAAGCGGCTGGGCACCACCTGCCAGGACCAGCCGGAGGTGCACGCCCTCACCCGCGCGCTGCGCGCCGTCGCCCGGATCGCGGCCCCTGCGGTGGTGTTCAAGGCGGAGGCGATCGTCGGGCCGGACCAGCTCGTGCAGTACCTCGGCACAGGCCGCAACACCGGCCGCGTGAGCGACCTCGCCTACCACAACAGCCTTATGGTCCAGGTCTGGTCGACCCTGGCCTCGAAGGACACCCGCCTGCTGCGGACGGCGCTCGCCCGCTTCGGCGGCCGCCCCCCGAGCACCGCCTGGGCCACCTACCTCCGCGGCCACGACGACATCGGCTGGGCCGTCGACGACGCCGACGCCGCCGCCACCGGGGTGTCCGGGCCGCTGCACCGCGCCTTCCTGTCCGACTGGTACGCGGGCCTGTTCGAGGGCAGCCCGGCCCGGGGGCTGGTGTTCCAGGAGAACCCGGCCACGGGCGACCGCCGCATCAGCGGCACGGCGGCGTCGCTGCTGGGGCTGGAGGCGGCCGGGGACGACGAGCAGGCCCGCGACCTCGCGCTGCGGCGCGTCGTCCTGGCCCACCTGGTGGTGCTCGGCTGGGGCGGTGTGCCGGTGCTGTGGTCCGGCGACGAGCTGGCGCTCCTCAACGACCCCGACTGGGCCGACGACCCTCGACACGCCGACGACAACCGGTGGGTCCACCGGCCCCGGCTGCCGTGGGACCGCGCGGAGCGCCGGAGCGAGCCGGGCACGGCCGAGCACCAGGTGTTCACCGCGCTGCAGCACGCCGCCGCCGTGCGGGCCGGCCTGCCCGCCCTGCACGCCCGCCACGAGACCGAGGTGCTGGACCCGGGCGACGACCGGCTGCTGGCGACCGTGCGCCGGGCGCCGGAGCAGACCCTGGTGTGCCTCTACGAGGTGGCCGGGGGCGCGGTCACGTGCCCCCGCGACCGGCTCCCGCTCGACGGGCCGGTGGTCGACGCGCTGACCGGCCGCCCGCTCGACGGCGACGTCGTGCTCGGCCCCTACGAGGCGGTCTGGCTGGTCACGGCCTGAGCCAGGGCGGTCAGCGACGCGCGCAGCTGCTCGACGAGGTCCGGGTCCGCCAGCCGGCCGTCCGACCCGACAGCCGCCCGCGGGACGTGCACGCTGCGGCACGCGCCGTCGACCACCGGCATTGGTCGAACGCCGGCAGCGCGCGCAGGACGTCCAGCAGCAGCGGCTCGACACCGACCGGCGGGGCGTCCGCGAGGGCCCTGAGCGCCGCGCTGTTGGTGGAGCCGGTCCGGGTGCTGCCCGACAGCAGCAGCACCCGGACCGCCGTCACGCGGACAGGCCCCGGTCGACGGCGCTCACGAGGGCGCGCAGCGAGCTGGTGACGATGCTCGGGTGGACGCCGCAGCCCCACAGCACCTTCCCGCCGACGGCGACCTCGAGGTAGGACGCGGCCTGCGCCTCCTCGCCCGCACCGGTCGCGTGCTCGGCGTAGTCGAGGACCCGCACGTCGACCCCGAGGCCGGCCAGGGCGTTGACGAACGCCGCGATGGGGCCGTTCCCCGTGCCGGTGATCGTCCGCCGCGCGCCGTCGTGCTCGACGACGGCCTCGATCGTGTCGCGGCCGTCGGCGTCGGACGACGTCCGGTGGGACACGAGCCGCAGCGGCCCCTCGGGCTCGAGGTAGGTGCTGCCGAACACCGACCAGATGCGTGCGGGACTGATCTCGCCGCCCTCGCCGTCCGCGATCTCCTGCACGACGCGCGAGAACTCGATCTGCATGCGGCGCGGCAGGTCGAGGTGGTGCTCGTTCTTGAGCACGTACGCGACGCCGCCCTTGCCCGACTGGCTGTTCACCCGGATGACCGCATCGTACGAGCGGCCGACGTCTAGCGGGTCGATCGGCAGGTACGGCACGCCCCACGGGTGCTGCCGGACGTCGTGCCCGGCAGCCTGCGCGTCGCGCTCGAGGGCCTCGAAGCCCTTCTTGATGGCGTCCTGGTGCGAGCCCGAGAAGGCCGTGTAGACGAGGTCGCCGGCGTACGGGTGGCGCGGGTGCACGGGCAGCTGCGTGGCGTACTCGGCCGTGCGGCGGACCTCGTCGATGTCGCTGAAGTCGATGCACGGGTCGACGCCCTGGCTGAACAGGTTCAGACCGAGGGTCACCAGGCAGACGTTGCCGGTGCGCTCGCCGTTGCCGAACAGGCAGCCCTCGACGCGGTCCGCGCCGGCCATCACGCCGAGCTCTGCGGCCGCCACCGCCGTGCCGCGGTCGTTGTGCGGGTGCAGGGACAGCACGACGCTGCTGCGCCGCTCCCCCAGCCCGCGGCTGAACCACTCGATCTGGTCGGCGTAGGTGCTGGGCACCGACATCTCGACGGTCGCTGGCAGGTTGAGCACGACGGGGCGCTCCGGCGTCGGCTGCCACACGTCCATGACGGCGGTGCAGACCTCGAGCGCGTAGTCGAGCTCGGTGCCGGTGAAGCTCTCGGGGCTGTACTGCCACCGGACGTCCTGCCCGGGCAGCAGCTGCTCGACGTACTTCTGGCACCAGACCGCGCCCTGCACCGCGATGTCCTTGACGCCGTCCCTGTCGAGGCCGAACACCACCCGGCGCTGCAGCGTCGACGTCGAGTTGTAGAGGTGGACCAGGGCGGTGCCCGAGAAGCCGACCAGCGACTGCACGGTCCGTTCGATGAGCTCCTCGCGCGCCTGCGTCAGCACCTGGATGGTGACGTCAGCGGGGACGTGGCCGTCCTCGACCAGGGTGCGGACGAAGTCGAAGTCGGTGGAGGACGCGGCCGGGAAGCCGACCTCGATCTCCTTGTAGCCCATCGCGACGAGCAGGCGGAACAGCCGCAGCTTGCGCTCGGCGTCCATCGGGTCGATGAGGGCCTGGTTGCCGTCGCGCAGGTCGACCGAGCACCAGACGGGCGCCCGCTCGACGACGGCGGAGGGCCAGGTCCGGTCGGGGAGGTCGACCGGCGTGAAGGGGCTGTAGCGCGAGAACGGCATCGCGCTCGCGGTCTGAGCGGTGGTGCGGGACTGGGCGGTCATGCGGAGGCTCCTGAGCACGGAGAGGGTCGGCGGCCAGCGCGGGAGGAGCACCGCGACGGGGAGCCGGCCTGGGCTCAGACCCCGTCGCGGCCCGTAAGCAGCGAGGAGCTCGCACGCGTCATGCCGACAGCGTACTCAGCCGGTCCTGCGTCCGCGGACGCAGGATCGACGCGTCGCGTTCACACGGACGTCACCGCACCTGCCGAGAGGACAGGGTGACCGCGCACCCTCTCGCCCTGCCCGACCAGCGCAGCGCCCTGCCCGCCCTCGACCTGGCCGGACTGCGGCTGGCCCTGGCACCCGGCGGGTCCTCCGCCGTCGTCCAGCCGCTCGTGCGGCTCACCGACGGCGCGGTCCTCGGCTACGAGGCGCTCGGCCGCGTCACGGACAGCCGCGGCCAGGGACCCGCCGAGTGGCTCG
>JAODNQ010000248.1 GCA_025464695.1 Frankiales bacterium | reverse complement strand
CTCGAGACCGGCGGCGAGTACCAGTGGCGCCGCGAGGGCGAGGTCCACCTGTTCAACCCGGAGACCGTCTTCGCGCTGCAGCACTCCACCCGCACGCAGCAGTACGACGTCTTCAAGACCTACACGGGCAAGGTCGACGCGCTGTCGGCGAAGGCCGGGACCCTGCGCGGGCTGTTCGCCCTGCGCGAGGGCCTGCGCCCGCCGATCGACGTCGAGGAGGTCGAGCCGGTCAGCGAGATCGTGAAGCGGTTCAACACCGGCGCGATGTCGCTCGGCTCGATCAGCCCGGAGGCGCACGAGACGCTGGCGATCGCGATGAACCAGCTCGGCGCCCGCAGCAACACCGGGGAGGGCGGCGAGGACCCCGAGCGCCTCTACGACCCCGCCCGGCGCAGCGCCATCAAGCAGGTGGCGTCCGGCCGGTTCGGCGTCACCAGCGAGTACCTCGTCAACGCCGACGACATCCAGATCAAGATGGCCCAGGGCGCCAAGCCCGGTGAGGGCGGCCAGCTGCCCGGTCCGAAGGTCAACCCGTACATCGCCAAGACCCGGCACTCCACGCCCGGCGTCGGCCTGATCAGCCCGCCGCCGCACCACGACATCTACTCGATCGAGGACCTCGCCCAGCTCATCCACGACCTCAAGAACGCGAACCGCGAGGCCCGGGTCCACGTGAAGCTGGTGGCCGAGGTCGGCGTCGGCACGGTCGCGGCGGGTGTCTCCAAGGCTCACGCCGACGTCGTGCTCATCTCCGGCCACGACGGCGGCACCGGCGCCTCCCCGCTGACGTCGCTCAAGCACGCCGGCTCTCCCTGGGAGCTGGGCCTGGCCGAGACGCAGCAGACGCTGCTGCTCAACGGGCTGCGCGACCGCATCACCGTGCAGGTCGACGGGCAGCTCAAGACCGGCCGCGACGTCGTCATCGCCGCCCTGCTGGGCGCCGAGGAGTACGGCTTCGCCACCGCCCCGCTCGTGGTGAGCGGCTGCATCATGATGCGCGTCTGCCACCTGGACACCTGCCCGGTCGGCGTCGCGACGCAGAACCCGGTGCTGCGCAGCAAGTACAGCGGCAAGGCCGAGTTCCTCGTGACCTTCTTCCAGTACATCGCGCAGGAGGTCCGCGAGATCCTGGCGGGCCTCGGCTTCCGGACCCTCGAGGAGGCCATCGGCCACGCCGAGGTCCTCGACGTCCAGCACGCCGTCGAGCACTGGAAGGCCGCCGGCCTGGACCTCACGCCGGTGCTGCACGTGCCCGACCTCGTCGCCGGGACGTCCCTGACCCGCACCGGGGTGCAGGACCACGGCCTGCAGCACGCCCTCGACAACACGCTCATCGCCCTGGCGAAGGACGCGCTCGAGGACGGCACCCCGGTCTCCTTCGAGCTGCCGGTGCGCAACGTCAACCGGACGGTCGGCACCATGCTCGGCGCCGAGGTCACCCGCCGGTACCGCGGCGCCGGCCTGCCCGACGGCACCATCGACATCACCTTCACAGGCAGCGCCGGGCAGTCGTTCGGCGCCTTCCTGCCGCGCGGTGTCACCCTGCGGCTCGAGGGCGACGGCAACGACTACGTCGGCAAGGGCCTGTCGGGCGGCACGATCGTGGTGCGGCCCGACCGCGCCGCCACGTTCCCCGCCGAGGACAACGTCATCGCGGGCAACACGCTGCTCTACGGCGCCACGGGCGGCTCGCTGTTCGTCCGCGGCAAGGTCGGGGAGCGCTTCTGCGTCCGCAACTCCGGTGCCACCGCCGTCGTCGAGGGTGTCGGCGACCACGCCTGCGAGTACATGACCGGGGGGCGCGTCGCGATCCTGGGCGAGACCGGCCGCAACGTCGCGGCCGGCATGAGCGGCGGCGTCGCGTACCTGCTGGACGCCGACGAGGGCAAGGTCAACCGCGAGATGGTCGACCTGCTGCCGCTCGACGACGGCGACGCCGAGACCCTGCGCCGGATGCTCCTCGAGCACGCCGAGCAGACCGGCTCGCCGGTCGCGCAGGCGCTCGTCGACGGCTGGCCCGAGCAGGCCGGCCGCTTCACCAAGGTGATGCCGCGCGACTACGCGCGCGTGCTCGCCGCCATCGAGCAGGCCGAGCAGGCCGGCACCGACGTCGACACGGCCGTCATGGCCGCGGCCGCCGGCAAGTAGGGGAGAGACAGACATGGCTGACCCGCAGGGCTTCCTCAAGAACGGCCGCGAGCTCCCGACCCGCCGGCCCGTCGACGTCCGCATCCGCGATTGGAAGGAGGTCTACGAGGAGTTCCCGAAGGAGCACCTCCACGACCAGGCCGCCCGGTGCATGGACTGCGGCATCCCCTTCTGCCACAACGGCTGCCCGCTCGGGAACCTCATCCCGGAGTGGAACGACCTCGTCTACCGCGACGACTGGGCCGACGCCTCCGAGCGGCTGCACGCGACCAACAACTTCCCGGAGTTCACCGGGCGGCTGTGCCCGGCGCCGTGCGAGGCGGCCTGCGTGCTCGGGATCAACGACGACCCCGTGACCATCAAGCAGGTCGAGGTCGAGATCGCCGACCGCGCCTGGGCGGCGGGGCTGGTCACGCCGCAGACCGCCCGGGAGAAGTCCGGGCGCAGGGTCGCCGTCGTCGGCAGCGGCCCGGCCGGGCTCGCGGTCGCGCAGCAGCTGACCCGGGCCGGCCACGACGTCGTCGTCCTCGAGCGGGCCGACCGCGTCGGCGGGCTGCTCCGCTACGGCATCCCCGAGTTCAAGATGGAGAAGGCCGTCCTGGACCGGCGCCTGGAGCAGATGCGCGCCGAGGGCACCGTCTTCCGCACGGGCGTCGACGTCGGCGTCGACATCACCGTC
>JAODNQ010000237.1 GCA_025464695.1 Frankiales bacterium | reverse complement strand
AAGGACGTCGCGCAGCACATCGCGGCCTTCTCGCCGACCTACGTGACCCGCGAGGAGGTCCCGGAGGACGTCGTCGCCAAGGAGCGCGAGATCGCCGAGGCGACCGCGAAGGAGGAGGGCAAGCCGGAGGCGGCCCTCCCGAAGATCGTCGAGGGCCGGGTCAACGGCTTCTTCAAGGACTCCGTCCTGCTCGAGCAGCCCTTCGCCAAGGACAACAAGAAGTCCGTGAAGAAGGTCCTCGAGGAGGCCGGCGTCGAGATCAAGGGCTTCGCCCGCTTCAAGGTCGGCCAGGCCTAGGCCCTCCCGCCCGCTGTTAGGTTCGTCGCACGATCCGCGCACCACGAGGAGGCCCCCACCATGAGCGACACCGTGGAGGGGGCCTCCCCGTCGTCCGCGCCGGCCGAGGGCTACAGCCGCGTCCTGCTCAAGCTGTCCGGCGAGGCGTTCGCCGGCGGCGGTGAGATGGGGGTCGACCCCCGCACCGTGCGCGACATCGCCCGCCAGATCGCCGACGTCGTCCGCACGGGCGTGCAGGTCGCGGTCGTCATCGGTGGGGGCAACTACTTCCGCGGTGCCGAGCTCACCGAGCAGGGCATGGACCGGCCCCGGGCCGACTACATGGGCATGCTCGGGACGGTCATCAACTGCCTAGCCTTGCAGGACTTCCTGGAGAAGCAGGGCGTCGACACCCGGGTCCAGACCGCCATCGCGATGGGGCAGGTCGCCGAGGCCTACATCCCGCGGCGGGCGATCCGCCACCTCGAGAAGGGCCGCGTCGTCATCTTCGGCGCCGGCCTCGGGGCGCCGTTCTTCTCCACAGACACCGCCGCCGCTCAGCGCGCGCTCGAGGTCGGCGCGCAGTGCGTGCTCATGGCCA
Source organism: Frankiales bacterium (assembly GCA_025464695.1). Next base: position 3,517 of record JAODNQ010000237.1, on the reverse strand, counting down.
AGCAGGTCGACGGCGTGTACGACGACGACCCCCGCAAGAACCCCGACGCCGTCAAGTTCGACACCCTCAGCTACACCGAGGTGCTGGAGCGGCGGCTGAAGGTGGCGGACGCGACCGCCATCAGCCTGTGCATGGACAACCGGTTGCCGATCGTCGTGTTCGACCTGCTCGCCGAGGGCAACATCGCCCGCGCGGTGCGGGGCGAGAAGATCGGGACCCTCGTGAGCGGAGACGGCCCGATGAAGGAAGAGCGATGATCGACGAGACCCTCCTCGATGCCGAGGAGAAGATGGAGAAGGCCGTCAGCGTCGCCAAGGACGACTTCGCGGGGATCCGCACCGGGCGGGCGACGCCGGCCATGTTCAACAAGATCGTCGTCGACTACTACGGCGCGATGACACCGGTGAACCAGCTCAGCTCGCTCACCGTCCCCGAGCCCCGCATGGCCGTGATCAGCCCGTACGACAAGGGCAGCCTCGGCGTCATCGAGCGGGCCATCCGCGACAGCGACCTCGGCGTGAACCCCACGAACGACGGCAGCATCATCCGGATCGTCTTCCCGCAGCTCACCGAGGAGCGTCGTCGGGAGTTCATCAAGGTGGCCCGGACGAAGGCGGAGGACGCGAAGATCTCCATCCGCAACATCCGACGTCGGGCCAAGGACGAGCTCGACAAGCTCGTCAAGGACGGCGACACGGGCGAGGACGAGGTCGCCCGGGCGGAGAAGGAGCTCGAGAAGACGACGGCTCAGTACGTCGCCAGCGTCGACGAGCTGCTCCGCCACAAGGAAGCCGAGCTGCTCGAGGTCTGATGGCCGCCACCGACAGCCTCGAGGCGGACGGGCCGCAGGAGCAGCCCGACCCTTCGCCCGACACCTCGCCCGACGTGCACCCCGGCGCCGACGTCGTGGACCACGCCGACGGCGGTCTGATGGCGGCCGTCGAGACGGCGCCGAGCGTCGAGGGCGAGCCCCACAAGCGCCAGCCCGGCCGGGCGGGACGCAACCTCCCCGCCGCCATCGCCGTCGGCGTCGGCCTCGGGCTGCTCGTCACCGTGCCGCTGTTCTCCCCGTTCCGGTGGCTGTTCATCGGCGTCCTCGTCGCGGCCGCCAGCCTCGGCACCTACGAGGTCGTCAACGCGCTGCGCCGCCTCGGGGCGGAGCCTCCGATGCCGCCGCTGCTGGTGGGCGGTGCCGCGATGCTCGTCCTGGCGTACGCGCGCGGCCCGGAGCCGCTGTTCGTCGCGCTCGCCCTCACGGCGCTCAGCTGCGTCGTCTGGCGGCTGGCCGACCCCGCGGAGGGCTACCTGCGCGACGTCGCGGCGTCGACCTTCACCGCGGCCTACGTCCCGTTCCTGGCGGGCTTCTGCGCGCTGCTCGCCCAGGACGGCGACGGGCCGCGCCGGGTCACGGTCTTCGTCGCCACCGTCGTCTGCAGCGACGTCGGTGGCTACACCGCGGGCGTGCTGTTCGGGCGGCACCCGATGGCGCCGTCGGTGTCGCCGAAGAAGTCCTGGGAGGGCTTCTGCGGCAGCCTGCTGGCCTGCGGCGTGGCCGGTGCGGTCTTCTTCGCGACCCTGTTCGACGCCAGCCCGCTGCTCGGCGTCGTCTACGGCCTGGCCGTCGTCCTGTCGGCCACCTTGGGCGACCTCGGCGAGTCCATGGTCAAGCGCGACATCGGCATCAAGGACATGGGCGACCTGCTGCCCGGCCACGGGGGCCTGATGGACCGGCTCGACTCCCTGCTGCCGACCGCCCCCGTCGCGTACCTGCTGCTCGAGGCGCTGCTGTCGTAGCGGCCGGTCGAGGAATCCCTGGGCGCCGGTGCCCGTTGGACTCCCGGTGACCGTCCTGCCGCTCGTGTTCGACGCCCCCAAGCGTGGACTGCCGCCCCGCCACCTCGTCGACCTCGACCTCGCGGAGCGCAAGGCCGCCGTCGCGGAGCTGGGCGAGAAGCCGTTCCGCGCCGAGCAGGTCTCGCGCAGCTGGTTCGCGGGGCGGACGCTCGAGCAGATGACCGACCTGTCGGCGTCGACCCGCGCGGCCCTCGCGCCCCTGCTGCCGACCCTCTGGACCCCGGTCCGGGACGTCGACTGCGACGGTGGCGCGACCCGCAAGAGCCTGCTGCGCGGCCACGACGGCACGCTCGTCGAGTCCGTGACCATGCGCTACGCCGACCGCACCACCGTCTGCGTCAGCAGCCAGGCCGGCTGCGGCATGGCCTGCCCCTTCTGCGCCACCGGACAGGCCGGGCTCACCCGCAACCTGTCGACGGCGGAGATCGTCGAGCAGGTGGTGGCGGCCCAGCGGATCGAGGCGGCGTCGGGCGGCCGCGTCAGCAACGTCGTGTTCATGGGCATGGGCGAGCCGCTCGCCAACTACAACCGCGTGGTCGCCGCGGTCCGCCGGCTGACCGACCCGTCGCCGCAAGGGCTCGGGATCAGCCAGCGCAGCGTCGTCGTCTCCACCGTCGGGCTGGTGCCGGCCATCGAGAAGCTGACCCGCGAGCAGCTGCAGGTCACGCTCGCGCTCAGCCTGCACGCCCCCGACGACGAGCTGCGCGACACGCTCGTCCCGGTCAACACCCGGTGGCCGGTGCGCGAGGTGCTGAAGGCGGCGTTCGGCTACACCCGGGTGACCGGCCGCCGGCTGTCGATCGAGTACGCGCTGATCCGGGACGTGAACGACCAGCCGCGCCGGGCCGACCTGCTCGGACGGCTGCTCAAGGGCAAGCTCGTCCACGTCAACCTCATCCCGCTGAACCCGACGCCGGGCTCGGAGTGGGACGCGTCGCCGAAGCCCGTCGAGCAGGAGTTCGTGCGCCGGCTGCGCGACGCCGGGGTGGCCACGACCGTGCGCGACACCCGCGGGCGGGAGATCGCCGGCGCGTGCGGGCAGCTGGCCGCGCTCGACGCCTGAACCCTCGACCCGACGTCCCGGTCACCGCGAGCTCGAGGCGGTGACTAGCGGGTGAAGAAGGCCGCCGCGAGCCGGTCCAGGGCGGCGGGCCCGGGCACGCGGGCGAGCTGCGTGCGGCTGTCGGACGCGCCGCGCCGCCACTGGGCGTAGGTCTCGGCGAAGTCGCCCGCCGGCGTCGCGAAGTCGGTGCAGCGGTCGCAGCCCTCCCAACGGGTGCCGGCCGGGACGCCGCGGGCCCGCAGCCAGGCCGCCCGCAGGGACGGCGTCAGGTGGGCGCGGTCGTAGGCGTGGCCGAGCTCGTGGGCGACGACGTGGCGCAGCAGGGCGTCGCTCTGGCGGCTGCAGGAGCGGACGAACACCTCGACGACCCGGCTGTCCATGTGGGTGAGGCCGAGGAAGCCGCTGCGCGCGGGCCGGAAGACCAGGGCGCGGGCGGGGGAGGGCGCGGGGCGCAGGCTCGCCAGAGCGGCGGAGCCGCGGCGCTGCTGCCAGCCGTCGCCGCTGCAGAGGCCCGCGCCAGCGGGGGAGGCGGCGGCGGTCCGCACGGCAGCAGGACGGGCCGTGGCCGGACGCACGGCACCCGGACGGGCGGCACCGGGC
>JAODNQ010000224.1 GCA_025464695.1 Frankiales bacterium | reverse complement strand
GCGGGCCCGTCGGCCCGGACCAGCGACGCCGACAGCGACGGCTCCGTGCGCAGCAGCGTCGTCCCGGCGACCCGCCCGGGGCTGGTGCCGGGGACCGTGACGACGACGTACAGCCGCCCCGCGTCGTCCGCCGCGCGGGCGGCCGGACCGGTCAGCGCGGCGCCGGGGAGGAGCAGCGCGGCGACCAGGGCAGCGGCGGCCGGGGCACGCAGCACGCAGCACCTCCCCCGGGCGCACCGCGACGTCGGGCGCGCCCCGAGTCTCTCCCACGGGCAGCCGCTACCAGCCGGAACTGCCCGGAACGCCCTTGAACGGACCCACGACGTCGCGGGTGACCCAGCCGCCGTAGAAGCCGCCCTCCTGGGGCCGCACCGCCTCGCCGTCGACCGTGCAGGCGTCCATCGCGGCCGGGTACACCGCGACGGCGTCGCACAGCCCGGCGAAGGCGGGCGTGGGGTCCGGGTAGGTCCACGCCGCCCGCTCCGCCCGCAGGCCGCCCCCGACGACGGTCAGGTAGCTCGCGACGCCCTTCCACTCGCACACCGAGCGCCCGGACGCGGGCTCGAGCGCACCGGGCAGCCAGTCCTCGCGCGGCAGGTACCAGGACGGCGGGTGGCTGGTCTCCAGCACCCGCCACGCCGCGCGGGTCCGGCAGACCTCGACGCCGCCCAGGACGACGACGACCTCGCGGTCCGAGCGCTCGATGCGTGGCGGCCGGGGGTAGTCCCAGACGCTCTCCTGACCGGGACCCGGTGCCTCCGGGACCGGCGTCACCGGCGGCGGCGGCTCTTGGCCACGGGGCGCAGCGCGCGACGGCGGGTGCGCCGGCGGCGCAGGAGCAGCAGCACGAGCACCCCCAGGCCCGCTCCGGCGGCGTACTCCTTGCGCACCAGCGGACCGGGCGCGGTGTACGGGACGGCGGGCGCCGTCGGGAAGGTCGACGTCGGGGTCGGGGACACGACGGGGACCGTCGTGCTGCTGGGGCTCAGGTCCAGGCCCTCCGCCGACACCGCGGTCACCGGCGGGAGCGGCGGAACGCTGGCCGACACGTCCACGGGGGCCGTGGGGGTGTCGATGCGGGTGCTGCCGCCGGTGGTGACCGGCGTCCCCGACGACGTCGCCTCGGACAGCTTGTCCTTCGCCGCCCCCGCCGACTCCGCGACCTTGTCCCGCGCGGCTCCGGCCTGCTCGACCACCGTCTCCTTGGCCGACGTCACCGCGTCGGCGACCTTCTTCTTCGTCCGGCCGGCCACCCGCTTGGGGCTGACCTTCTCCGCGATCGCGTCGAGCGTCTCGGCGAGGTCCTCACGGGTCTTCTCGATCTCCGCGGCGAGGACGGCGGGGTCGTTCGAGCCCGACCCCTTCGCGCTCACGGGCTCGCTGCCGTTCGTGCTCGTCACTCGGTGCTCCTCGCGTCGGTCGTGCTCGTGCCTGAGTCTGCGCTGCGGTCCCCGTGCCCTGCGACCCCGCGCAGGAACCACGGGTCGGCGTGGCGTCCGTCCCGCCCTGGCTCGGGGCCCGCCGTACGGCGCCGTCACGCTCCTCGGCATCCTCGCCCTGCTCGCCCGGTCCGGCAGGATGTCGGCCGTGACCCCCCGACTGTCCCCCGGCGACCCCGCGCCCGCCTTCACCCTCCCCGACGCCGACGGCCGACCCGTCTCGCTGGCCGACTTCGCCGGCCGCAAGGTCGTCGTGTACGTCTACCCGGCCGCGTCGACGCCGGGCTGCACCACCCAGGCCTGCGACTTCCGCGACGCCGTCACGGACTTCGAGGGCGCCGGCTTCGCGGTCGTCGGGATCAGCCCGGACCCGCCCGCGAAGCTGGCGCGCTTCCGCGACGCCGAGGGGCTCACGTTCCCGCTGCTGTCCGACCCCGACAAGGCGGTGATGACGGCGTACGGCGCCTTCGGGGAGAAGTCGCTCTACGGCAAGACGGTGGTCGGGGTGATCCGGTCGACGGTGGTGGTCGACGAGCAGGGCCGGGTGCTGCAGGCGTCGTACAACGTGAAGGCCAAGGGCCACGTGGCGAAGCTCCGCCGCGAGCTGGCGGTCTGAGCGGGGCCTCGTCGCCCCGACGCCCTAGGGTCGACCCGGGGGCCGTAGCCCAACGGCAGAGGCAGGCGTTTTAGGGGCGTCCCAGTGCGGGTTCGACTCCCGCCGGCCCCACCCTCCCGCCCAGCACGCGCGCGGCCAGTGCGGCGATCTGCCGCTGCCCGCGGGCCGAGGGGTGGAACCAGTCGGGGCTGAGGAAGCCGGCGTCGAAGCGCAGCCCGGCGAGCGCGCCGCCGTCCCAGGTGCACCGCGGCCGGGACCGACAGGCGGCCTCCAGGACGCCGTCGAAGGCCCGTCGGCGGTCGTCGGTGGCCAGGCGCAGCGCGCTGTCCGGCCGGGGCGGCGTGCCGCGGTCGAAGACCGGCCGGCAGACGTCGTGCCGGCGCCAGCTGGCCCGTGCCGCCGGCACGTCCCGCCCGAGGTCGGCCATCCGCCCCAGGTCCGGCACCGAGAGCACCAGCAGCCGGGCGGACGGCGACGTCCGGTCCAGGGTGGTGAACGCCCGCTCGAGCTCGGTCCGGAACTGCGGCACCGGCGTCATGGAGGCGAGGTCGCTGGTGCAGACGTCGTTGACCCCGACGAGCACCGTGACGAGGCCGGCCCGGGTGAAGCCGGCCCGGACGGCCTGCCGGTTCAGCGCCCCCACCCGGGCGCCGCTGACGGACAGGTTCTGCCCCACGGCGTCCGCCCCGCTCGCGCCGGCCAGCCGCTCGAGCAGGCTCGGGACGGCCGCGGCGGTGCCGGTGGCCCAGGAGTAGGTCGGGCAGTTGCCCAGGCGGCCGCAGGAGGAGAAGCCCTGCGTGTACGAGTCGCCGAGCGCCGCGACCGTGAGGACCGGCCGCCCGGGTGCCTCCACAGGAGGGGCGGCGACCGACGGTGGGGCACCAGCGGACGGCAGGGCGGCGGTCGCCTCCCGCTCGTCGCAGCCCGCTGCCGCCGCCGCCGAGGCGAGCAGCGCCGCCAGCAGCAGGGCCCTAGTACGAGTCCGGCGCACCGTC
>JAODNQ010000221.1 GCA_025464695.1 Frankiales bacterium | reverse complement strand
ATCTTCGACAAGGCCCAGAACCTCGCGACGTTCTCGCCGGGCAGCGACAGCACCCACCTCGACTTCGAGGCGAGCCAGCTGGCGACGTTCCTCAAGGAGACCGGGCTCGCGGAGGAGACCCCGCCGCTCGACGGCCTGTTCGACGACAGCTTCGTGAAGGCCACCCCGTGAGCACCACCCTGACCGAGCAGGCGGAGGTCGCCCAGACCCGCAGCCGGAGGAAGCGCCGCTACGTGCCCGAGGGCTACGTCGGCCGCGGCCGGGACGGCTGGGACGACCTCCCGCGCCGGGCACCCGCCCGCCGCGCCGCCAGCAGCCGGTCGCTGCGGCAGGACATCAGTCCCCTGCGTCGGCGCATGCTGTCGACGGCGTCGTTCCTCGTGCCGCTCGTGCTGTGGGAGGTGCTGAGCGCGACCGGCGCGGTCGACCCCGCCTTCCTGCCGTCCCCGGGCTCCGTGCTGACCGCCGGGATCGACATGGCGAAGGACGGGACCCTGCTGCCCGACACGTGGGCGTCGGTCCGCCGGGTCACCGTCGGGTTCGGCATCGCGGTGGCGCTGTCCCTGCCGCTCGGCTTCGTCATGGGTGCCTTCAAGGGGGGCCAGGCCGCGATCGAGCCCGCCGTCGGGCTGCTGCGCTACATGCCCGCGACCGCGTTCATCCCGCTGCTGCTCATCTGGTTCGGCCTCGGCGAGACCCCGAAGATCGCCCTGCTCGTGATCGGCACGGTCTTCTTCATGACCCTCATGGTCGCCGACAGCGTGCGGCTCGTGCCGCGCGACCTGCTCGACGTCTCGGCCACCCTCGGAGCCCGGCGGGGCGAGGTGCTGCGCAAGGTCGTCCTGCCGCACGCCCTGCCCGGCATCGTCGACGCCGTCCGCGTCAACGCGGCTGCCGCCTGGAACCTCGTGGTCGTCGCGGAGCTGCTGGCCTCGACGTCGGGGCTCGGCTACCGGATCGTGCGCGCCCAGCGCTTCCTGCAGACCGACCGCATCTTCGCGGTCCTCGTCGTCATCGGGGTGATCGGCCTGGTCATCGACCTGTCCCTGCGCCTGCTCCGCGACCGGCTGGGCCGGTGGGCCGCGTGAGCCCCGGCAAGGGGGCCCTGTCGCTGCAGGCCGTCACCAAGGACTACGGCCCGCGGCGCATCCTCGACGGCATCGACCTGGAGGTCGGGGCCGGCGAGCTGGTCGTCCTGGTCGGCGCGAGCGGCTCGGGCAAGAGCACGCTGCTGTCGGTGGTGGCCGGCCTGACCGAGCCGACCACCGGCGAGGTGCTGCTCGACGGCGCCGCCGTCACCGGGCCGGGCCCGGAGCGCGGACTGGTGCTGCAGTCGGGCTCGCTGTTCCCCTGGCGCACGGTCGAGAAGAACGTCGGCTTCGGCCTGGAGATGCTGCCCATCGGCTCGCAGGAGCGGGCGCGCCGGGTCGAGTGGTACCTGGCCGAGGTCGGGCTGACCGACTACGCGCAGAAGCTCCCGCGGGAGCTGTCGGGCGGTCAGCGGCAGCGCGTCGCCATCGCCCGGGCGCTCGCCTGCGAGCCGCAGGTGCTGCTGCTCGACGAGCCGTTCGGCGCCCTCGACGTGCAGATCAAGGAGGACATGCAGGTGTTCCTCCGCAGCATCTGGCAGCACACCGGCACGACCGTCGTGCTCGTCACGCACGACGTCGAGGAGGCCGTCTTCCTGGCCCAGCGCGTTGTCGTCCTGGCCAGCGACCCGGGCCGCATCGCGGCCGTCGTCGACGTCCCGTTCGGGGACGAGCGCGACCTGCGGCTCAAGCGGACACCGGAGTTCCTGGCGCTGCGCGGCCAGGTCGAGGACCTCGTCCGCGCGCAGCACGAGCGGCACCTCGCGACCACGTAGCGCGCGCACCACGAGGGGCCCCGCATCGTGCGGGGCCCCTCGCGCGTGCGGCTGCGACACTCGAGGCGGGCCCCCCGCCTCCAGGAGTCCGCATGACCGAGCCCCTGCCCCGCGACCCGAACGACGGCGTCAAGACCGACGCGAACCCCGAGGCCGACGTCGCCGGCCGCGACCAGAGCAGCTACGTCGCCCGAGCCGGCTCCAGCAGCGGCACCGTCGACTCCGGCCCGGCGCCCGGCGACGAGCAGCCGTCCCAGGCCGTCGGCGGTGGCACCGCCGCGGGAGACGCGCTGGCCGGCGTCACCGCCAGCGAGGCCGACGTCGAGGACGCCGTCAGCGGCGACACCGGACCCGAGCACCCCGGCCGGCGCGGTCAGCAGCGCGAGGGCTCCGCACCGGTCGTCCGGTGCGGGGCCCTCGTGCTGTCCGGGTCAGCCGCGAAGGTGGGCGCGCCAGCCGCCCGACGCCGTCACGTCGAGAGCACCGTCGAGCAGGCCCGCGTCGCCGACGAAGCCGAGGACGTCGGTGCCGTCCGACAGCGGCACGCGGCCGAGCCGCAGGGGGGCGGGAACGAGGTCGCCCAGCTGCCCGACCCCGGCGTGCGGCAGCTCCCAGACCTCCAGCGCGATGCCCTCCGACGGCCCGTCCGCCATGACCATCGCGGGTCGCGGCACCCCGGCACCGGGCAGCCGGTAGAGCCGGGCCCCGCCCGCGCTGCGGGCCCGGGCGTGCAGCCGGCCGCCGCCGTCGAGCAGCTGGCGGTTCAGCGGCAGGCCCGACAGGTGCGCCCCGACGACGGCGACGAGGGTCGTCCCCGGCCGGCGCGGCGTGCCGCGGACCTCCTCGCCGCACCAGCGGCCGGCGAGCTCGAGCAGGGCGTCGTCGGCGAAGGCCGGCCCGACGAGCTGGACCCCGAACGGCAGCCCGTCCTCACGTCGCTCCGCCGGGAAGGTCACCGCCGCGAGGTCGAGCAGGTTCACGAAGTTCGTGTAGGTGCCGAGCCGGCTGTTGACCCCGAGCGGGTCGGCGGCGACCTCGGCCAGCGTCGGGTGCCCGGGGGTGACGGGCAGCAGCAGGGCGTCGACGTCGTCCCAGACCGGTTCGCTGGCGGCCCGCAGCTGCGCCAGCCGTTCGATGCCGCGGAAGACGTCGGGACCCGGGACGTCGCGGCCGCCGAGCACCACCTGCCGCACGCTCGGGTCGAGGTGCGGCCCGTCGGGCTCGAGCAGGTGACCGAAGGCGGCGTACCGCTCGGCGACCCACGGGCCGCTGTAGAGCAGCCGGGCGGCCTCGAGGAACGGCTCGACGTCGACCCGCACGACCGTGACCAGGGCGCCGAGCCGGGCGACCGCGACCTCCCACGCGGCGGCGTGGAGCGGGTCGAGGTCGAGCGGACCGGAGGGCACCCCGACCACGCGGGCGTGCGCCGCGAGCCCGGCCGGCCGGACGCCCGGCACCGCGCGGGACCACGCGTCGTGCGGGTCGTGCGCGACGAGGACGTCGGCGGCGGCACGGGCCTCGGCCACGGTGCGGGTCAACGTGGTGACGCAGTCGAGGGAGCGGCAGGCGGGCAGCAGGCCCCGCGTCGAGACGGTGCCGCGGGTGGGCTTCCAGCCGACGATGCCGTTGAAGGCCGCCGGCACCCGGCCGGAGCCGGCGGTGTCGGTGCCGAGGGCCAGCGGGACCAACCCCGAGGCGACGGCGACGGCGCTTCCGCTGCTGCTGCCGCCTGACACGTGCAGCGGGCTCGCGACGGACGCGCACGCCCCGAACGGGCTGCGCGTGCCCACCAGCCCGGTGGCGAACTGGTCGAGGTTGGTCTTCGCGACCGGGACCGCGCCGGCGTCGAGCAGCCGCTCCACCGCACCCGCCGACGACGTCGCCGGCTCCGTCAGCGCGGGACAGCCGCCGGTGGTCGGGACGCCCTGCACGTCGAGGTTGTCCTTGACCGCGAACGGCACGCCGGCGAGCGGGCCCTGCGACGTCCGGGTCACGGCCGCCACCTGTGCCGCCGTGAGTGCAGTGACGACGACGGGCCTGCCGGCCTGCTCGCACGCCGCGCGCGCCTGCTCGACGGTCGTCACGAGGACGCCGCGCTGTCGGCCTGGGACCACCGCGCGCGCTCCTCGGCGAACGCCTGCCGCCGCGTCACGGTGAACGCCTCCGCCTCGGGGGTCGGGGTGCGGGTGAGGTCCGCGAGGGTCAGCGTCGACGGCCGGGTCTCGAGGTCGGCCCGCCCGGCGGCGACGTCGGCGCGCAGGTCGAGCAGCTCTTCCGCCGTCACGGGGCGGAAGCGCAGCCGGTCGAACAGCCGCAGCAGCCAGGGCGGCTCGCCGTCGCCCACTCTGCGCCACACGGGCACGGTGCGGCCGACGAGCTGGTACCCGCCGGGGCCCTCCATCCCGTAGACGCACAGGTACACGCCCCCGATGCCCACGGCGTTCTCCGGCGTCCAGGTGCGGGGCGGGTCGTACTTGGTGGTCACGAGCCGGTGGGCGGGGTCGAGGGGGACGGCCACCGGAGCACCCAGGTACACGTCGCCGAGGCCGACGACGAGGTACTCCGCGCGCGTCACGACGTCGAACACGTCGGGGCGCTCGTCGAGGCCGTTGACCCGCCGGATGAACTCGACGTTGTCGGGGCACCAGGGCGCGTCGGGGCGCACGCCGCGGGCGTAGCGGGCGACCGCCTCCTGGGCGGCGGGGTCGTCGAGGGACAGCGGCAGGACGACCTCGCGGACGGGCAGCACGACCTCGGCGGGGTCGGGCAGGGTGGACCACGCGTCGCCGACGGCGTCGGCCAGGGAGGGCAGCCGGCCGGAGGTCTTCAGCAGCAGCGAGCGCACGCCCTCGACGGCCTCGGTCACGGGCAGTGCCCGGTCGGCGAGGGACCGGGCCAGCAGGTGCACCTGCAGCCGCACCGCGAGGTCGAGCACGGGCTCGCCGCACTCGACGAGCACGTGGCGGTCACCGGCCCGGCGGACGGTCAGCGCCGGACGGCCGTCCCCCGCGGGCAGGTCGAGCAGGACGTCGGGCCGCGTGGTGCGGACCGAGGACGTCGCGGGCCGGGCAGGACGCCGCTGCAGGCGGGCCTCCCACGCGGCGTCCGCCTGCTCCGGCGACACCGGCACCAGCCGCACGGTGTCACCGGGCCGGACCTGGCCGAGCACCCAGCGGTCGGCGGTGACCACGACCGCGGGGACGACGAAGCCGCCGAGGCTGGGACCGTCCGGTCCGACGGCGACGGGGGTGTCGCCCGAGAGCATCACCCCGCCGACCGGGTAGGCGCTGTCGTGCAGGTTGCTGGGGTGCAGGCCGGCGTCGCCGCCGTCGGTCCGCGCCCAGAGCGGGCGGGGTCCGAGCAGCCGGACGCCGGTGCGGTCGGCCCGGTGGTCGACCTGCCAGGTGGTGGCGAAGAAGGCCTCGACGCCCTCCTCGGTGAGCACCTCGGGGGCGCCGTGCGGACCGGCCAGCACCCGCAGCTCCCAGGTGCTCGTCAGCGCGGGCAGCAGGTCGCGGACGTCGACGGGTGCGCCGCAGTTCTCGGGGTCGCGCAGGGGGAGCACGTCGTCGCGCTCCAGGGCGCGGCCGGACAGGCCCCCGAACTTCCCGAGCAAGAAGGTGGAGCGGCTGCCGAGGACCGGCTCGACGTCGAGGCCGCCGGCGAACGCGACGTACCCGCGCATGCCCTGCGGCCCGAGCGGACCGACGTCGAGCACCCCGCCGGCGGGCACGACCAGCGGCTGCCCGGCGCGCACCGGCCGGCCGTCGACCGAGGCGGACGTCACCGCGCCGGTGAGGCACACCAGGGTGCGGACCGCGAAGCGCAGGACGGGCCCCTGCAGCACGGCCTCGAGCAGGGCGGCGCCCGCGTCGTTCCCGACGGCGAGGTTCGCCAGCGACGCCGACAGGTCGTCGAACGCCCCCGACGGCGGGACGCCCACCGACCACAGCCCGGTCCGGCCCGGCAGGTCCTGGACGGCGGTCTGCGTGCCCGGGCTCAGGACCTCCGCCGTCCGGACGGCCACGCGGCAGTCGAGCGTGGTCACGCGGACCACCCGAGCAGCTGGACCGGGGTGGGGTCGTAGCCGTTGCAGGGGTTGTTGAGCTGGGGGCAGTTGCTGATGACCACCAGGACGTCGCGCTCGGCGCGGAGCTCGACGTGCTTGCCCGGTGCCGAGACGCCGTCCTCGAAGGTCAGTCCCCCGTCCGCGGTCAGCGGCACGTTCATGAAGAAGTTCACGTTGTGGGTCAGGTCCGCCGGAGACAGGCCGGGCCACGCCTGCACCTGCCGGACGAACGTCGTCCTGCAGGCGTGCTGGTGCCGGGTGTGCTCGCCGTAGCGGACGACGTTGCTCTCGCGGGCGCACGCCCCGCCCACGGTGTCGTGCCGGCCGCAGGTGTCGTCGACGATCGTCAGGAGCGGGTCGCACCGCTGCGTCAGCAGCACCGAGCCGGTGGTCAGGTACGCCGCGCCCTGCTCCCGCACGGTGTCGACCGCGCTGTAGCGGTTGGCGGGGTCGGCGGCGTCGTAGAAGAGGGTGTCGACGGCCTGGTTGCCGTGCAGGTCGACGATGCGGAACCGGGAGCCGGCGGGCAGCAGCCCGGTCCACCCGTCGCCCGGCTGGACCGTCACGTCGAAGAGCGCCGTCGCGTCGGACGTCGGCGCGCTCACCGGGACGCCTCGACCAGGGCGCGCGCGGACTCGGCCCGGAACAGCACGCTCGGGTCGTCGGGCCCGGGCGGGTCGCCCGCCGTCACCGTCAGCCGCAGCGGGGCGGGGTCCCAGGCGGGGTCGAGCGGGTGCGGGCAGGTGGCGAGCACCACGAGGACGTCCTGCTCGGCGCGCAGCTCGACGACGTCCCCGCCCCGGCCGGAGCCGCTCCAGGTCAGGCTGCCGCGCTCGTCGCCCGCGGGGTCGACGCGGCTGAACAGGTTCACCGTCGCGTGCAGGTCGCGCTCACCCATCCCGTGCCCGGCCAGCTCGTCGAGCAGCAGCCGTCGGGCCGACTGCCGCCAGGCGTTGCGGTCGGTCGCGTAGGAGGTGGCGCCGTGCCGGGCCACGTGCGCGTCGGTGCTGTGGCCGCAGAGGGCGTCGTGCCGGTCGGAGGTGGCGGCGACGACGGACACCAGGGCGCGGCCGGCGTCGCTCATGAGCACCATGGGCGGCCGGACCACGGCCGACATCTGCGCCTTGAGGGTGTCCGGCACGCACAGCCGCTCGGACGGCCGCGCGGCCGCGTAGAGCAGCAGCGACGCGCTGGCGCCGTCGGCGAGGGCCTCGAGCAGCAGCCGCTCGCCGCGGCGCAGGAGCAGCGAGCGGGCGGCGCCGCCGGGGACGACGGTCGTGAGCAGGGCGGGCGCGGCACCCAGCAGGGGGACGGGCGGGGGGACGGCGGACAGCAGGGGATCCACGGGGCGGCTCTCCGGGGACGGGTCGACGGGCATGCCGACGACGGCCGTGCCTCCCGGGCTTTTGTCCCGCCGTGGAACGCCCGGAGGACCGGGCGCCTGCACCTCTCGGACCAGCCCGCGCCGCCCCTCCGAGGAGGGGGAGCGGTGCGGCGGAACCCTAGGCGCGCCCCGCCGTGGTGGCGGGTCCCGACCAGTAGACGCGGGAGGAGTGTCCCGGCTGCGTCGCCGGTGTTGCGGCTACGTGAACTCGCGCGTGGCGACGTACACGGTGTTGCGCGACTCGCCGCCCGTGTAGGGGTTCGGGAAGGGCACGACCGTGGCGGCGGAGGTCGCGAACACCTCGGCGAGCGCGGCCGAGAACACGTCGTCGGGCGGGTCGTCCGACCACAGCGCGAACACCCCGCCGGGACGCAGCTTGGCCGCGAGCCGGCGCAGCCCGACGACGTCGTACAGCGCGGCGTGGCTCGGGTCGAGCACGTTGCGGGGGGAGTGGTCGACGTCCAGCAGCACGGCGTCGTAGGCGGCGGGCCCGGCCGGGGCGAACGGGGCGTCGCCGAGGGCGAGGGCGAAGAAGTCGCCCTCGACCAGGGTGGTCCGGGGGTCGCCGGTCAGCTCCTCCGCGTGCGGCAGCAGGCCCCGCTCGTGCCAGCCGATGACCGGCTGCAGCGCCTCGACGACGTCGAGGCGGCGCACGCGGGGGTCGGCCAGGGCCGCCCGCGCGGTCCAGCCGAGGCCGAGCCCCCCGACGACGACGTCGAGGGCGTCGCCGGTCGCGGCGGCCAGCCCGAGGTCGGCCAGGGCGACCTCCGCGACAGTGAACAGGCTCGACATGAGGTACTCCTCGCCGAGCAGCACCTCGTGCACCTCGGCGCCCGTGACGGGGTCGGTGCGCCGTCGCAGGCTGATCTCGCCGATCCGGGTCGGCTGCCAGTCGAGCTCGGAGATCCGGGCGCTCACGGGCGGCGCTCCGGCAGGGCGGCCAGCAGCGCGCCGAGCCGCGCGAGGTCGACCGGCTTGGTGAGGAAGTCGTCCATGCCTGCGTCCAGGCACTCCTGCCGCTGGTCCTCCCCGCCCGCGGTCAGGGCGACCACGTGGACGTCGCGGCCGTGGGGCAGGGCCCGCAGCAGCCGGGTCGCGGCGAGCCCGTCGGTGCCCGGCATCTGGCGGTCCATGAGCACGAGGTCGTAGGGGCGGGCACGGACCGCGGCGACCGCCTCGTCGCCCCCGGCCGCGACCTCGACGTCGGCCCCCAGCTGCTCCAGCAGCGACTGCCCGACCAGGCGGTTGACCTCGCTGTCGTCGACGAGCAGCACCTTGCGCGGCCCCCCGGGGCGCACGGGCGCCGAGGGCACGGCGCGCACGGGCGGGGCGACGGCGGGGGCGGGCAGGAGCACGGAGAAGGTGCTGCCCTGCACGGTGCTCTGCACGCCGAGGGTCCCGCCCATCAGCGCGACCAGCTGCTGCGACAGGGCCAGGCCGAGCCCCGTGCCGCCCTGCGACCTGCCGGCGACGCCCTGCTCGAACGGCGTGAACAGGCCGGCCTCGTCCTCGGCGGCGATACCCGGGCCGGTGTCGGCGACGTCGACCCGCAGCCGGTCGGGACCGTCGGTCGCGAGCCGGACCCGGACGCGCCCCGAGGCGGTGAACTTGACCGCGTTGCCGACCAGGTTCAGCAGCACCTGCCGCAGCCGGTCGGGGTCGAGGCTGACCCCGGCCGGGACGCCCGGCTCCACCACGAGGGCCACGTCGAGGCCCTTGACGGCGGCCGCCCCGCGGCTGGCGTCGACCACGTCGCCGAGGAGGGCGACGGGGTCGACCGGGCGGGGGCGCAGCGTCAGGGGAGCGGCCTCGGCCTTGCTCAGGTCGAGCACGTCGTCCAGCAGCGCGAGCAGCGTGCGGCCGGACCGCAGGGCGACGTCGGCGCGCTCGCGCTGCGCGGGGCCGAGGACGTCGCCGAGCATCACCTCGAGCATGCCGAGCATCCCGTACAGCGGCGTCCGCACCTCGTGGCTGACGGCGGCCAGGAAGGCCGACTTCGCGCGGACGGCGGCGAGCGCCTGGTCGCGCGCCTGCACCAGCTCGGCCGCCCGGGCGCGCTGCTCGGTCGTGTCGTGCATCGCGACGACGGCGCCCAGGGGCCGGCCCGCGGCGTCGCGCATCGCCCTCCCGTCGGCCTCGACGGTGCGGGGCGAGAGCCCGTGCGGCGCGATCGTCATGACGGCCCCGTCGACCCGCCCCTCGACGAGGGCGCGGAACAGCGGGACCTCGGCCTGGGAGAGCGGGGTCGTGCCGTCCTCGGCGTACAGGGCGTAGCGGCCGGCCCAGGCGCCGGCGTCGAGCCCGGCCTCGGCGGGGGCGCCGTGCCAGGCGCGGGCAGCCGAGTTGAACATGGTCAGGCGGCCCTCGGCGTCGCACGCCACCACCCCCAGCCCGACGGTGTCGAGGACGGCGTCGGTGAGCGCGCTGTGCCGCTGGGCCTCGTCGCGGGCCTCGACGAGGTCGCGGTTGAGCTGCTGCAGCGCCTCCCGCGAGCGCGTCTCCTCGGTGAGGTCCGTGCCGACCCCGGCGATGCCCCAGACCCGGCCGTCGGCGTCGAGCAGGGGCCGCTTCGTGGCCCGGTAGGTGCGCATGCCGCGGTCGGGGTCGGGCACGCCGACCAGCTGCTCCTGGCGCTCGCCGCTGGCCAGGACCGCGGCGTCGTTGGCCCGGTAGACGTCGGCGATGCTGCGCGGGAACAGCTCGTGGTCGGTCAGGCCGCGGCACTGGTCGGGGGTGCGGCCCACCAGCCGGGCGAACGCGGCGTTCACCTGCTGGTAGGCCAGGGCGGCGTCCTTGACGAACAGCAGCGTCTCGGTGCTGTCGACCAGCTCCTGCGTCTGCCGGTGCTGCTGCAGCGGGCCCGCGGCCCCGGGGGACTCCGCCCGGACCGCCTGCCCCGACGCCGTCGCGCGCACGAGGACGTCGAGGACGACCAGCCGGCCGTCCGGCAGGCAGCCGTTGCGCCGCCCGACGACGTCGTCGGGCAGGCCGACCAGGTCCAGCGTGTCGGCGACGCGGGCGCCGACGAGCGTCTCGGGGCAGCGGCCGAGCAGGGCGCAGAGCGCGGTGTTCACCGCGGTCCAGCGCCCGTCCTCGACGGCGCCGAGCCCGGCCGGCGACAGGTCGAGGGCCGACAGGAGCGCGGTGCTGTCCTGCACGGGTCCTCCGGGCGACGGGGCGGGGTCGACCGCACCAGCCTGTCAGGGCGACCGGTCCGTGCGGTATGGCCGTTACGGGTGGTCGGGCACGTCGGGACGAGCGGCTCAGTGGCCCCGCTGCCGGGGGAGCAGGTGGGCGGTCAGTGCGGCGGCGGGCCCGGGACGGCCGAGCAGGTAGCCCTGCGCCCGGTCGCACCCCAGGGCGCGGACGAGCGCGTGCTGCTCCGCTGTCTCGATCCCCTCGGCCACGACGGTGAGCCCGAGGCCGTGGGCGAGGATGACGGTGGCCTCGATGATGGCGCGGTCGCCGGGGGAGCGGACGGCGCCGGCCACGAACTGCCGGTCCACCTTCACCTCGTGCACCGGCAGCCGGCTGAGGGCGCGCATGCTCGAGTACCCGGTGCCGAAGTCGTCGAGCGACAGCTGCACGCCGGCGTCGCGCAGCCGGTCCAGGGTCCGGTCGACGACGTCGAGGTCGGCGAGGGCCAGCGTCTCGGTGATCTCGAGGGTCAGCCGCTCGGCCGGCAGGCCCAGCTCGGACAGCAGCACCAGCACCTGGTGGGCGAAGTCCGGGGCGACGAGGCAGCGGGGGCTCACGTTCACGGCGACGGCCAGGCCCGGGACGACGTCGGTGCCCCACCGCACGGTCTGGCGGACCGCCGCCTCGAGGACGTGCAGGGTGAGCGGCAGGACGAGTGCGGTCTGCTCGACGGCGGGGATGAAGGCGCCCGGCATCAGCAGGCCCTCCTCCGGGTGCCGCCAGCGCACCAGGGCCTCGGTCGACACGAGCGCGCCGGTCGACAGGTCGAACACCGGCTGGTGGTGCACCTCCAGCTCGCCCTGCCGCAGGGCGGCCCGCAGCTGCCCGAGCAGGCGCAGGCTCCCCGCGCCCTCGTCGTGGGCGGGCTCGTGGACGACGACGGCGTTGCGCACCGACTTCGCGCGGTTCAGCGCGACGTCGGCCCGCCGCAGCACCTCGTCGACGCCGTCGCCCGCGGCCCCCGTCGCCACCCCGACGCACGCCTCGACCGGGAGCTCCATGCCGTCGAGCACCAGGGGCCGCTGCAGCGCCGCCAGCAGCTGCGCGGCGCGTCGGCGGGCGACCTCGGGGGCCCGCTCGCCGGGCAGCCCGGCCAGGTGCAGGACGAACTCGTCGCTGCCCAGCCGCACCGCGCTGTCCTCGCCCCGCAGCAGCAGGCGCAGGCGGGCCCCGACCTCCTGCAGCAGGCGGTCGCCCACGGCGTAGCCGAGCGTCTCGTTGACCTGGGTGAACCGGTCGAGGTCGAGCAGCAGCAGGGCGTAGGGCGCGGTCGCCGCGGCGACCTCCTCCTGCAGCGCCAGCCGGTTCCCCAGGCCGGTCAGCGTGTCCGTGCGGGCGGCGCGGGCCTGGCGCTCGTAGGCGAGGCAGTGCTGGACCGCGGTCGACGCGCTCGCGACGAAGGTCGACAGGACCTGCTGCTCGGCCTCGGACAGCTGCGGGGCGCGGGGCAGGACGAGCACCAGCTCGACCCGAGGGTCCTCCTCGACGAGAGTGCGCACCAGCCGGTGCTCGGGCCCGCCGTCCTGCACGGGCGGGCCGCTGAGCGTCCGGACGTCGGGAGCCCCGCAGCCGTCGTCCACCACGATCTGGGCCTGCCGGACGCCGAACAGGGCCTCGGCGCGGGTCAGCAGCTCGGCGGCGGCCTCGTCGAGGTCGAGCGTGCGCACGTTGCGGCTGGCCTGCTCGAGCCGGCTGAGGGCGTCGCGCTCGGTCACGACGTCGAGGCGGCGCAGCAGCTGCGGGACCGCCACCGCGGCGACGAAGGGCAGCAGCAGCGCGCCGACGTACTGCTCCCCGCGCCAGCAGGCGACCAGCCCGACCGTCAGCCCGAGCTGGAGGGCGAGGCCGCCGAGCTCGGTGACGACGTCCTGCCGCACGGGCGCCAGCAGCGGCTCGCCGTGGGCCGCCGCGACGACGGCGCTGATCGCCAGCAGGTTCAGCAGGGTGATGGCGGGCGCCGCGAGCACCAGGGCCAGCGCGAGGTGCCCGAGGCCGTCGTGCCCGCGGGTCACGGCGCCGTAGACGAGGCTGCCGGCGGCGCACGGCACGACCAGCGCCGAGACGTTGTAGGCGGCGCGGAACAGGGGCAGCCGGCGCGGCAGCTGGATCGCGAGCGAGACGAGGCCGACGAGCACGGGCAGCCAGAGCGGCCCCGCGAGCACCAGGGCCAGCGCGATCGAGCCCTCGGCGTAGGCGTAGACCAGGACGCGGCGCTCGCCGAGGCGCAGCGGGATGCGGACGGAGCGTCCGAGCAGCAGGACGGCGGCAGCGGCCGCGACGTGCGCGAGCGGCACGTCGGCGCCGGGCAGCAGGGGCACGGTGACGAGCAGGACCAGCACGGCCGCCGCGTCGACGACCGCGAGCAACCGGCTCAGCGGGGTCGTCGTGCTCGGGCGGGGCGGCAAGGGAGCCTCCGGGTCAAGGGGGTGTCGTGCGCAGTCTGCTTCGTCCCGTGTCGGCCCTCCCTGAAGGGTTCGTGCACCGGGGCTGCTCCGTACGGGTGAACCTGGCCCCGGCACCTTCAGGCCGGGGCGGTCCCCGCCGATCGGGGAGGAGGCAGACGAGAAGAGCCACGGGTCGAGCGGCGGCAACCGCTCGAGCTCCCCGTGGCTCCTGCTCACGCTGTCGATCACCAGTCGCGGATGAACGCCATGTCAGCCCCCTTGTCGCGTCGGCAGAGCCCTCCGTGGCCCTGTCGACGCGCACACTAGGGGGGGCATCGTGCTGTGCCCGGCAAGACAGGCCGGACTGCCCGGACGGGCAGGACAGAGCACGCGGCAGGTGCCAGAGCGGGCGCGGTCACTGGTTGCACGGTCCGTGCAGACCGGTCGCCGTCTCAGGCAGGAGCCGGCGTGCCCGGCGTCGAAAGTGACCTGAGCCACACCCGGTCACTGTCGCTCCAGGGAGTCCTGCGTGCTCGCCAAGCGCTACGCACCGTTCGCCGCGGTCGTCCTCGCCCAGCTGGTCGTCGTCGTGCTGGCGCCGTCCCGGGCGCCCGACCGTCCCGACGCCTTCGCCGCCGGCGCCTCGTCCTACGTCGCTCCCGGGGCCGTCGGAGCGGCCGACGGCGCCGTCCCGGTCGCCGGTGGAGCCCCGGTCGACCCCGCCTCCGCTGCCGGGTCGGGCGAGGCCGCACCGTC
>JAODNQ010000199.1 GCA_025464695.1 Frankiales bacterium | reverse complement strand
GCCGACGCCCTGGCGCTGGCCATCTGCCACCTGTGGCGTGCCCCCGCGCAGGCCCGGCTCGCGGCGGCCGTCGCCGCGGTGCGCCTCCCCGCCGGAGCGGCGCCCAGGCCCTAGCCTCGAACTCGTGTTCGAGGCCCCCGCATGATCGCCAGCGTCTCCGGCACCGTCAGCGGCCTGCTGCCCGACGGCGTCGTCCTCGAGGTCGGGGGAGTGGGCCTGGCGGTGCAGACGACGCCCGGCACCCGGCTGCGCCTGCGGGTCGGCGACGACGCCCGGCTGGCCACCAGCCTCGTCGTGCGCGAGGACAGCCTCACCCTCTACGGCTTCGGCGACGACGACGAGCGGGCGATGTTCGAGCTGCTGCAGACGTCCTCGGGGGTCGGCCCCCGGCTCGCCCAGGCCGTCCTGGCCCACCACACCCCCGACACCGTGCGGCGCGCGCTCGTCGACGAGGACCTCGCCGTCCTGGTGCAGGTGCCGGGCATCGGCCGCAAGGGCGCCCAGCGGATGGTGCTCGAGCTCAAGGACAAGGTCGGTCCGCTCACCGGTCCGACCGGGACCGCGGTGAGCACCCTGCCGTCGTGGCGCGAGACGCTCGCCGCCGCCGTGGTCGGGCTCGGCTGGTCGGCGTCCCAGGCCGACGACGTCGTCGCGCGGCTGGGGGAGGAGCACCCGGAGGCCACCGACGCGGACGTGCCGGCCCTGCTGCGCGCGGCCCTGGTGCTCCTGGGCCGGTCGTGAGCAGAGGCTGCGCCGGGCGCCCGGCGACGGAGGAGCCGGCGCGCGCGGCGCTGCCGGAGCGAGCCCGGGTGTCGTCGTGAGCGGCGAGCTGGTCCCCTCGGCCGGGCCGGACGACGAGCGGGTCGAGGCGGCCCTGCGCCCCCGCACCCTCGACGACTTCGTCGGGCAGGAGGGCGTGCGCGAGCAGCTGTCGATCCTGCTCGAGAGCGCCAAGCGCCGCGGCACCCCGCCCGAGCACGTCCTGCTGTCCGGGGCGCCCGGCCTCGGCAAGACGTCCCTGGCCATGATCATCGCGAACGAGCTCGGCGTAGGGCTGCGCCTCACCAGCGGTCCTGCCATGGAGCGCGCCGGCGACCTCGCCGCCCTGGTCAGCAGCCTGGTCGAGGGCGACGTCCTGTTCATCGACGAGGTGCACCGGATCGCCCGGCCCGCGGAGGAGCTGCTCTACACGGCGATGGAGGACTTCCGGGTCGACGTCGTCGTCGGCAAGGGCCCGGGCTCGACGGCGATCCCGCTCGACGTCGCCCCGTTCACGCTGGTGGGCGCCACCACCCGCTCCGGCCTGCTGACCGGGCCGCTGCGCGACCGGTTCGGCTTCACCGCCCACATGGAGCCGTACACGCCCGCCGAGCTGGAGCGGGTGCTCGACCGGTCGGCCGGGCTGCTCGGCGTCGCGCTGCAGCCCGCGGCCGGGGCGGAGATCGCCGGGCGCTCCCGCGGCACGCCCCGGATCGCCAACCGCCTGCTGCGCCGGGTGCGCGACTACGCGGAGGTCCGGACCGGGGGCCGGGTCGACCTGCAGGTGGCCCGCGACGCGCTCGCGGTCTACGACGTGGACGAGCTCGGCCTCGACCGCCTCGACAGGGCGGTCCTGGAGGCCCTCGTGCACCGGTTCGGCGGGGGGCCCGTGGGCCTGTCCACCCTGGCGGTGGCCGTCAGCGAGGAGGCCGAGACGGTCGAGGAGGTCGCGGAGCCGTTCCTCGTCCGCAGCGGGCTCATCCTGCGGACGCCCCGCGGACGGGTCGCCACGCCGGCGGCCTGGCGGCACCTCGGCCTCGCCCCGCCCGGCCCGGGCCGCGCTCCCGTGCTGCCGTTCGAGCTGCCCGGGCAGGCCGGCTAGCGCGTCGCACGCCCGGATCGTGCCGCTCCGCCCCGTACACTCGGCCGGTCAGCCGTGCTGTCGGGCTGCGCGCTGCCCGTAGGGGCGCGGCTGGCGAGAGCCCCGGGCACGCGTCGGACGCGCCGCTCGTCGTCTCCTGCGGGGCACGTCGCCCGTACGGATGTCGTACCCCGCCGCTCCACCCGCACGCTCCCGCACGCCCTGCAGCACCGCACGTCCAGCAGCACTCGCACGCGCCCGCGCCGCCGCCCTGGTGGCGCGGACCGAGACAGGAGACACCGCCTCGTGGCACGTCCCGGCCCCACCTCCCGGCCCCGGGGGCAGCTGCACGTCGGCCGCTACTTCGGCGCGCTCGCGGCGCTGCTGGCGGCGCTCTACGCGATCGTGTTCCTGGCCGGACCGGGCAGCAGCCCGCTGACGCCCCGCCTCGGTCTCGACCTGCAGGGCGGCGCCAGCGTCGTGCTGACGCCCCGCACCGAGACCGGCAAGGACGTCCGGGCCGACCAGCTGCAGACCGCGGTGGAGATCATCCAGCAGCGCGTCAACGGGCTCGGCGTCGCCGAGGCCGAGGTCGTGACGCAGGGCAACAACATCGTCGTCTCCGTCCCCGGAGGCACCCGCGACTCGCTGCGCTCGCTGGCGCAGACCGCGCAGCTGCGCTTCCGCCAGGTGCTCGACACCGGCGCCGGCGACCCGAACGCCGCCGCCGAGGTGCCGTCGACCGCGCCGACGCCCCAGGTGCTCGGGAGCACGGGCCCGGACGGCGCCACCAACGTCCCGGTCCCCGCCCCCGCGGCGAGCCCGCGCGGACGCGCGCTGCCCGGCGCCCTCGTGACGCAGGCGTCGCCGGCTGCGCAGACCGCCGCGCAGAAGGCGCTGCTCGCCACGCAGGCCAGGATGCGCGCGGCTGCCGCAGCGAAGGCGGCGGCAGCGAAGGCCGGTGCCGCCGCCACGCCGG
>JAODNQ010000130.1 GCA_025464695.1 Frankiales bacterium | reverse complement strand
CCGGCGTTGAGCACCTCGGTCGCCTCCCGGGCCTGCTCGGCGCCCTGCTCGGTCAGCTCCACCAGCAGCGCCCGGCCGTCGTCGGGGTGCGGCCGCCGGCGCACCAGCCCGGCCCCCTCGAGCCGGTCGATGGCGTTGGTGACGCTCGTGGGGTGCACCTGCAGGCGGCTCGCGATGGTCTTCATGGGCAGCACCCCGGCCCGGCTGAACAGCAGCAGCATGAGGACCTCGTAGCGCGCGAAGGTCAGCCCGTGCGGGCGCAGGGCCTCCTCCGTGCGGGCCAGCAGGATCTGCTGCGCCCGCATCACCGAGGTCACGGCGGCCATGCCGTCGGCCGCCGACTCCCAACCGTGGCGGACCCACTGCCGGCGGGCCTCCTCGACCGGGTCGAGGGGGAGGCGGCCGCTGGTCACCGCACGAGCCTAGGCGGGCCGTAGGCTCGCCCCCGATGTCCGAGTCGTCCGAAGCCGACCGCCCGGTCGCCCGCGTGCCCGAGGCCCGGGTCGCCCTCGCCACCCCGAGCGTCTACCCGCAGTCCACGGCCGACGCCTTCGAGATCGCCGCCCGGCTCGGCTACGACGGCGTCGAGGTCATGATCTGGACCGACCCCGTCAGCCAGGACGTCGACGCCCTGCGCCGGCTGTCGGACTACCACGAGATCCCGGTCCTCTCGGTCCACGCGCCCTGCCTCGTCATCAGCCAGCGGGTCTGGGGCACGGACCCCTGGGCCAAGCTCGTGCGCTCGAAGGACGCCGCCGAGACGCTCGGGGCCGAGACCGTCGTCGTGCACCCGCCGTTCCGCTGGCAGCGCGACTACGCCCGGCAGTTCCTCGGCGGGATCCACCAGATGGCCGGCGAGACCGACGTGAAGTTCGCCGTCGAGAACATGTTCCCGCTGCGGGCCCGCGGCCGCGAGGTGACGCCGTACTCCCCCGACTGGGACCCCACCGAGGAGGACTACCGGCACTTCACCCTCGACCTGTCGCACACCTCCGTCTCCCAGTCCGACGCGCTCGCGATGGGCGCGAAGATGGCCGACCGGCTGGCCCACGTCCACATCGCCGACGGCACCGGCAGCGCCCGCGACGAGCACCTCGTGCCCGGCCGCGGCACCCAGCCCTGCGCGGAGCTGCTCGAGGGTCTCGCGGTGCAGGGGTTCGACGGCCTGGTCGTCGTCGAGGTGAGCACCCGCAAGGCCGAGGACCGCGCCGAGCGGGAGGCCGACCTCGCCGAGGCCCTCGCCTTCACCCGCCTCAACCTCGCCGCTCCCGCCCACGACGTCAGCGGCGGGCTGCGCGCACGCTGAGGGCTCACAGCCAACGTCCAGGGTGGGCTGGCAGGCTGCAGCGGTGAGGGCTGCCGCATGACCGTGCCGAACGGCGGGCTGGCGGCACGCGTGCCGCTGCGCACCCTCGTGCTGTCGCTGCTGCTGGCCACGGTCGCCCTCGTGGTGCTGCTCACCAGCGTCGCCGGTGTGGTCGCGCTCCGCGGCTACCTGCTCGACCGCGTCGACGACCAGCTGTCGGAGAGCGTGCGCATGGCCGCAGGGCCCGGCGACCGCCGCGGCCGACCGCCCCGGGGCCGCTTCCCCGTCCCGGGCGGCTCGTTCACCGCGCAGTTCGACGACACCGGCGCGCTGCTGGGCGCGGTCGAGGGCCTCGACGGCGACGACGACGGCCCGCGCCTCCCCCTGCTCGACGCCACCACGGCCGCGCGGCTGGCCGACGGCCCCTTCACCGTGCCCTCGGCCGGCGGGGGCGACGACTGGCGCGCCGACGTCCAGCCGCTGGCGTCGGGCGGCAGCGTCGTCGTCGCGCTCCCGCTCGGTGGCGTGGACGCCACCGTGCGCCGGCTGCTGCTCATCGACGCCCTCGTCGGGGTCGCCGCCCTGGCCGCGGCCGGGGCCCTGGGCGCCGCCGGCGTGCGCCGCAGCCTGCGACCGCTGACGACGGTGGAGCAGACAGCGGAGGCGATCGCGGCGGGTGACCTGTCGGTGCGGGTGCCCGTCGCCGGCCCGCGCACGGAGGTCGGCAGCCTGGCGACGTCGTTCAACAGCATGGTCGACCGGTTCGAGACGGCGTACGGCGCGCAGCAGCGGTCGGAGGCCGAGGCGCGCGCGTCGGAGGAGCGGATGCGCCGGTTCGTCGGCGACGCCAGCCACGAGCTGCGCACGCCCCTGACCTCGATCCGCGGCTTCGCGGAGCTCTACCGGCAAGGGGCGGTGAGTGCGAAGGACCTGCCGCGGGTGGTGCAGCGGATCGAGGACGAGGCCGCCCGCATGGGCCTGCTCGTCGAGGACCTGCTGCTGCTCGCCCGGCTGGACCAGCAGCGCCCGCTCGAGCGCACCCGGGTCGACCTGCTCACCGTCGCGGCCGACGTCGTGCACGACGCCGCCGCCGTCACCGGTCACGCCGTCCGGCTGCTGCCGCCGCAGGGCCCGCCGCCCGTGGTGCTGGGCGACGACGCCCGCCTGCGCCAGGTGCTCGGCAACCTCGTCGCCAACGCGACCACGCACACGCCGGCCGGGACGACGGTCGAGGTGGCGCTCACGGGGGACGACGCCACCGTGGTCCTCGAGGTGCGCGACGACGGTCCGGGGATGTCGCCCGACGTCGCCGCCCGCGTCTTCGAGCGGTTCTACCGGGCCGACAGCAGCCGCACCCGGTCGGCGAGCGCGACGGGCAGCGGCCTCGGCCTGTCGATCGTCGCCGCCCTGGTCGCAGCCCACGGGGGCAGCGTCGCCGTCGACAGCGAGGTGGGGCGGGGGACGACGATGCGCGTCCTGCTGCCGCGCGCGCCGTGACCCCGGCGTCGCGGCTGGTCCTCTCGGCGGTGGCCGCCGTCCTGCTCCCGGTCGCCGGGGTCACCTCCTACCTGCAGAGCGCTGACCACGCCCGGCACGACCCCGTCCACGCCCTGCAGCAGCTCGACCTGCTCTACCTCGACGAGCCCGCGCCCGGGGTCCCCGTCCCGGCCGACGGCCGCCCCGTGCTGCTCCTGCTGTGCTCCGGCTGCCGGGCGCCCGCCGTCCGCGGGGCGACGGTGCTGGTGCGGCCGGAGCTCTCCCGCGACTACGGCGTGACAGGCGGCCGGGCCGGCTACGCGGTGGTCGACCGTCGCGGCCACGTCCGCTACCGGACCGTCGACCCCGAGCCCGCCGCGCACGCGCAGGAGGTCCAGACGCTGCTCGACGCGGTGGCGCGATGACCCTCGACCTCGTCCCCGGCCCCGCCGTCCGGCACCGCGCGACCGCCGTCGGGCTGGTCGGCGTGGAGGTCTGGTTCTGGTACCGGTACCACCAGGGCGGCGCCGACTTCCACTACTGGCTGCACGCGCTCCTCGGTGCCGCCCTCGGGCTCGGGCTGCTCACCCTGGCCCGCCTGCTCCGGCCCCGGGACCCCGAGGTCCGGCAGTGGCGGGCGCACGAGGCGACGCTGGTCGGGCACCTGTACAGCGCCGTCCCCGACGTCGTGTTCCTGACCGTCGGGGCGCTGCACGTCGCGTGGATGGACGTGTTCGCGGTCCACATCACGGCGCACTTCCTGTGGCCCGGCGCGCTGGTCGCCGCCCTGGTGCTGTGG
This sequence comes from Frankiales bacterium, assembly GCA_025464695.1. The sequence goes on along the minus strand of JAODNQ010000130.1, from coordinate 18,567 downwards.
GCCCTGACCGTCGCCGCGTGGACCGCCCTGCGGCTCGGGGCGCGGCGGGCGTCGGCGGCCGCGCTCGTCGCCGCGGTCGCCTTCCTGGGGGTCGCCGTCGCACTGCGTTCCCCGGCACCGATGAGTCTGGACCAGCTGGTGCGTCAGGAGGAGGGGAGCGGCACCGCCTGGAGCTGGGTCTGCCGCGTCCCCGTCTGACATCCCGCGTTCATCCGCTGTCCCTAGGGTGAGCCGCCCCAGCCTGACCGGAGGTCCTTCGTGGACACCCTCGCCCGCTTCGTCCTGCGCCACCGACGGCTCGTCGGGCTGTTCTGGCTCGTCACCTTCCTCGCCGGAGGCGTCGCCGCAGGACAGCTGTCGGACCGGCTCACCTTCGACTTCTCGCTGCCCGGCCAGCCCGGCTACGAGACCGAGGTCGAGCTCAACCGTCTCTACGGCACGAGCTCGTTCGACACGCTGGTCCCCACCGTCACCGTGCCCGAGGGCACGACGGTCGCGGCCCGCGCGTCCGACGTCGCCGCCGCCTTCGACGCCGTCCGCCGGGTGCCGGGGCTGCAGGTCGTGGACGGCGCCTCCACCGGTGACCCACGCTTCACCACCGACGACGGCCGGACGGCGTTCGCGCTGGTCACCGGCCCCCTGCCCGAGGGCTTCGGCCCGGGCAACGAGACGAAGGTCCGGCCCGCCCTCGAGAGCGTCGCGACGGCGCGCGGACTGACCACCGGCCTGACGTCGTACACGCTGCTCTCGGCGGGCGGCGAGACCGAGGGGCCCTCGGTGCTGGCCGAGACGCTGTTCGGGGCGCTCGGTGCGCTGGCGGTCCTGCTCTTCGTGTTCGCCAGCTTCCTGGCCTTCCTGCCGCTGCTCATCGCCGCGGTCTCCATCCTCACGACGTTCCTGCTGGTGCTCGGCCTGAGCTACCTGACCGACGTGAGCTTCGTCGTGCAGTTCCTCATCAGCCTCATCGGTCTCGGGGTCGCGATCGACTACTCGCTGCTCATCGTGGCGCGCTGGCGCGAGGAGCGGGCGAAGGGCGCCGACAACGAGACGGCGGTCCTCACCGCGGTCCGCACCGCCGGGCACGCCGTGCTCGCCTCCGGGGTCACCGTGGCGATCAGCCTGGTGTCGCTGCTGGTCGTGCCGGTGCCGTTCCTGCGCAGCATGGGGCTCGGCGGGATGCTCATCCCGCTCGTCAGCGTCGCCGTCGTCCTCACCCTGCTGCCGGCACTGCTCGGCGGCATCGGGCCGCGGATCGACTGGCCGCACATCCGCAAGGAGGGGGTCGCCGCCCGCGGCTGGTCGGCCTGGGCGGGCGCGATCGTGAAGCGCCGGTGGGTCGCCACGCTCGTCGCGGTCGTCGCCCTCGGCGCCCTGATCGTCCCCGTGTTCGACCTGCGGATCGGCCAGTCGGGCAGCGACTCCCTCGCCCGCAGCGGCCCGGCCTACGAGGCGCTGCAGGTGCTCCGCGACGGCGGCGTCGGCACCGGCGTGCTCACCCCGATCACGGTCCTGGTCGACGACGCCGACGGCGACGCCGCGGTGCGCGCGGCCAAGGCTGTCCCCGACGTCCTGACCGCCGTCGTCGGCGGGCGCAAGGACGGCACGGCCCGGGTCGACGTCGTCCCGCGCGAGGAGACCGTCGACAGCGACGGCACCGCGGTGGTCGACCGGGTGCGCAGCGCGGTCGAGGGGGCGGTCCCCGGCGACGTCCGGGTCACCGGCCCGGGCGCGACCGTCGAGGACTACGGCAGCGCCGTCTACGACAACTTCCCGTACGTGCTGGCGCTCATCTCCCTGGTGACGTTCGTGCTGCTGGTGCGCACGTTCCGGAGCATCCTGCTGCCGATCAAGGCGGTTCTGCTCAACCTGGTCAGCCTGTCGGCGGTGTTCGGCACGGTGGTCCTGTTCTGGCAGCAGGGCCACGGCTCCGGTGCCGTCTTCGGGGTCTCCCCCACCGGCTCCATCACCTTCTGGCTGCCCGTGCTGATCTTCGCCTTCCTGTTCGGCCTGTCGATGGACTACGAGGTCTTCATCCTCGCCCGCATGCGCGAGGAGTACGACGAGACCGGGTCGACGTCGCAGGCGGTCATCACCGGGCTCGGGCGGACCGGCCGGCTGGTCACCAGCGCCGCGCTGATCCTGTTCTTCGCCTTCGCCGCCCTGGCGTCCGCACCCGGCACCGACATCAAGGTCCTCGGGACGGCCCTCGGCGTCGGGATCCTCATCGACGCCACGCTCGTCCGGGCCCTGCTCGTGCCCGCCCTGGTGAGCCTGTTCGGCCGCTGGAACTGGTGGCTCCCGGCCGGCCTGGCGAAGGTCCTGCGGGTCGCGCCGTCGCCGCTCGCCGCCGTCGAGGTGCCGCAGCAGCGGTCGGCGCCGAGGGTGCCCGCGCAGCGCTAGTCCGGGAAGGGCGCTCCTGCCGCCGGCGTTGACCAGGTGTGCAGGACGCCCTCCCCTTCGCCCCGTCCCCCGCTGCCTCTCCCGAGCTGTCCCGGCTGATGGACGTCCGTCGGATCTACGTCGAGCCCGCCGCCGCGGAGCTCCCCCGCGGCCAGGAGGTCCTCGCCCGCTGGCCCGACGCCGAGCGCATCGAGGTCGCGTCCCACCTCGCCGTCCCGTACGGGCCCGAGGACGTCGACCGGTGGGTCCGGATCAAGACCGAGGACCTCGTGCTCGGCGTCAAGAAGTCCCTCAGCGCCCGCCCCAACGGTCGCAGCAGTGACTTCATCGCGCCCTCCACGGCGAACGGCTGCGCCATGGCGTGCGCCTACTGCTACGTCCCGCGCCGCAAGGGCTACGCCAACCCGGTCACCGTGTTCGCCAACATCGACAAGATCACCAAGTACCTGCGCGGGCACGTCGGGCGCCAGGGCGTGAAGCAGGTGCCCGACCAGGTCGACCCGCTCGCCTGGGTCTACGACATCGGCGAGAACAGCGACTGCTCCCTCGACGCCCGGCTGTCGGACAACGTCCACGACCTGATCGCGACGTTCCGCGACCTCCCGACGGCCAAGGCGTCGTTCGCGACCAAGCACGTCAACCGCGAGCTGCTCGACGCCGACCCGCAGGGCCGGACGCGGATCCGATTCTCCCTCATGCCGCAGGCCGACAGCAAGCTGCTCGACCTCCGCACCTCCAGCACCGCCGAGCGGCTCGCCGCGGTCGACGACTTCGTGGCCGCCGGCTACGAGGTCCACGTCAACCTTTCGCCCGTCGTCGTGCGGGAGGGGTGGCTGCAGGACTGGGCGCAGCTGCTCGACGACCTCGCCGACGCCACCGGTCCGGCCTTCAAGGCGCAGGCGGCCGCCGAGGTCATCTTCCTGACCCACAACGAGCAGCTGCACGAGGTCAACCTCGGCTGGCACCCCCAGGCCGAGGAGGTCCTGTGGCGGCCGGAGCTGCAGCAGGCCAAGCGGTCGCAGACCGGCGGCTGGAACGTGCGCTACCGGACCGGGTTCAAGGGCGAGCAGGTCCGCGCCCTCACCGACCTGGTCGCCGAGCGCACGCCCTGGCTCCGCGTCCGGTACGCGTTCTAGCCGGTCGCGCCTGCTCCCTCGGCACGGAGGTCGACCAGCGCCGTCGCCCGGCGCAGTCGCTTGGCCGCGTACATGGCGTCGTCCGCCGCACGCAGCACCTGCTCCGGGCTGCCTCCGGCCGGGACGAGCGCCCCGCCGATGCTCACCGACAGGACGCCCTCCCAGCCGTCCAGGGCGAAGGGCCGGCCCACCTCCCGGTGCAGCCGGTCCGTCACCACCTGCAGGTCCGCCCCCTCGTGGACGTCGTGCAGCAGCGCCACGAACTCGTCGCCGGACCACCGGGCCAGCAGGTCGTGCGGACGCAGGCCGCTGCGCAGTCGGGCCGCGACCTCGCGCAGCGCGGCGTCGCCCGCCTGGTGCCCGGCGACGTCGTTGACGGTCTTGAAGTCGTCGACGTCGAGGAACAGCAGGCCCCACCCGCCGCTGACGCACTGCCGCTCGATCGCCCGGGTGGCAGCGGCCCGGTTCACCAGCCCCGTGAGCGGGTCGACGTGGGCGAGCCGGTCCAGCTCGTCGACGGCGGCTCCCAGGCGGACGGCGCGGCGCCGGCTCTCGAACAGGGCCACGACCTGGTCGGCGAGCAGGCCCAGGGCGGCCAGCTGCTCCGTCGACAGCTCCCGCGTCCGCTCGTCCAGGACGCAGAGCGTGCCGAGGGCGTGGCCGTCCGGGTCGAGCAGCGGGACCGCGGCGTACAGGCGGGTCGTGGCGTAGCGGCCGTCGACGAACGGGTTGCCCGACCAGCGCGGGTCGGCAGCGGCGTCGGCGACGTGGACGGACGTGCGGGAGTCGACCGCGTAGCCGCACATCGCCTCGCCGCGCGGCACCTCGCGGGCCACTCCCCCGAACACCGCGGCCTGCCACTGCCGGTCCTCGTCGAGCAGGTTGAGCATCGCCACCGGCGCACCGGTGATGTACGCGGCGAGCCGGACGAGGCCGTCGAGGTCAGGACTCGGCTCGCTGTCGAGCACCTCGTAGGCGCGCAGCGCGGCCAGGCGCAAGCGCTCGGCATGGGCGGACGTCGGCACGGCGCTCCCGGGGGCAGAGGGGGACGCCACCACACTGCCGCAGGGCGAGGCGCTGCCGGAGGCACTTCGGCGGACCGGCCATGCGCCGGACGGCAGGAACCGGACGATCTGGGGCGGACCGCCGTGCTAGCCGGGTCCCACCGCCCTCGCCGACGGCTCCAGCAGCTCGAGGACCAGGTCGACCAGCGCGTCGGGGTCCGCGGCGGACAGCTCCGGGAAGGTGCCGCTCCGCCGCGCGAGAAGCACGCCGGTGACCGCCGCGGCCGCCACCTCGGCCCGCAGCACGGGCCGGTCGAGACCCTCCTCGGCGAACCGGTCGGCGAGCGGCTGCACCAGCCGCCGGCGCAGCGTCTCGGCCGCGGCCTGCTGCACGGCCGGGTCGGCGTGGGCCTGCACCACCGCCCCGAGCACCGGCCCTGCGGCTCCGCGGCCGTCGACCCGGTCCAGCAGCCCGCGCACCCGGTCGCGCTGCCGGAGGTCCGGCGGGGCGTCGTCCCCCGTCTCCTGGCGCAGCGCGGCGACGTAGAGCCCGTCCTTGCCCCCGAAGTGCCGGGCGATGAGCGCGGCGTCCACGCCGGCCCGCTCCGCGACGTCCCGGGTGGTGGTGCGGTCGTAGCCGCGCTCGCCGAACAGCGCGACGGCAGCCTCGAGCAGCAGCGTGCGGGCCTGTCCGCGCGGCGCCACTAGACGGACGCCGTCCGGCGCGGCCCGACCCCCGCGACCGCCCGGGCGGGCCGAGTCGTCCGCGGCGGGAGCACCGCGGTGAGCACGGCGGCGCCGACGAGCAGGCCGACGCCGATCAGGGCGGCGGTCGTGTAGCCGGCGTCCGTGGGGAGCGGGCTGCCGGCGGGCGTGTGGGCGTCGAGCACCGTCGCCGACAGGGCGCTGCCCGCGGAGCAGCCGATGTAGCGCAGCACCTGGTTCACGCTGAGCGCGCTGCCCGTCTCCCCCGCTGGCACGACCCCCACGATCAGCGCAGGCAGCGCCGCGAACGTCCCGCCGACCCCGAGGCCGGCCAGCCCCATGACGACGAAGACCTCCCACAGCGACCCGCGGGCCAGCGCGAACATGCCCTCCGAGGCCGCGAAGACCAGGCAGCCGAGCGGGAGCAGCACGCGCGGCCCGACCCGTCGCCCGACCGCGGGCAGCACGCGGCTGGCCACGACCGACATCACCGACATCGGCAGGAGCAGCAGGCCCGCGACGACCACCGAGGAGCCGAAGCCGTACCCGGCCGCGGCGGGGGTCTGGACGTACCGGATGACCATCGACGTCAGCACGTACATGCCGAGCCCCGCCAGCAGGCCGGTCACGTGGGCCGTCAGGACGGTCCGGTCACGCGCGAGCCGCAGGTCGACCAGCGGGTGGGCGATCCTCAGCTGCCGCAGCACGAAGCCGACCACGAGCAGCGTCGAGACGCCGGCGAGGAGGGCCAGCCGCAGGGCCGGCCAGCTGGACAGCTCCGACAGCGCGAGCAGCAGGCCCGCGACCCCGAGCCCGAGCAGCACGGCGCCCAGCACGTCGAGCGGACTGGAGGGGCGGTGCCGGCTGGACGGCAGCACGAGGGCCGCGCACACGAGGGCGGCGGCACTCACGGCCGCGCCGGCCCAGAAGGCGAGCCGGAACGACGACGCCTCCGCCAGCACACCGGTCAGCGGGTACCCCAGCCCGACGCCGGCCACGGTGGTCACCGACAGGATCGCGACCGTGGACCGGGACCGCTCCCCCTGCAGGGCGTCGCGGGCGGTCCCCATGGCCAGCGGCGTGAGACCGAGGCCCACGCCCATGAGGCCACGGCCGACGAGCAGCCAGGCGAACGAGAGCGGGAGAGCGGCCAGCACGCAGCCGACCGTGACGATGCCCAGCGCTCCGAGGATGATCTCGCGCCGGCGCGGCCCGTCGCCCAGCCGGCCCATGGCGGGGGTCGCGATGGCACCCACGAGCAGGCTCAGGGTCAGCGACCACTGGGCGTCCGACACGGACACCCCGGTCGCGGCGGCGATGGTGGGGACCAGCGGTGCGCCGAGGCTGCTCACCACGGCGACGACCAGGCCGAGGTACACCAGGACGGGGACCAGCGCGCGGGGCCGGGGGCCTGCTGTCATCACGTGATGACAGTACGCCGCGCGGAAACAGGACGCAGAACGGGCTGCACCCCCTGCCCGACGGCGTCGTCGGAGAGGGGGTGCAGCCCGGAGCGTGCGGGAGGAGCGGGGCCCGACTAGGCGCGCATCAGCAGGCGGACGCCGAAGCGGCTGAAGAGCTGCTGCGAGACGAAGGTGGCAGCGCCACCGAACACGAGGACCAGGTAGATCAGCGTGCCGTCACCGCGCTCGGCCGACCTCGGGATGCCCCCGAGGCTGACCACGGGCTGCTGCGCCTCGGTGCCGTCACCGGCGACCACGGGAGCGCCGCCGGCGGAGGCGTCCGTGCCGGAGGTGTCGGCGGGTGCCGACCCGGCGTCGAGCGGGACGTCACCGGAGGTGTCGGGAGCCGCGACGTCCGGCAGGACACCGGCGCCGTCGTCGGTCGCGGGCGGGACCTCGCTACCCGGGTCGAGGGCGAGCGCGCCGGCCACACCGGTGTCGCCACCCGTGGTGCTGGCGGTGTCGCCGCCGCCGGAGGTGTCGGTGCCTGTCCCGGCGTCGTCGACCGCGGTCTCCGCGACGTTGGACGAGGAGACGGCGACCTTGGCGTAGGTGTAGATGACCTTGGTCGGGCCCTGGATCGGCACGTCCTGCAGCGTCGTGATGCGCAGGGAGCCGGAGGTCACCGTGGTGACGTCGTTGACCGTGTCCTTGACGACCTTGCGCGGCAGGTACTCGACCTGGATGTTGGAGGCGGCCAGCGCGTTCGTGACGGCCTTGAGCGCGTCAGCCGCGGGCAGCGGGATCACCGAGCCGAGGAGCTCGAAGCCCTTGTCGGTGATACCGATCTTGAAACCGGCGACCGTGAAGCTGCCGAGGTCGGTGCCGCTCTCGATCTTCGGAGCGCCGGTGCCGGTCTCGGTGATCTTCTCCGCCGAGCGGACCTTGAGCAGGTTCAGGGGTCCGACCTGCAGGCCGCTGGCGCCCGCCGTCGCGTAGCTGACGACCGACCCGTCCGCCTTCGCCTCCGTGAGCGCCGTCGAGTACGACTGCGGCTGGGGGTCGTCGGGGTTGCCGGCGACACCCGCACTGGCCGCGCCTGCGGACTTCTGGTCGCTGCTCTCGGCCTTGAGCGTGTACGTGCCCTGGCTCTCGTTGAGCTTCGGCTCGCTCGGGAACCGGCTCTCGACGTAACCGGGCAGCGACGGGATCGGCGGCGTCAGGCCACCGGACAGGCCGTTGACGGTGGACGGCAGACTCTGGACGGACGGACCGAAGTACGGGAAGCCGGCGTACGCCCGGCTCTGACCCGCGCTGTCGAGCTGCGCGAACGACGAGATCGGTGCAGCAGCCACGACGATGTTCGCCGGGATCTTGCTGTTCTGGATCTCGAACGCCTCACCGTCCGCGGAGGCGGACAGCGAGAAGCGGTTGTTGTTCGTCGCAGCCTCGGCCGCGGGCGCCGCGGCGGCCGCGGGGTCCGGCGTGGGGCTGGCGTCCTGCGCGAGGGCGGGCGCCGCCGTGCCGAGTGCGACGAGCAGCGCGGCGGTGGCGACCGCCGCGCTGCGGGTCGCGGTCGTCCGGAGTCTGTCTGAGGTCACCGAGGTCCACCCTGGAAGAAGTCGAGCGTGTCGCCGAAGCCGGCGACCGTCTTGCCGAACGGGGAGATGAGCGTCGCGTAGTCGGTGCCGACGGTGCGCGCCGAGTTCGCGCCCTGGCCGATGGCCGGGTTGGCGTACGTGTTGATCGCGGCCAGCGGGGCGGCCTGCGTGCGGCCGTTGGCGATCAGGGCCAGGCCCTGGTCGGCAGCGGTCTGGCAGCCGGTCGCAGCGGCGTCGGTGAAGACACCGACCGTGGCGGCCTGGCCGAACAGGTCGGCGCCGTCACGGACGTAGCCGAGCACCAGGGTGCAGCCGAGCGGCAGGCCGACGTCGGCACCGAACTGGAACGTGTCCAGCAGCGGGGCGAGGACGGCGGGGCGCGCAGCCGGCTTGGCGTCGGCGGCGAAGGCGCCGGTCGCGGGGACGACGGCGGCAGCCGCAGCGACCAGGACGGCGACGGTGCGGGCGGTGCGGGAGACGGGGTTCATGGTGTCCTCTTGTCGTCGGGCCCCGGGGAGGGCCGGGGCGGTCGTCCGGTGCGAGCTGCTCTCGTCACTCGGTGCGTGTGACTCCTGCCTCACTCAACGACCCCGTCGGTCGGAGGTGACGGCTCTCACCGGGCGTCTTCTCAAGACCCTGTCTCTCGTGCTCGGGTCTCGACTCGACTCGCGGTCCGTGCGTGGTGCTGGAGGTGCCTCGCCTGTCGCGTTCGTGCCGCTTGTGGCGGCTCTCACACGAGTTAATCGCGGATAACACCTGCCGTCAACGGAGGTCGAGAACCCGGCCGGGACGTGCTGCGGAGGAGGAGGCGCCCCGCAGCACCACCCGTGAGTCACCGTTCACGCAGCGCTGCACGAGGCGCCGGGGCCGGGACGGCGGACGGCTCGGCCCTGGAGGGCCGAGCCGTCGTGTGGTCCAGGTCACCCGGCGATCCGCTCCGCTGCTGCGCCGGACGGGCTCCTGCGGGAGCCGTAGCCGCTCGGCCACCGAGCCGGTCCGGGCTGGGCCGTCCGGGCCAGCGGCCCGGCAGCGGTCGGGTCAGCGGTAGGCGAAGAAGCCCTGGCCGGTCTTGCGGCCCATGAGGCCGGCCTCGCACATGCGCAGCAGCAGCGGCGGCGGGGCGTAGAGCTGCTCCTTGAACTCCGCGTACATCGACTGCGCGACGGCGGCACAGGTGTCGAGCCCGATGAGGTCGGCGAGGTGCAGCGGGCCCATCGGGTGGGCGCAGCCCTTGACCATGCCCTCGTCGATGTCCTCGGCGCTGGCGAAGCCCGACTCGAACATCCGCACGGCCGACAGGATGTACGGGATCAGCAGGGCGTTGACGACGAAGCCCGCCCGGTCCTTGGACCGGATCGTCTGCTTGCCCAGGCGCTTCTCGGCGAAGTCGGTGACCGCCAGCAGCGTGTCGGCGTCGGTCAGCAGCGACTCGACGATCTCGACCAGCGGCAGCACCGGGACGGGGTTGAAGAAGTGCACCCCGACGACCTGGTGCGGCCGCTTCGTCACGGTCGCCATCTTGACCAGCGGGATGCTCGAGGTGTTGCTGGCCAGCACCGCGTCGGGCGGGCAGGCCTCGTCCAGCGTCCGGAAGATGCGGAACTTGAGCGCCTCGTCCTCGGGCGCGGCCTCGACGACGAGCTGCCGGTCGCCGAGGTCGGCGTAGTCGGTGACCCAGTCGAGCCGGGCCAGGACGGCGTCGCGCTCGGACTCCTCGAGCCGGCCGGTGCGCACGGCGCGGCCGAGCGAGGCGTCGATGCGCCCGCGGCCGGCCGCGACGGCCTCCTCCGACACCTCGAGCACCCGGACGTCGCAGCCCGACCGGGCGCAGACCTCCGCGATGCCGGCGCCCATGGTGCCGCCGCCGATGACGCCGACGCGGTCGAACGTGTTCGGGGCGGTCATCGGGTGGCCGCGAGCAGCTGCTTGGCCAGCACGATGCGCTGGACCTGGTTGGTGCCCTCGTAGATCTGGGTGATCTTGGCGTCCCGCATCATCCGCTCCGCCGGGAAGTCACGCGTGTAGCCGTAGCCGCCGAGCAGCTGCACGGCGTCGATCGTGATGGACATCGCGGCGTCGGACGCGACGCACTTGCTGGCGGCCGAGAAGTAGGTGAGGTCGGCGTCGCCGCGCTCGCTCTTCATCGCCGCGACGTAGGTCAGCGCCCGGGCGGCCTCGAGCTTCATGGCCATGTCGGCGAGCATGAACTGCACGCCCTGGTTCGCGCTGATCGGCTTGCCGAACTGCACCCGCTGCTTGGTGTAGCTCGCGGCGAGGTCGAGCGCGCCCTGCGCGATGCCCAGCGCCTGCGCGGCGATGGTGACGCGGGTGTGGTCCAGCGTCCGCATCGCCAGGCTCATGCCCTCGCCGCGCGCCCCGAGCAGGCGGTCCGCGGGCAGGCGGCAGTCGGTGAGGATGACCTCGCGGGTCGGCGAGCCCTTGATGCCGAGCTTGCGCTCACCGTTGCTGAAGCTCACGCCCGGGTCGGTCTTGCTCACCAGGAACGCGCTGATGTGCTGCCCGCGCTTGGCGTCCGGGTCGGTGACCGCGAACACGGTGTAGCTGTCGCCCTCGCCTGCGTTGGTGATCCAGCACTTCGTGCCGTTGAGCACCCACGTGTCGCCGTCCAGCACCGCCTTCGTCCGCATGCTCGCGACGTCGGAGCCGGCATCGCGCTCGGACAGCGCGTAGCAGAACAGCGCGTTGCCCTCCGCCAGCGGCCGCAGCCACTGCTCCTTCTGCGCGTGCGTGCCGGCGAGCAGCACCGGCAGCGAGCCCAGCTTGTTCACCGCCGGGATCAGCGAGCTCGACGCGCACCCGCGCGCGACCTCCTCGATCACCAGGCACGCCGCCAGCGCGTCCGCGCCGTTGCCGCCGAACTCCTCCGGCACGTGCACGGCGTGCAGGTCGGCGGAGCGCAGCGCGTCGTACGCGGCCTGCGGGAAGCTCGCGGTCTCGTCGACCTCCGCCGCGTACGGCGTGACCTTGTCGGCCACCACCTGCCGGGCCGTGTCACGCAGCGCGACGTGCTCCTCGGACAACGCGAACCCGTCAGTCATGGATCGACCTTTCAGCGGAGAGACAGCCAGTACGTCAAGTACTAGGACGTCCGAGTATCCGCCGACGTGCCCGGGCTGGGGTCCCCCCTCGGGACAGTCCTGGCCGCACGAGGGAGGACTACCCGTCGGTAGGCGGGACGGGAGGGGTTACGGGCCGGGTCGGTCTAGGGGCGGGCGGCGGCGAGCGAGGTGCCGGTGCGGCCCAGCCCGGCGGCGGCCTGCCGCAGGCCGAGGCGCTGGGCGGCGGGAGCGAGGACCGCTGCCTGCGCCGTGCGCAGCGCGTCCGCCTCCACGAGCAGCCCCAGCTGGACCTGCGTGCTGACGTTCCGCGCACCCGCGGGGTCGGCCAGCTCGCGGAGGCGGTCGGAGCCCAGCACCAGCTGTTCCGCCGTGGCGGCCAGCCGGTCGGCGGGGGCGGACTGGAGCAGGGCCAGCACCTGGGGACCGCTCGGCAGGGCGAGCCGGTCGAGGGCCGCGACCCACGCGGCGACGTCCTGCTCGGGGCGCTGCGCCTGGAAGGTGCGCACCGGCCCGGGCTTCGGCTCGGCGGGCGCCAGCGGCGGGCCGACGCCGAGGTCGACAGCGTCGTAGTCCGGCACCTCGGGCGGCTTCCGCAGCTCGACGTCGTCGAACGTCTGCTCCTTCGGCAGCACCGGGACGAGCGAGGACTGCGCCAGGTCGTACACCCGGTCGCCGAGGTCGCGCTGGCGGGCCGCGGCACGGCGGACCTGCGTCTGCAGCGGCCCGGACGGCAGGGCGGTGGCCGCGAGCACGGTCTGGAGGCTGCTGATGTAGAGGTCGGCACCCGCGCGGAACTGCGTGAGCGCCTGCTCCGTGCCCGGCAGGGGCTTGCGGACGGCGAGGGCCTTCACGGTGTCCTGCGACGTCTGCAGCGCGACCTCGACCCGGCTGCGGACGTCGGCCGGCGTGGCGCGGCGCAAGTTCCACTCGGTGATGGTGCGCACCGCGGAGAACGACGACTGCGCCAGCGGCGAGTAGTCCTTGAGCACGGCGTCCCGCCACGCCTGCACGGGGGTCGGCGGGAGCGAGGGGCCGGCGACCTCAGGTCCACCGCTCGTGCTCGGCGCCGGGGCTGCCGACCCGGAGGGTCCGGCGGAGGCGGCCGCGCGGACAGCGCGGGGCTCGTCGTCGTCGCCGGTGAGGGCGACGACGCCCACCGCGCCGAGCGCGACGGCAGCGGCGACGGCGGCCGCGATCTCGACGACGTGGCGCCGCCGCCCCTGCCCCGGGTCGGGGGCAGGGACGGCGGGAGTGCGACGGCTCATCGGGGAGCGGACGGGCGAGTGGGAGAGGTCACGCCGTCCAGCCTGCCAGGAGCAGGCGGTCGGCCCACCGTCGCGGAGGTGCCGGGATCACGAGGCGAGCGAGCCCAGGTACGCGTTCATCATGGTCTCCTCGTCGACCTCGCCCGCCTCGCCCGAGAACGTCACGCGCCCCCGGTCGAGGATGTAGACGTAGTCGGCGAGCGCCAGCGCACGGGTCACGTACTGCTCGACGAGCAGCAGCGAGTTGCCGGCGCGGGCGAGGTCCTGCAGGTAGCCGAAGATCTCCTCGACGATCTTGGGGGCGAGCCCCATGGAGACCTCGTCGAGCAGCACGACGCGCGGGTCGCTGACGTAGGCGTAGTTGAGCGCCAGCATCTGCTGCTCACCACCGGACATGGTGCCCGCGGTCTGGAAGGACCGCTGCCCCAGCTTCGGGAAGACGTCGGCCGCGGTCTTGAGGGCCTTCTTGAAGCCCCCGGCCTTGGCCTGCAGCTGGATGTTGTCGTTGACCGTCAGGGACGGGAAGATCCCGCGGCCCTCGGGCACGTGGACGACGCCCCGCTTCGCCATGCCGTGCGGTCGCTGGCCGGTGACGTCCTCACCGTCGACGAGGATCTGGCCCGAGCTCGGCTGCAGCAGCCCGGAGGCCACGCGCAGCAGCGTCGTCTTGCCCGCACCGTTCGGGCCCAGCAGGGCGACGACGGCGTTGTCCGGGACGACCAGGCTGACGTCGCGCAGGACGACGCCGGTGTCGTAGCCGGCAGTGACGTTCCGCAGCTCAAGCAACGCTCTCGTCTCCCAGGTAGGCAGCGCGCACGAGCGGGCTGCTGAGGGCCTCCGCAGTGGTGCCGCTGTAGATCATCTTGCCGAAGTCGAGCACGTAGATCTGCTCGCAGACCTGCGAGACCAGCGCCATGTCGTGCTCGACGATGAGCATGCCGATCCCGGTCTGGCGCACGTGCTCGAGGAGCACCTCGCAGAACGCCTCCGTCTCCTGCACGTCCAGGCCCGAGGAGGGCTCGTCGAGCAGCAGGAAGGTGAACGGCGTCGCGACGGCCCGGGCGAGCTCGACCAGGCGGCGCTGACCGGTGGACAGGTCCCCCACGGTCTTGTCGGCCAGGTGCGCGATGTTGCACCGCTCCATCGCGTCGGCGGCCCGCTCGTTGATCTCGCGGGTCTCCTTCGGCGTCGAGAACAGCTGCCCCAGCAGGCGCTGGCTGCTGAACATCGCGGCCGGCCCGGTGCGGACGTTGTCGCGGACGTTCATGCTCTCGAACAGCTCCATGCGCTGGAACGTGCGGCCGAGGCCGCGGTGCGCCCGGTTGCTGGAGCTGTGGCCGTTGAGCTTCTCGCCGCCGAGCGTCACGGTGCCCGCCTGCGGGCGGTTGAGGCCGCTGCAGGCGTTGAACAGCGTCGTCTTGCCCGCGCCGTTCGGGCCGAGGAGGCCCGTGATGGCGCCTCCCCGAGCCACGATGCTCGCGTCGTTGACGGCGGTGATGCCGCCGAACTTGACGGTGACGTTCTCGACGACGAGGTCGCCGCCCGGGGTGGTGGTGCCGCCGCTCATCGCCGGCCTCCTGTCTGCTGCAGCTCACGCGGACTGTCGGACTCGGACTCGGTCACGGCCCGCTTGCGCGGCTGCACCGGGACCTGCGCCGACGGGGTCATGCGCTCGTCGACCGGGCTGCGGCCGTCGCGCTCCGCGGCACGCTCGGCGCTGTCGCTGCCGGTGCCGCCCGCGAGGCCCTTGAGGTTCAGGGCCGGAGCGACGGCGACCGCGATGGCCACCAGCCCGAAGATCACGCCCTGGTACTTGAGCACCTCGGCGTCGTTGAAGGGCGGGTAGATCTTGCTGACCTGGAACACGGTGGCGGCGATGAAGGGCGACAGCAGCGGACGGCGCCCGCAGAAGCCCAGGACCGCGACGATGACCAGCGAGAAGGTGAAGTCGTAGACGCCACCTGCCGCGCCGGACGCCGACTCCGTGGTGCCGGCGATGACGCCACCGCCGATGCCGGCGATGAAGCTGGCGATGCCGAACACGAGCACCCGGGTGAGCGTGGTGTTGGTGCCGTGCGCGTCCAGGGCGTCCGGCGAGTCGGACAGGGCGCGCAGCAGCAGGCCGAGCCGGCTGGCCCGGACCGCGAGGACCAGGGCGCAGACGAGCACCGTGATGATCAGGGCCAGGTAGTAGAAGCCCTTGTCACTGGTGAAGTCGATGCCCAGGATCTCCGGCCGCGGGACCTCGACGAGGGCCGCGATGCCGAACATCGCATCCGAGGGGTAGAGCACGGTCTGCAGCAGGATGCCGAAGCCGAACGTCGCGATCGCGACGTAGATGCCTGACAGCCGGATGGCCGGGTAGGCCACGATCACGCCGGCCGGGACCGTCACGAGGCCACCGATGGTGAGGGCGAGCAGGTACGGCACGCCCTTCTCCAGCATGTGGCCGGTGGTGGTGGCGCCGATGGCCGCGAAGCCCATGTGGCACAGCGAGATCTGACCGGAGGTGTAGGTCAGCAGGCCGAGCGAGGCGAAGATGATGACGAAGCCGAGCGCGGAGGCGAACTGCGAGATGTCCGTGCCGGCGATGACCGTCGGCAGCAGCACCAGGACCAGCAGGCCGAGGCCCATGCCACCCGCGGTGTAGTTGACGGGCAGCGTCTTGATCGGGCGGACCCGGCGGGCGTTCTTGACGCCGCGGACCTTGAACTTGCGGGCGGGCACGACGCACAGCACCGCGAACAGCACCAGGAAGGGCAGGTTCGACGGGATCGACTGGACGACGATGCTCTGCGAGTCACCCGTGAAGTTCGGGATGTAGTTGATCGCGATGCCGATGGCGATGCCGCCGGCGACCGTGAGCGGCAGGCTGTCGAACAGGCCGAGAGCCGCCGCGCCGTACGCCGCGATGACCAGGAGCACGAGGCCGGCGACCGAGATGCCCAGGCGCGGGGCGAGCAGCATGCCCGAGACCGAGGCGAAGCTGGTGCCGAGGACCCAGGCGAAGCGGCGGACCGTGGCCGGGTCGGTGGCCTGCAGGCTGAGCAGGTTCGGGTTGTCGACGACCGCGGTCATCGCCTTGCCGGTGCGGGTGTTGCCGAACAGGTAGAACAGCGCGCCCGCCGAGCCGAGGGACAGGCCCGTCAGGATCAGGTCACCGCCGGTGACGTTGACAGCCCCGATCTTGAAGCCGCCGGTGGGCAGGAACTCGGCGAACTGCAGGGTGGCCGCGCCGTAGATGGCGGTGCACAGCGACTGCAGCAGCACGAGCAGACCGACCGTCGCGACGACCACGCTCACCAGGGGCGCTTCCGCCAGCAGGCTGGCGAGGCGCTCGAGGATCAGGCCGCCGATGATGCCGACCACGACGAGGGCGATGAGGAAGGCCAGCGGCCAGGGCAGGCCCTGCTTCACGCGGAACTCGTAGAACATGTAGGCCGACGCGGCGGCGACGGCGCCGTGCGCGAAGTTGAAGACGCCGGACGTCTTGAAGGTCAGGACGAGCCCGATCGCCGCGAGGGCGTAGACCGAGCCGTCCGAGATCCCCGAGATGAGGACGCGGAGGAAGTCGTTCACGGCAGGCACACTCCGCAGGGCAGGCGGCCGGCGGCGGTGTGCGTCGCGCGGTCGGAGGGCGTGTACGCGCGCCCGGCGGTCAGGGGGCAGTCCGCGCGGTGGTACCGGACCAGACCCTCACCGGCGATGAGCACGTCGGAGGACGGTGCACCGGCTGCCGTGACGACAGCGGCGGCGGTCGGGGCCTCACCGGGCGGCAGGAGCGGCAGGTCGCCGAGGAGCTCGACCCGGCGCATGCCGATCGCGCGGCGCCCGGCCAGCAGCAGGTTCAGGCTGACGAAGCTCACGACGACGAAGGCGCCGACGGCGAGCGACATCCACGGCCGCTGGTCGTTCCACTCGGCCTTGCCGCCGATGTTGAACCAGGCGACCATGAGGAGCAGGCCGGCCACGGCCCAGGCGCCGGCCCAGTAGGCGGCGATCCGGGGCGCCCACAGCAGGGAGGGCGCCTCGCTCTCGTACCCGTCCCGGGGGCCGGGCGCCGGCCGGCGCGTCTGCGCCGGCCGGCCCCCGGTAGGACGGGAGAGGGTGGAGCTAGGCATGACCCACGCCTGCCCGGCGGCGCTTGGGCGTGCCGGCCACCGCCTCGGTGTTCATCGAGCGGCTGCCCGACGTGCGGGCGGTGCGGGGCTTGCGGGGCACCGCGACGACCTCGGGCTCCGGGGCGTGACCGTTGCTCATGCGGGCCGTCGAGAGGTCCAGGCGGGGCGCCTCGAGCTCCTCGTAGGACCCGTCGTCGTAGCGCTGGGTCGGGACGTCGACGTCCTCGTCCACGAAGCGCAGCGTGCCGTCCTGGAGGGCGGACTCGATGCGGTCGAGCTTGCGCCACTCGTCGCGCAGGTCA
This sequence comes from Frankiales bacterium, assembly GCA_025464695.1. The sequence continues at coordinate 1,550 of JAODNQ010000130.1, read as the reverse complement.
CCCGAGATCCAGAGGGTGGCCCCGACGCCGAGGAGGAACACGCCCCCGACGCCGCCGGACAGGATGTACGGCGCCTGCTCGGCGAGGAACGGGGTCCCGCTCACGCCGATCCAGCCGACGAGCAGCAGGATGGCGCCGAGCGCGGTGCAGGCGATCGCGGTGGCGCGGTCCCACTGGGCGCGCAGCACGGTCTTCAGGTCCATCTCGACTCCGGGTTCTCAGTGGTGGCAGGGCGGGTGTTCCGGGCGAGCCGGCTCACTTGTTCGGGTCGCTCGGTGCGCGCACGGTGCTGCACTCCGCCTTGCTGGTCGGGGTCTTCCACGCCGAGTTGTTCGCGTTGGCCTGCACGGTGAACAGGCAGTACGGGATCTTCGGGTTGGAGCCCTTGTTGAAGGTCAGCGGGGCCGCCATGCCGCCCAGGTTGTTGCCCTTGATGGCGTACAGGCCCTCGAACAGCTGAGCGGCCGTGGGCTTGTCCGTCACCTTGCCGCTCGCGGCGACCGTGAGGGCGCCGGCGAGCCAGCCGAGGGAGGCGGCGTTGCCGTTGGTGAAGCCGGGGTTGTACTTCTTGACGCTGGCCTGCCAGTACTTCTCCGCCGGGGTGGCGTTGGCCATCCAGCCGAAGGCGTTGAGCGGGACGATCGCGTCACCGAGGCTCGGGTTGCCGAGGTACTGCTTCTCGTTGCCGACGCCCAGCGGGTAGGACAGGTAGTCCGGCTTGTAGCCGACCTTGTCGCAGTCGTTGGCGAAGCGGACCTGGGCCGCCGCGTCGAAGGTCAGCGCCACGACCTCGGCACCGCTCTTCTGCAGCTGGGTGCACTGCGACTGGTAGCTCGGCGCGGTGATCGAGATGCGGGTGGACTGCAGCATCTTGGTGCCCTGGCTCGGCGCGAGCTCGACGAACGCCTTGTCGATCTGGCTGCAGGCCTGGGGGACCTCGGCGCAGTAGACGCTGGCGACCTTCGTCTTCTTGAAGGTCTCCTTGGCGATCTTGTTGTAGGCGAAGCCGATCGCCTGCGGCGGCGGGCCCTGCGGGAAGATGAAGTCGTGGGTGAACCACGTGTTGTTCGTGATGTCGCCGCCGATCATCGGGATGCCGGCCTTCTGCACCAGCGACACCATGGCGTCGATGGTCAGCACCTGGATGTTGCCGACGAACGCCAGGACCTTGTCGTTGGCGATCTGACGGTTCGCGACCGAGCGGGCGGTGGAGGGGTCGCCCTGGTCGTCACCGATGACGAGGCTGATCTTGTGGCCGGCGATGCCGCCGCAGGCGTTCTGGGACTTGACCCAGATCTGCAGGGCGGGGACGACCGGGCTGAACAGCTGGCCCAGCACGCCGGAGAGGGTGCTGACGTTGCCGAACTGGATCGGGGACCCGGTGGCCGGGGTGCAGGCACCCGTGCCGCCGAAGATCGGCCGGTTCGCGATCGTGGAGGCGCTGGCGACGGGCGCTCCGCCGCCGCCGGAGGTGGTCGCCGCAGCACCCGGCTTGGTGCCGCCGCCGGACGTGGTGGCCGCAGCCCCGCCGCCCGAGGTGGTCGCCGCAG
>JAODNQ010000070.1 GCA_025464695.1 Frankiales bacterium | reverse complement strand
GGCGCGGCGCGCGGCGGCACGGGCCAGGACGACGCGCCGGCGACGGCGGACCAGCAGGGTCAGCGCCGACAACCCGGCGACGGTGAGCAGCGGCGTCGACAGGCCGCCACCCGACGCCGGCTCCTCGGCCGTGCTGACGGGCAGGCGCAGGACCGCGCTGTCGGTGGGGGGCGCCGACGCGACCGCGAGCCCGCCGTCGACCGGCTCGACGAGCGTGCCGACGGGCTGCGCGCCCGCCGCGATGGCAGCGAAGCCCCAGTCCAGCAGCGCCCGGGCCTCGACGTCGACCTTGGGCTGGGTGCGCATCATCGACACCAGGACGGTGTGTCCCCCGCGGGTCGCGGCGCCGACGAAGCTCGCCTTCGCCGTCGACGTGTAGCCGTTCTTGATGCCGAGGGCGCCCTCGTAGCGGCCGAGCAGCTTGTTGTGGTTGTAGGTCTCGATGCGCTTGCCGCCGGGGCCGCTGACGCTGCCGCGCCGGGTCGACACCCAGCGGCGGAAGTCGGGGTCGGCCAGACCGGCCCGTCCGAGCAGGGCGAGGTCGTAGGCGGAGCTGAGCTGGCCCGGGGCGTCGAGCCCGCTGGGGTTGACCGCGTGGGTGTCGCGCGCCTGCAGCCGGGCGGCCTCGGCGTTCATCTTCTCGATGGCGGCCGGCCCGCCCGCGGCCGAGGCGAGCGTGTTCGCGATGTCGTTGCCCGACACCATCATCATGGCGGTGAACAGCTCGTCGACGGGGTAGCCGACCCGCTCGACGAGACCGACCTTCGTGCCGTCGACGTTCAGGTCGTCGAACGTCGGCACCAGCTTGCGGCTGCGGTCCAGCAGGGGCGACAGCGTCACGGCGGTCAGGATCTTGAGGGTGCTCGCGGGGGCGTAGCGGCCGTGCGGGTCGCGGGCGGCGAGCACCGCGCCGGTGTCCAGGTCCGCGACGACGAGCCCGTGGGCGACGGCCTGCGGCGGCAGCGCGGGCGCGCCGGGGGCGAGGACCGTGCCGGTGCCGGTCAGCAGGGGGCCGCCGACCGGTCCGTCGCCGGACAGTGCGCAGGCGTCTGCCGGAGCCGTGCCGGACAGTGCGGAGGCGTCTGCCGGAGTCGTGCCCGACAGTGCGGAGGCGTCTGCCGGAGCCGTGCCCGACGCGGCGGCGCCCGCCGGGGTCGTGCCGGACAGGGCGGCCAGCAGGGACACGGCTGGCAGCACGACAGCGAGCGCGCGCAGGCGCGGGAGGCTCCGCATGGTCGGGCGACCGTACCGCCGGGAGGGCCGCGCGGGCAGCAGGCGCGACGGCGCCGGCTTCCGTCACGACTGCCTGGGCAGGGGGTGCAGGTCCGCCCTGACCCCCGGAGGCACCCGTGACCGACCGCATCGCCGACGTCTGGGGCGACCGCACGCCCCACGCGAAGGGCACCGTCTGGCCCGCCCGCGTCGACCTGCACCTCGACGCCGGCCTGGCCGAGGGCGACGTCGACCGCTGGGTGCAGAGCGCCTGCGTGCTGTGCAGCAACGGCTGCGGCTGCGACATCGCGGTCAAGGACGGGAGGATGGTCGGTGTCCGCGGACGGGCCACCGACGTCGTCAACCACGGGCGGCTGGGGCCGAAGGGGCTCTACGGCAGCACTCCCTGGGCCAGCAGCCCGGACCGGCTGACCCGGCCCCTGGTGCGCGAGGGCGGTCGCCTGGTCGAGACGGACTGGGAGACCGCGATGGGCCGGGTCGTCGCGAAGAGCAAGGACGTGCTGGACCGCAAGGGGCCGCTGGGCCTCGGCTTCTACACGACCGGGCAGATGTTCATCGAGGAGTACTACACCCTCGGCGTGATCGGGAAGGCCGGCCTCGGCACCCCGCACATGGACGGCAACACCCGCATCTGCACCGCCACGGCTGCGGCCTCGATGAAGGAGAGCTTCGGCGCCGACGGGCAGCCCGGCAGCTACACCGACATCGAGCACACCGACGCCGTCTTCCTGTTCGGGCACAACATGCCGGAGACCCAGACGGTGCTGTGGATGCGGATCCTCGACCGCACCCGCGGGGAGGACCCGCCGACGATCGTCTGCGTCGACGTCCGGCGCACCAAGGTCGCCGAGGAGGCTGAGCGCACCGGCGGGGTCCACCTCGCCCCGCGCGTCGGCACCAACCTGGCCCTCATGAACGGGCTGCAGCGCGAGCTGTTCGTGAACGGCTGGATCGACGACGCCTGGGTGCAGGCGCACACGGTCGGCGTCGACGACCTCCGCGCGGTCGTCGAGCCGTACACGCCGCAGGAGGTCGAGCGGATCACCGGCGTCGCGGCGGCCGACCTGCAGAAGGCCGCCCGCATCTTCGGCACCAGCGAGCGCGTGCTGTCCACGGTCCTGCAGGGCTTCTACCAGTCGCACCAGGCCACGGCGTCGGCCGTCGCGGTCAACAACCTCCATCTGCTGCGGGGCCTGATCGGGAAGGTCGGGAGCGGCATCCTGCAGATGAACGGGCAGCCCACCGCGCAGAACAACCGCGAGTGCGGCGCCGACGGCGACCTGCCGGCCTTCCGCAACTGGGACAACCCCGCGCACGTGAAGGAGCTGGCCGAGCTCTGGAACGTCGACGAGCTGCAGATCCCGCACTGGGCGCCGCCGACCCACGTGATGCAGATCTTCCGCTACGCGGAGCAGGGCTCCATCGAGATGCTCTGGATCCAGGCCACGAACCCGGCGGTCTCGCTGCCGGAGTCGGCGCGGATCCGGCGCATCCTCGAGGGCGACCAGTGCTTCGTCGTCGTGCAGGACCTGTTCCTGACCGAGACCGCCCAGCTGGCCGACGTCGTCCTGCCCGCCGCCGGCTGGGGCGAGAAGACCGGCACGTACACCAACGTCAGCCGCACGGTGCACCTGTCCGACCAGGCCGTCGAGCCGCCGGGCGAGGCCAAGAGCGACCTCGACATCTTCCTGATGTACGCCGACGCGATGGACTTCCGGGACAAGGACGGCGACCTCCTGGTCCGCTGGCGGACGCCGGAGGAGGCGTTCGACGCCTGGCGCGCGTGCACCCGCGGCCGTCCGTGCGACTACACCGGGCTGTCCTACGCGAAGCTCCGCGGACCCACCGGCATCGCCTGGCCGTGCAACGACGACGCCCCCGAGGGCACCGACCGCCTCTACACCGAGCCCGTGTTCCTCACCCGGACAGAGCAGTGCGAGACCTACGGCCACGACCTGCTGACCGGCGGGGCCGTGACGCCCACCGAGCACCGCGCGGCGCGCCCGGACGGCCGGGCCTTCCTCAAGGGCTGCGAGCACACGCCGGCGCACGAGGAGGTCAGCGACGACTACCCGCTCCTCTACACGACCGGCCGCACCGTCTACCAGTTCCACACCCGCACCAAGACCGCACGGTCCCGGTCGCTGCACCGCGCCGCCCCCGACGCGTGGGTCGAGCTGTCGGTGGCCGACGCGCAGCGGTACGGCATCGCGGAGGGCGACGTCGTGCGGGTCGAGTCGCCGCGCGGCGCGATCCAGGTCACGGCCCGGGTCGGGCACGTCATGGAGGGCGCGGTGTTCGCGCCCTTCCACTACGGGTCCTGGGACCTGGACGCCCTCTACCCGGGCAGCCAGTCGCGGCAGGCCAACGAGCTGACGATGACGGTCTGGGACCCGGTGTCGAAGCAGCCGCTGGTCAAGACCGCCGTCTGCCGCGTCATTAAGGTCCGCGACGGCTACGGTCCTTCGCCGGCCCCCACGACCGCGGCCTCGCGGCCCGCGACCGGCCGAGTCGCACCGACGCAGGGCGGGGACCAGACCACGAGCACGACGCCGGAGACGCCGGCGTACCCGAACGACCCTGCGCTGGGCACGGACGCGCCGGCGCCGACCGAGACCATCGCCGGGAGCGCCTCGTGACGACCCACATGGCCACCTACGTCGGCCTGCTGCACCAGAGCGAGCAGACCCTGGCGGACGCCTTCCGCACGGTGGGGGAGGGGCACGCGCAGGAGGTCGACGTCCTCCACACGTGCTCGACGCTGGCGGCGATGAGCGAGGAGCACGTGCGCCTGCTCGGCCCGGTCGCGGACCGGTACGGCGACCAGACCTCCGGCGACGGCGTCGACGAGCCGGAGCGGCTGCACGCGGCGGGGCTCGCCCGGACGAGGGCGGGCGCCGTGGGGCTGCTGCGCGACCTGCAGGACCTGTACCTGCTCGCGACGCTGTGCCAGACCACCTGGACGGTCGTCTACCAGGGCGCCCAGGGCCTGCGCGACCGCGAGCTGATGCGCGTGGCGGAGGACGCCAGCCGCGGCACCTCCCGCCAGCTCTCCTGGCTGAACACGCGGCTCAAGGCCGCCGCCCCACAGGCCCTGCTGGTGTCGCCGTGAGCGCCCTGACCGGCAAGCTCGAGCGGGCCGAGCACGGCGTCGGGCCGGGCCTGTGGTCGCTGCTCGTGTGCGTGGTGGGGCTCGCCGTCGTCGGGGTGGTCGGGGTGCTGGCGGAGCAGCCGTGGGTGTTCCCGAGCCTCGGCCCGACCCTGATGGTGCTCGCCGAGACGCCCGGACAGCCGGCGGCGCACCCTCGCAACGTCCTCGCCGGCCACGTGGTCGGCGTCTTCTGCGGCTACCTGGCGCTGCTGGTGACCGGGCTCGTGAACAACCCGACCGTGCTGCAGGAGGGGCTGCACGCGCCCCGGGTCGTGGCGGCCTGCCTCAGCGTGGGGCTGACCGCCCTGCTGCTGCAGCTCATGGGGACCCCGCACCCGCCGTCCGGCGCCACGACGCTCATCGTCAGCCTCGGACTGTTCAAGACCGAGCGGTCCCTGGTGGTCCTGCTGCTCTCCGTCGCCGTCTGCACGCTCGTCGCCACCGCCCTCAACGGCGGGCTGGGCGTGCACCAGAAGGGCGTCCGGGAGGGCTGAGGGTGCTGCGCGCCGCCATAGGCCAGGCCCGGGCCGCGGCGAGCGGTCGCGGTCCGGGCGGAGGCCCCGCGGTCAGGCGCCCTCGACCCGGCCCTCCTGCGGCTCCGTGCGGCGGTCGCCCAGCGGGACGCCGAGCGCCGGGTTCGCCCGCTCCTCCTTGACGGTGTGCGGCACCTGGAACAGCCGGAGCAGTGTGACGAGCACGACGCCGCCGACGATGTTGCCCACGGCGGCGAGGCCCGCGGTCTGCGCCCAGTCCAGGTAGCCGAACGGCGCCCGGCCGGTCTGCAGCGCGCTGAAGATGAGCAGCGAGTTGACGATCGCGTGGTTCAGCTGGGCCCCGGCCAGCAGGAAGGCACCGGTGACCGCCGGGACGAGCTTGAGGGCGTCCGACTCCGTGCTGTGCTGCATCCAGGTCATGAGCGTGATGACGGCGCCGCCCAGAACGGCCAGGGCGAAGGCGCGGCGGCCGAGCCCCAGGTCGATGTAGTGCCCGCCGGCCTTGAGCGCGGTCTCGCTGAACTGCGGGAACCCGAGGTGGATGAGGAAGGTGAACAACCAGCCCCCGACCAGGTTGGCCACCAGCGTCCCGACCCAGAGCCGGATCAGCATGCGGAAGCGGGCCTGCCGGGCGATGACGGTCGACACCGGGACCAGGAAGTCCTCGGTGAACAGCTCGCTCTTCGCCAGGCTCAGGGCGATGAAGCCGATCGTGAAGGCCAGCCCCGCCAGCACGACGCTCTCGGTCTCGTGCTCGACGAACAGCAGGGCGAGCACCCCGGTGCCGACGTCGATGCCCCCGAGCACGCCGGTCGCCAGCAGCGGCCAGGTGCGCCGGGACAGCCGTCGTCGTCCCTCGTCGATCGAGCGCTTGAAGGCGTCCTCGACCTCCGTCTCGGCGACGGCGGGGTTGGTGGCGGGGTCGGAGCCCACCCCGGGGCGTTCCTGCGCGGCCTGGGTCATGCCGAGCAGGTTGCCCACGTCGCCCTGACGTAGGCACCCGACCGTCGACGGCCGACGGGAACGCCGACGGCCCCCACCCGGGAGGGTGAGGGCCGTCGGGCCGGACTGGCGCTGACCGCGCTGGAAGCTCTGCTGCCTGCTCCCGGCCGCGCTCCGCTACACGCGCCGGAAGATGAGCGCGCGCTTCACTTCCTGGATCGCCTTCGTGACCTCGATGCCGCGGGGGCAGGCGTCGGTGCAGTTGAAGGTGGTGCGGCAGCGCCACACCCCCTCCTTCTCGTTGAGGATCTCCAGCCGCTCCTCGGCGCCGTCGTCGCGGCTGTCGAAGATGA
>JAODNQ010000058.1 GCA_025464695.1 Frankiales bacterium | reverse complement strand
CGCACCTGCGCGCCCGAGGCGACCGCCACCGCCTGCGGCAGCCGGCCGAGGCCGCCGGGGAGCCCGGCGAAGACCGGTCCCGGACTCGGCGTACCGCGGGCGTCGCGGGCGGCCAGGACCAGCGACCGGTTGCGGGCCAGCGGCTCGACGAGCTGGGGCAGCGTGGCCTGCAGGGACAGCAGGTCGGCCCGGCCGGCGTAGACGCCGCCGAGCAGGGGGTCGACCAGGCGCTCCACCACCTCGCGGCCCAGGCGGCGTCCGACCAGCTCGCCGACCGCGACGTCCTCCACGACCGGCTCGCCCGGCACGAGGTCGCGCAGGACGCGGTACAGACCTCGCGTGGTCAGGGCTCCGGAGCGGGCGAGCGAGGCGAGGTCGCCGGGAACGCCGAGGACAGTGCCGGCAGGCAGCCCGCGCAGGGCTCCACGGGTCCACAGGAAGGCCTGACCGGCCGCCGGGCTGACCAGCTCCTCCCCCAGGCCGACGTCCCGGGCCAGCGCCACGCCCTCGGGCACCCGGCGCAGCATCGAGTCGGCGCCCTCGTCGACCGGCAGGCCGCCGACCTCGCTGACCCGCACCTTGCCGCCGACGCGCGAGGAGGCCTCCAGGACGACGACGTCGCGGCCGGCCCGCTGCAGGGCGCGCGCGGCGGTGAGCCCGGCGACGCCCGCCCCCACCACGGCGACGGTGCGGGGGGCGGTCACGCCCTCGAGCCTAGGAGCCGGGCGCACCGGGACCGCTCCACCGGGCGGCGTGGTCCGCGCGCGCCTACGGTCGGGCGCAGCCGTCCGGCTGCCCTGCACCGGGAGTGTCCGATGGCCCTGTTCCACCTCACCGCCGCCGAGACCGAGCGCCGTCGCGGCCGGGCGGAGCAGCTCGCCGCCGCCAAGGCCTCGCGCGTCCCGGCTCCGGCAGCTCCCGTCGACCCGGACGCGCCGCCCGTCACGACCGCCTGGTCCGGGGGCGGGCTGCCCTACCCGCGCACGGGCATGGTCGGCGTCCCGCTCGTGGAGGGCGTGACCAGCGTGTTCCTCGGCGCGCTGCTGTACGTGCCCGTGGCGCTGTTCTCGCAGTACGCGCCGTGGAACTACGTGGTGGCCGCTGCCGCCGTCGTGCTGCTGTCGTACGCGCTGTGGTCGCGGCGGGTGGTCGTCGGGCCCGGCTTCGTCGCCGTCCGCAAGTTCGGCCCGTACCGGGTGGCGCCGGTCGGCAGCATCCTGGCCGGCGGGATGCGGGCCAGCGCCCGGGGCGGCGTCCTCGTCCTGCGGACCGGGGACGGGCGGAGCATGCGGCTGCGGCGGGTCGAGTACCTGTCGCCGGCCGTGAACGCCGAGCTGAAGCGGATCCTGCTGGCGTCGGAGAAGCCGTACGACGAGACGGTCATGACCATGCTCGACCTGCCCTGGCGCGAGGACTTCGGCCACCACCGCTACCTGCTCGACGCGGTGCAGTAGCAGGGACACGGTAGTAGCAGGGACGCGGTGCAGTAGCAGGAACGGCCAGCAGCAGGGACACGTGCAGTAGCAGGACGGCACGTCGGCGACACGGCCCGGCAACACGGGCTCGGCACGCTGGCGCCTCCCCACCCGGAGGTCCTGTGCTGCCGTCCCGCCGTCTGCTGCTCGCCGCCCTGCCCCTGGCCGTCGTCGTCCTCGCGGCGCCGGCTCTCGCGGCTCCCACCGCGGGCCTCACCGTCACGCCGACCAAGCCGTCGGGCGCGGCGACGACCTGCCTCACGCTGACCGTGGGAGCGGTCGACGCCGCGGGCGCCGCGAGCACCGACACCCCGACCGTCACGGTGTCCCTCGCCGCCACGGGGACCGCGACGACGTCGTTCTGCGACCCGTCGTCCGGGGCCTCCTCCGGCGACGCCTCCCCCACGGCGTCCCGCGCCGTGGTGCTCACGCGCAGCAGCGCGACGGGGACCGCCAGCGCGCGGATCGGGGTCACCAGCGCGGCGCCGGGCCCGGTGACGGTCGTCGCGTCCGGGGAGGGGGTGCGGTCGGCGACCGCGACGGCCACGTTCAGCGACCCCCCGCCGCCGCCCTGCGGGCCCGCGCCCGGGCTGACCGTCTCGACCCCTGCCGTCGTCGCCGGGCGACCCGCGACGGCCACCGTCACGGCGACCCCCGGCACGGAGGTGCAGCTGTACGCCTACAGCCGCCCGTCGACGACGTACCGGCTCGCGCGGCAGGTCCTCGTCCCCTCCTCCGGCACCCTCGCGCTGCCCTTCACACCGCCCGGCAGCACGCGCCTCTACGCCGTGCAGCGGTACTGCACCGACCTCTCGCCGTCCGCCGTCGTGGGCGTGTCGTCGCCCGTGAGCCTGGCGGTCCGGCGGCTCGGGCCGCTGCGCTACCGCTTCTCCGGCAGCACCGGCTCCGCTCCGTCCGGCACCCCCGTGCTCCTCCTGCGCCGGACACCGCGGGGCGAGGTGCTGCTCGCCCGGACCTCCACCGGGGCCGGCGGCCGCTGGACCCTCGACCGCACCTTCCTCTCCCCAGGGGCGCTCGACCTGGTCGCCCGCACCGCCGCCACGCCGAGCCGGCTCAGCGGCACCAGCCCCGTCCGCCCGACCGCCGTCGCATGACCCTGGAGACGCCTGTGAGCTGCTCGCCCGACGACGCCACCGCCCCTGACCCGCAGGCCGCCGCGGAGGTCCTCGAGAAGGGCCTCGGCCGGCGCGGCTTCCTCGCGGTGGCCGCCGCCCTCGGTGCCTCCGGCGCGCTGCTCCCGACCCGGGCCGCCCAGGCCGCCACCCCTGCCCCCACACGCCTGCCAGGTCAGGTCCTGCAGCCCGGAGTCGGGCCGGTCGACGGCGACCACTACCTCCCGACCCGCGTCGACGAGGTGCTGTGGGGCTACCTCCCCCGGGCGCAGACCCGGCCCAGCCTGGTCATGGCCTCGGGGCGGACCGTGACGATCGACGGCCTCAGCCACGAGGGACTGCTGGAGGACCAGGGCCGCGACCCCGTCGCCTTCTTCGGCAGCCACGGCGTCGCCCGGGCGGCGGTCCTGCAGGACGGCATCGACGTCGCCCGCTCCTACGCCCGGCACCCGCGCGACTTCGACGTCGACGGCCCCCACGTCGTCACCGGCCCGGTCTTCGTGAAGGGCGCCGAGGTCGGCGACGTCCTCAAGGTCGAGCTGCTGTCGGCACTGCCCCGCGTCCCCTACGGCGTCATCTCGAGCCGGCACGGCAAGGGCGCCCTCGCCCGGCAGCTGGCCGGGCCGGCCGGCGGCTTCACGCCGGAGGAGGCGATGCCCCCGGTCAGCACCGACGGGCGCGCCACCGGCGACCCCCGGAAGTACGGCAACGTCTCCACGTTCACCCCGGTGGGGAGCAGCGCGAAGGGCGTTCCCAGCGCGTTCCTCCCCCGGTCCGGCGGCCGCAAGGTGACCTTCCCGCTGCGCCCCTTCGCCGGGATGATGGGCGTCGCGACGGTGTCGGACACGACGGCGATCAACGACCCGCTGGTCAACTCGATCCCGCCGACCGTCGGCGGCGGCAACATCGACATCAACCTGCTGACGGTCGGCTCGGCCTTCTACCTCCCGGTCGCCGTCCCGGGCGCCCTGTTCTACATCGGTGACCCCCACATGGCGATGGGCAGCGGTGAGGTCGCGCTGACCGCCCTCGAGGGCTCGCTGCGGATGACCTTCCGGCTCACCGTCTGCAAGAAGGGCGCCGGGACCGCGCCGTCGGTCGCCTTCCGCTACCCGTTCGGCGAGACGCCCGACGCCTGGCTCCCCATCGGGCTGTCCGACCCCGACGGCGCCCGGAACGGCCAGACGACGGTCCTCGACGTCGCCATGCGCAGAGCCGTGCTCAACGCGCTCGACTTCCTGACGGCCGACCTCGGGATGGACCGGGCGACGGCGTACGCCTACCTGTCGGCCGGGGCGGACTTCACCGTCTCGCAGGTCGTCGACCGCACCGTCGGGGTGCACGGCGTCGTGCCGAAGGCGCACTTCAGCTAACGCGCACTAGCGTCCCGCCGGTGACGACCGTGCGGGCCCGGCTGCTCCTGCTCGCCACCTGCCTGGCGGCCTTCGTCGCGACGCTGGACAACACCGTCGTCGCCGTCGCGCTGGTCGACCTGCAGGACGACCTGTCCGCCGACGTCGCCGGGCTGCAGGGCGTCGTCACCGCGTACACGGTCGCGCTCGCCGCCCTGCTGCTGACCGGCGGGGCGCTGGCCGACGTCGTCGGGGCGCGCCGGACCCTGCTCGCCGGGCTCGGCCTGTTCGGCGCCGGCTCCGCGGCCTGCGCGCTGAGCGGCACGGTCGGGGCGCTCGTCGCCAGCCGGGCGCTCCAGGGCACGGGGGCTGCCCTCGTGCTGCCGGGCAGCCTGGCCGTGCTCGCCGCCGCCGTCCCGGACCCGGCCGCCCGGGCACGCGCCGTGGGGCTCTGGGCCGCCACCGGCGCGCTCGCCCTGGTGGCCGGGCCGATGGTGGGGGGCCTGCTCGTGCAGGCGTCGGGGTGGCAGGCGGTGTTCTGGGTGAACGTCCCGCTGTGCGCCGTCGTCGCGGCGGTCGCCCTCGCCGGACCCGCGGCAGCGGTGCCCGGCGGTCGGCGGCTCGACCTCCCCGGGCAGCTGCTGGCCGCCCTCGCCCTGGCCGCCGCGACGTACGGCGTGGTCCTGGCGGGGCGCTCGGGGCTCGGGAGGGGCGTGGTGCTCGCCCTGGTCGCCGCGGTCCTCGCGGGAGCGGCGCTCGTCGTCGTCGAGCGGAGGTCCGCGGACCCCCTGCTGCCCGCCGGCCTGCTGCGCCAGCGGGTGTTCGCCGGAGCGACCGCGGGCGGGTTCGCGACCAGCCTCGCGGTCTTCGTGGTGCTGGTCTTCGTGTCGCTGTTCCTGCAGCTCGTGCAGGGCCGGGACGCCCTGCCGTCGGCGCTGCGCCTGCTGCCGCTGACGGCGGCGCTCGTGCTGGTGGCGCCGCTCGCCGGGCGGCTGACGGCGGCCCGCGGCCC
>JAODNQ010000052.1 GCA_025464695.1 Frankiales bacterium | reverse complement strand
GGCTTGGTGCTCGCAGCGGGCCGGGGCGCGGCGGCGGTCGGCTTGGCGGTGGCAGCCGGCCTCGCGCCTCCGGTCGCCGGAGCAGCAGTGGCGGGCTTGACCGTGGCCGTCGCCTTCGGACTGGCCGTCGCCTTCGTGCTGGGGCTCGGCGCGGCGGTCGGGCGGGTCGCGGCCGCGGAGGTCGCGCGCGACGTCGGGGTCGGCGCGGCCGAGGTCGGACGCGGCGTCGCCGGCCGGGCCTGAGGGGCGACCGTGACGGCCGGCTTCACCATGGGCACGGACGACGGGGCCGGGGACGCGGCAGCAGGAGCCGACGGGGACGGGGAGGCGGACGGCGACGGGCTGGGCGGGGTCCAGGGCTGCACGGGCGGCATGTCCGGGCGGGGCACCCGGCCGTACCGGGCGTCCTTGGCGGTCCAGAGCGGCCGCTCGAGCACCCCCGTTCTGGCGGAGCTGGCGTCCACGACGCGCCCGTCGCCGACGTAGAGGGCGACGTGCGTCACGGGGTCGCCGAAGAAGGCGAGGTCGCCGGGCAGCAGCTGCTCGCGCGGGATCGCCACCGCCCACTTCTGCTGGTCGCCGGACACGCGCGGGAGGACGACGCCCCCGGCCACGCGCCAGACGTAGGAGGTCAGGCCGCTGCAGTCCCAGGTGTCGGGGCCGGTACCGCCCCAGACGTACCGGTCGCCCACCTGGGCGCGGGCCAGGGCGACGACGTCGTCGACGCGCAGCCTGCTCCCACCGGCGGCGACGAGCAGCGGGAGCGCGAGACCGGCGGCCACGAGCAGGACGAGGAGCCCGCGCAACCGGTCACGGACCGACAACTGTCGGTAGGACACGGCGCGCCTCCTGGGACTCCTGCGACTGGTGATGTAGGAGGCCTCGGCTGTCCTGGGGCCGCTCTTCAGTCGCGAGGAGCCCCGAGTGCGGTCGTCCTAACCCGGGATGTCCGGATCGTCCGGATCGCCTCGCGCAGCTGCACCGCCGTCGCGGTCACCGCTCCGGCCGTGCACGCGCCGGCCAGGGCACGGGTGAGGCGGGTGCGGCCGAGCTCGCCCCGGCGCAACGCGGTGCCGAGCACGAGCGCGTCGACGGCGTCGCTGCCTGCCCCGGCGAGCAGCGACGACGGCGTCCCGGACCCGAGGACGGCGAGCCCCAGGGCCACCTCGCGGGCACCGAGCATGCGCACCGCCCAGGCCGCGGCGGGCTCCCGGGAGCCGAGCACCTGCCCGACCGACGGGGGCCGGGCGAGCATGACGAGCCCCGCGCCGACCCGCACCAGCGCGGCCTGCCGGCCGGGCGAGCCGAGGGCCGGGGGCGGTCTCACGGTGGCCCTCCTGCTCGGGACGGTTCTGGTCGGCGGCGGTGGGGAATCCTGACGGACGTCTGGTCGTTGCACAGACAGACACTCGATCGGGAGGCCCCCCATGAGCGACCGCGTCCTGCGAGGCACCCGCCTCGGGGCTGTGAGCTACGAGAGCGACCGGCACACCGAGTTCGCTCCCCGGCTGCACGCAGCGTACGACTGCCCCCGTGGCCACAGCGTCGAGGTCCCCTTCGCCGCCGAGGCCGACGTCCCGCCCACCTGGGAGTGCCGGGTCTGCGGCAGCACCGCCCTGCTGCGCGACGCCGAGCAGCCCGAGGCGAAGAAGGGCAAGCCGGCCCGCACCCACTGGGACATGCTGCTCGAGCGCCGCAGCGTGGCCGAGCTCGAGGAGGTCCTGGCCGAGCGCCTCGCCGTCCTCCACGAGAACCAGGGCAAGGTGAAGGCGGCCCTCAAGGCCGGCAAGAAGACGGCCTAGTCCGCTCCCGCACGTCGAGCCGCGTCCCACACGGGACGCGGCTCGCGGCGTCTCTACAGGTCGTGCTCGACCACGCGACCCCGGCCGGGCCGACCGCCCACCACGCGCCGGGCGGCGTAGGACAGCAGGGCGCGGCGCAGCACCCGGCGCGAGGGCGGCAGGACGCACGCCAGCCCGAAGGCGTCGGTGACGAAGCCGGGGGTGATCATCAGCGCGCCGCCGAGGATGACCAGCGCGCCGTCGGCGACCTCCGCCCCGGGCACCGCGCCGCGGCTGCTGGCCGCCCGGAAGGCCGCCCACGTGCGGCGACCCTCGCGGCGCAGCAGCCAGCCGCCGAGGAGCGAGTCCGCGACGAGCAGCAGCACGGTCCAGCCGGCACCGATCACCTGGCCGACCTGGATCAGCACGTACAGCTCGACCAGCGGGACGACGACGAGGGCGACGACCAGCGCGGGGACGACGGCGCGGCGCACGATCAGCCCGCGTCCTCGTCGTGGACGAGCCGCTGCGGCCGCCGGTCCCGGGAGCGGCGGCTGGTGATGCCCCACCAGGTGACGCGCCACAGCGCCTCGAGCACGATGTCGCGGCTCATCTTGGACTCGCCCCGCTCGCGCTCGACGAACGTGATCGGCACCTCGACGACCCGGTTGCCGGCCTTCCACGCCTGCCAGGCGAGGTCGACCTGGAAGCAGTAGCCCTGGCTGGACACCTCGCCGAGCGGCAGGCCGTCCAGGACGTGACGCCGGTAGGCGCGGTACCCGCCGGTCGCGTCGCGCAGCGGCAGGCCCAGGGCGATCCGCGTGTAGGCGTTGCCCCCGCGCGAGAGCACCTCGCGGCTCTTGGGCCAGTTCTTCACCTCGCCGCCGGGCACCCAGCGGCTCCCCAGCACGACGTCGGCGTCCTCCAGGGCGGCCAGCAGGCGCGGCAGCTGCTCCGGGGCGTGGGACCCGTCCGCGTCCATCTCGACGACGACGTCGTAGCCGTGCTCGGCGGCCCAGGCGAATCCGGCGACGTAGGCCGCGCCCAGGCCGGACTTCTGCGTCCGGTGCAGCACGTGGGCCCAGTCGCCCTCAGCGGCCAGCTCGTCCGCGAGCTTGCCGGTGCCGTCCGGGCTGCCGTCGTCGACGACGAGCAGGGAGGCGTCGGGCACGGCGCGGTGCAGCCGGTCGGCGATGACGAGCAGGTTGTCGGCCTCGTTGTACGTGGGCACGACGACGAGCACGCGGCCCAGGGCGCTCACGGGCGGACCCGGGCGAGGACGAGGCCGGCCAGGCCGACCAGCGACAGCAGCAGCTCGGGGACCAGCCCGACGCGGGTGGCCAGGGTCTGGGCGGTCCGGACCGGGACGTCCACCACGAGCAGGTCGCGGGTGAAGATGCGCGAGCGGTCGAGGACGTCGCCGTCGGGCGCGATCACGGCGCTGATGCCGCTGGTCGCGGCGACGACGACAGACCGGCCGTGCTCGACGGCCCGCAGCCGGCTCATGGCCAGCTGCTGCACGGTCTCCCCGGAGCGCCCGAAGGTGGCGTTGTTGGTCTGCACGACGATCATCGTCCCACCGGCCCGGACGGCATCGCGCACCAGTCCGTCGTAGGCGACCTCGAAGCAGATGACGTCGCCCAGCCGCACGGGGCCGACGTCGAGCAGGCCGGTGCGCGTGCCGTGCGTGAAGTCGCGGGGCACGAGGTCGACCTTCTTGCTGATCTTGCGCACCAGCGACCGGTAGGGGATGTACTCGCCGAACGGGACGGGGTGCTGCTTCACGTACCGCTCCCCCGGCCCGGTCACGGGGTCCCAGACGATGCCGGCGTTGCTGACCTCGGCGCCGGGGCCGTCGAGGACGGCGCCGACCAGCACGGGGACGCCGACGGCCCGGACCGCCCGGTCGATGAGCGCGGCCGCTCCGGGGTCGGTGAACGGGTCGAGGTCGGAGGCGTTCTCGGGCCAGACCACGAGGTCGGGGCGGGGCGTGCGGCCGGCCGAGACGTCGGCCGCGAGCTGCTCGGTCGCC
>JAODNQ010000059.1 GCA_025464695.1 Frankiales bacterium | reverse complement strand
ACGGTCGAGCGGCTGTGCGACGACGCGCGCCTCGCGGGTGCCTCCCTGGTCGTGCTCCCCGAGGCGGCCCTCGGCGGCTACCTCGGCAGCCTCGGCGCCGACGCCCTCGACGACGGGCTGCCGCCGGCGTTCCGGCTCGACGGCCCCGAGGTGCGCCGGCTCGCCACGCTGGCAGCCGACCTCGTCGTCACGGTCGGCCTGGCCGAGCAGGGCGACGACGGAGCGCTCTACAACACCGCCGTCTGCGTCAGCGGCGACGGCCTGCTCGGCGTGCACCGCAAGGTGCACCAGCCGCTGCAGGAGGGCGCGGCCTACACGGCGGGCGACGCCTTCGCGGCCTTCGACACCCCGGTCGGGCGGCTCGGCATGGCCATCTGCTACGACAAGGCCTTCCCCGAGTCGGTCCGCGCCCTCGCGCTCGACGGCGCCGAGGTCGTGGCCCTCATGAGTTCCTGGCCGGTCAGCCGCACCGACCCCGCGCCCGACATGGCGGACGACCGGCAGGCGCGGATGTTCGACCTCTACGACTGCGCCCGTGCCGCCGAGAACCAGGTGTTCGTCGTGTCGGCGAACCAGTGGGGGCGCTTCGGCTCGCTGCGCCTGCTCGGTCGCGCCAAGGTCGTCAGCCCCGGCGGCGAGGTGCTCGCCGGCACCGGCTGCGCCCCCGGTCTCGCCGTCGCCGACGTCGACCTGGCCCTGGTCGCGCGCGCCCGGCGCGGGATGCACCACCTGCGCGACCGCCGCCCCGACGCCTACTCCCCCAGCCGTCCCCGGAACCAGAAGGTGACCGCCTAGTGCCCGAGACCACGTTCACGCTGCGCTTCCCCGACGACCGCGTCCTGCGCTGCTACAGCCCCTCGCTCGTCGTGCACGAGCACCTCCCGCCCGGCACGGAGCACCCGGTGTCGGAGGTGCTGTCGCGCAGCCGCGTCGCCCTGGGCATCGCCAGCTCGCGGGTGCAGGAGCGGTACGGGTTCCCGTGCAGCATGGCCGCGGCGTCGCTGCAGGCCGTCGAGCTCGCCGCGGCCCGCTACGCCCCGGCCGACGTCGTCCGGGTCGAGGCGTGAGCCTGCTCGCCGGCCGGCACGTGCCGGTCGTGGTCGTCGGCGCGGGGCAGGCGGGCCTGTCCACCAGCTGGCACCTGAAGGACCGCGGCATCGAGCACGTGGTCCTCGAGAAGGACCGGGTCGCGCAGGAGTGGCGGTCCTCCCGCTGGGACAGCTTCTGCCTCGTCACCCCGAACTGGCAGTGCCGGCTGCCGGGCTTCCCCTACGACGGCGACGACCCCGTCGGCTTCATGGTCAAGGACGAGATCGTCGCGTACTTCGACCGCTACGTGGCGAGCTTCGACCCGCCCGTGCACGAGGGCGTCCGGGTGCGCTCGTTGCGCCGGACCGGGGAGGGCTTCGCAGTGTCGACGTCGGAGGGGGACCTCACGGCCGACGCCGTCGTCGTCGCGACCGGCTGCTACCAGGTGCCGGTCGTGCCGTCGTGGGCCGCGGACCTGCCGGCCGGGCTCGTGCAGCTGCACTCCCAGGACTACCGCAACCCCGAGCAGCTCCCGCCCGGCGAGGTGCTCGTCGTCGGCAGCGGGCAGTCGGGCGCCCAGATCGCCGAGGACCTGCACCTGGCAGGACGGCGCGTGCACCTGTGCCTGGGCGACGCCCCGCGGGTCGCCCGCCGCTACCGCGGCAAGGACGTGGTCGCCTGGCTCGACGAGATCGGCTACTACGCGACGACGGCCGACCAGCGGACCACCCGCGACGGCGAGGCCGCCCGCGCGAACCACTACGTCACCGGGCGCGACGGCGGCCGCGACATCGACCTGCGCGCCTTCGCCCGGGACGGCATGCAGCTGTACGGCCAGCTGACCGGCCTCACGGACGGGCAGCTGCGGTTCCGCTCGGACCTCCGGCGCTCCCTGGACTCCGCGGACGAGACCAGCGAGGCCGTCAAGGACCTCGTCGACAAGTTCGTGGCCGAGCAGGGCCTCGACGTCCCGACCGAGCCGCGCTACGTGCCCGTGTGGCAGCCCGACGTCGAGCCGACGTCGCTGCGGCTCGAGGGCTCGGGCATCACCAGCGTGGTCTGGTCGATCGGCTTCCGCCCCGACCACAGCTGGCTGCACGTGCCCGTGCTCGACGAGCGCGGGCAGGTGCTGCACCGGCGCGGCGTGACGCCCGACCCCGACGTCTGCTTCGTCGGCCTGACCTGGCAGTGGACGTGGGGGTCGGCGCGGATGAGCGGTGTCGGCGAGGACGCGCGCCACGTCGTCGAGCACCTCGCCGGGCGCCTACTCCAGCGGGAGGTCCACGCCGCGCTCTGACTCCGGACGGGGCCCGACGATGCGCCGCTCCCGCTCGGAGATCCGGACGTCGTTGATGCTCGCCTCGCGGCGCGCCATGTAGCCGTCGGCGTCGAACTCCCAGTTCTCGTTGCCGTAGGCCCGGTGCCAGTGCCCCAGCGCGTCCCGGTACTCGTACTGGAAGCGGACGGCGAGCCGGTCGTCGGTGAACGCCCAGAGGCTCTTGCGCAGGGCGTAGTCGCGCTCGGCCTCCCACTTGCGGGTCAGGAACTCCTGCACCTGCGCCCGCCCGGTGACGAACTCCGACCGGTTCCGCCAGACGGTGTCCTCGGTGTAGGCCGCGGCCACCCGCTCGGGGTCGCGGCTGTTCCAGGCGTCCTCGGCGGCCTGCACCTTCTGGGCGGCGGTCTCGGCGGTGAAGGGCGGCACGGGCGGGCGCATGCGGTGCTCCAGGGGTCGCGGGAGGGGCAGGGCGGCTGCGGGTCGGAGCAGGGTCAGGACGAGGTCGGGAAGGGGCCGCCCGGGCGGCCGTTCCGGTCGGCGAGCAGCCCGCACACGGTCGACAGGGCGATCTCCGGCGGCGTCCTCGACCCGACGTCGAGCCCGATCGGGCGGTGCACCCGGGCGATGTCGGCGTCCGACACACCCCGCGCGCGCAGCGCCTCGACGTGCGGAGCGGTGTGGCGCAGCGAGCCCATCACGCCGACCCAGCGGACAGGCAGGGACAGGGCTTCGGCCAGCAGGTCGCCCAGCTCCTCGCGCTCGTGGTCGCACACGACGACGTCGCTGCCGGCGTCGACGTCGGCGTCGGCCACGCGGGGCACCCCCTGGCGCGCCGGGTCCGGGTCGACCAGGGTCACCGGCCAGCCGAGCCGCTCGGCGAGGACCGCGCACTCGCGGGCCACCGGGCTGTCGAACACGAGGACGAGGCGACGCGGGTCGGCCGGCAGGTCGAGCTCGCCGTGGGCGGCCGCGCAGGCGGCGTCGTGCACGTGGCCGGGTGCGCCGTGCTCGGGGGAGGTCATGGGCCGAGCATGCCCGACCTCCGGCCCCTCAGCGAGGCCGAGCCGTCACGTGCATCCGCTCGCCCTGGGGCCCGAACAGGGTGAGCAGCTCGGCGGGCTGCCTCCCGGGGTTGGACAGCGCGTGCGGCGTGCGGGTGTCGAACTCGGCGACCTCGCCGCTGCGCAGCAGGAGGTCGTGCTCGCCGAGCAGCAGCCGGACCGTGCCCGACAGCACGTAGAGCCACTCGTGGCCCTCGTGGACACGCAGCTCGTCCGGCTCGGCCGGCCACCCTGCCGGGACGACCATCTTGTACGCCTGCAGGCCGCCGGGCCGTCTCGACAGCGGCAGGAACGTGACCCCGCCGCGCACGAAGGGACGGGCGTGCACGCGGGGGTCGCCGGTCTCGGGCGCGTCGACGAGCTCGTCCAGCGGGACCTGGTGGGCCCGGGCGAGCGGCAGCAGCAGCTCGAGCGTGGGGCGCCGCTGCCCCGACTCGAGCCGGGACAGGGTGCTGACGGAGATGCCCGTCGTCGCGGCGAGGTCCGCGAGCGTCGCGCCGCCGGCCAGGCGCAGCATGCGCAGCCGGGGCCCGACGCCGGTGAGGGTCTCCTCCACGGCCGCAGTTTGCCGGTACGGCAACAGGAGTTGTCACGACGGCAGCACCTGCTGCACGGTGCGCCGCATGGGACACGACGTGATGAGCGAGCAGGCCTGGGACGAGCGGTACCGGCAGGGCGACGCCGGGGGGTGGAGCGGGGAGCCCAACGCGGCACTGGTGCAGGAGGTCGGCCAGCTGCCCGCCGGGCGGGCGCTGGACGTCGGGTGCGGGGAGGGGGGCGACGCCCTGTGGCTGGCCTCCCGCGGCTGGACCGTCACCGCCGCCGACCTGTCGCGCGTGGTCCTGGCCCGGGCGGAGGCACGCGGCCAGGAGCGTGGCCTGCAGGTCGCGTGGCAGCACCACGACGTCCTGACCTGGAGCCCGCCGGCGGCGACCTTCGACCTCGTGTCGGCCTGCTTCCTGCACCCCGCGGGCGACACCCGGCCCGCCGTCCACGCCAGGCTCGCGGCGGCGGTCGCCCCGGACGGACACCTGCTGCTCGTCGCCCACGCGCCGTCGCACGCCGCGACGCTCACGGGGACCCCCTTCGAAGGGCTTCCGCTGTTCGCCACCCCGGAGCAGGTCGTCGGCGACCTGGACCTCGACGTCTTCGAGGTGCGCGTCGCGGAGGTCCGCCCGAGGCCCGGGGCCGCGCCGCACGCCTCGGCGTCCGGCACCGTCGAGGACGTGGTCGTGCACGCCGTGCGCCGCGGGTAGGCGTGCGAGCCTGGAGGGGTGCGTCGCCTGCTCCTCCCGCTGCTGCTGTGCGCGGTGGCGGCCTGCGGAGGGCCGCCGGACCGACCGGTCGCGGGGCCGTCCGCCGCCCCCTCGGTCGTCGTCGCACCACCGCCCGCCTCGCCGTCCCGCGCGCCTTCGCCGTCCCCCTCCCCGTCCCCCGCCTGGACCGTCGGCGCCTCGCCCCTGCCCCTGCGCCCCGACGGGTTCGGCCGGGTGCTCGACACCCCCGCCGTCCTGCGCCGACGCAGCCTGCCCACGCGCGACCTGCTGCCCCCGCCGCCCGGCGGCCACTGGGCCGGCCGCGTCCTCCCGGTCGACGCCGCCGTACGGGCGCGCATGGGCAGCACCTGGTCTCCTGCCTGTCCGGTCGGTCTCGCCGACCTGCGCCTGCTCCGGGTCGCCTTCCGCGGCTTCGACGGCCGAGCGCACACCGGAGAGATCGTGGTCGCGGCGAAGGTCGCGGACGACGTGCTCGGGGTGTTCCACCGGCTGTGGTCGGCGGGCTTCCCGATCGAGGAGCTGCGCCTGCCGACGACCGCGGAAATGGAGGCGGCGCCCACCGGGGACGGGAACCTGACCGCCGGCTACGTCTGCCGCGCTGCCCGCGGGCAGAAGCGCTTCTCCTCCCACGCCTACGGGCTCGCCGTCGACCTCGACCCGTTCCAGAACCCGCAGGTGAAGCGCGACCTCGTCCTCCCGGAGCTGGCGAGCGCGTACCGGGACCGGCGCGACGTGCGGCCGGGGATGCACCTCGACGACGGTCCGGCGGTCCGGGCGTTCGCGGCCGTCGGCTGGACCTGGGGCGGGACCTGGACGAGCAGCAAGGACTGGATGCACTTCAGCGCCGACGGGCGCTGAGGGGTTGGAGCAGGCCCGCGCCGACGGCCGGGCCGCCGGGCACGCTGCCGAGAGCGCTGCCGGGCGCTGCCTGTCGGGGCCGGCCGCCGCGATCTTCCGCGGATCGTCAGGGACACGCCGTACGACGTGACCACACCCTGACGCTCGCGGGGACGGGGGCCTTCGGACTACCGGTCCTCGAGGTCTCCCTCGAGCTGCAGGTAGGTGTCGGTGAGCCCCTGCAGCGCCTCCGGGGACGGCGACTCCCAGAGCCCGCGCTCGGCCGCCTCGAGCAGCCGCTCGGCCATGCCGCGCAGCGCCCACGGGTTGCTCTTCTGCAGGAACTCGCGGTTCGTCTCGTCGAAGACGTACGCGCTCGTGAGCTTCTCGTACATCCAGTCCTCGACGACGCCGGCGGTCGCGTCGTAGCCGAACAGGTAGTCGACGGTCGCGGCCATCTCGAAGGCGCCCTTGTACCCGTGCCGGCGCATCGCCGCCATCCACTTGGGGTTGACCACGCGGGCGCGGAACACCCGGTGCGTCTCCTCCTGCAGGGTGCGCGTCTTCACGGTGTCGGGGACGGCGCTGTCGCCGACGTACGCGTCCGGCGAGACGCCGGTCAGGTGCCGGACCGCCGCGACCATCCCCCCGTGGTACTGGAAGTAGTCGTCGGAGTCCATGATGTCGTGCTCGCGCGTGTCCTGGTTCTTCGCCGCGACCTGCACGCGCTTGTAGACCCGCTCCATGTCGCCGCGCGCGCCCACGCCGTCCAGGCCCTTGCCGTAGGCGTAGCCGCCCCAGACGGCCCAGACCTCGGCGAGGTCGGCGTCGGTCTTCCAGTCGCGGCTGTCGATCAGCGGGAGCAGGCCGGCGCCGTACGCCCCCGGCTTGCTGCCGAAGATGCGCGACGTCGCCTGCCGACGCGAGGCACCCGCGGCGACGTCGGCCTCGACGTGCGCCCGCAGCGGGTTGTCGTCCTCCTGCGCCTCGGCCGCCAGCTGCACGGCGTCGTCGAGCAGGGTCACCACGTGCGGGAACGCGTCGCGGAAGAAGCCGGAGATCCGCAGCGTGACGTCGACCCGTGGCCGGCCCAGCTCCTCGCGGGAGACCAGCTCGAGGCCCGTGACCCGGCGCGACGCCTGGTCCCACACCGGCCGGACGCCGAGCAGCCACAGCGCCTCGGCGATGTCGTCGCCGGCCGTGCGCATGGCGCTGGTGCCCCACACGACGAGGCCGACCGACACCGGGTGCTCACCGTGG